>JAHBZF010000124.1 GCA_019635575.1 Pseudolabrys sp. | reverse complement strand
CCCGCCGACCGCGTTCGCGATCGTCGCCGCGACCGGCGATATCTTCTCCGGTCTCTGGTATCCGATCGCGATCGCCGGCATGACCTTCGTGATCGGCATGCTGTTCCTGCCGGAGACGAAGGATCGCGACATCTTCACTTACGACGGCAACAAGTAAGCCGCTGCGCACCAGGACGGAAAACCCCGCCTCACGGCGGGGTTTTTCTTTTCATCCAAGCATGATCTTGATCGGAAAACCGGTTCCCGCTTTTCGGGATCATGCGCGGTTCAATATCAGCCGGCGTTGCCGATGAACTGCAGGATCACCTCGCGCTTGTGCGGCGCGCTGCGGTGCTCGGCAAGATAAACGCCCTGCCAGGTGCCGAGCTTCATCGTCCCCTGCAACACCGGCACATGCAGCATCACGCCATTGAGCATGGCCTTGACGTGCGCCGGCATGTCGTCCGGCCCTTCGGTGTCGTGCACCCAACCGGCACGTTCCGGCGCGAGACGATCGAGCGCCGTGAGCAGATCCTTCTGCACGTCCGGATCGGCGTTCTCCTGGATCACCAGCGACGCTGATGTGTGCCGCAGGAACAGGAACACCGTGCCCTCATGCGCGGCGATCTCCTTGAGAAAGCGCGTGACGTCGCGAGTGATATCGGTGAAGCCCTGCCCCGTGGTCGCGACCGTCAGCTTGGCGCTGGCGATCAGATGCGGCGTGACGCGCGTCAGCGCCGTAAGCTCATGACTCATCGCCCATAACCCCCGCACGCGCTCCGGTCAGATTTTCTCACGCGTCTCTTTCTGGATGTCGTTGAGCATATCGACCAGCCGCTTCCAGACTTTTCCGGCAAACGTCACCGCGCGATCGATGTCCTCGTTGGTCGGCAGGCGAAGCTCCACCTCGGGCACCCGATAACCCTTGGGCGGGGCCGCATCCGGCGCGGCCGGCGGCGGCTGATGCGCGGCGAGGTCGCGCTTGAGCGCCACATTGGCGTCGGCGAGACGCGCGATCTCCGCCTCGAACGCGGCACGTTCATCGGCCGCGGGCTGGCAGGCCCAGCCGGCGGTGCGCGGCGCGCAATACGACACCTCTCCGGTCTGCGAATCGAGCCGGACGAAGCCGTCGCCGGACGCGCTGAAACGGTAGCGGGGCGTGGCATCCTTGTCGTCCGGTGCCGCCTTATCCGTCGCCGTTTTGGCGTTCGCGGGAGGCGTGACCGGCGGCAGCATTGCCGGTGGCGGCGGCAGGGTCGGCTCGGGAACGGTCTGAGACGGCGTTCTGGTTTCCGGCACCACGATCGCCGGGCCGGTATCGGGAACCATGGAGGCCGTCGCCTCGTCGGCGCGCGCCGCAATCGCGGCCCCTATCAGGCCGGCACCGAGAACGACACCGGCCGTGATCGAACGCATCGTCATGAGCGTCCTCCGATCTCCCTCACGCGTCGCTGCCGTAGGGCTTGCGGCCCGAGGTCAACGCATCGGCAAGGAGTTCGATCCGATCCTGCCCCCAGAACACCTCGCCGTCGAGGACGTAACAGGGCGACCCGAACGCATCGGCCTTCAGCGCGTCCTGGATGTTCTGCTGGTAAGCCGCTTTCACCTTGTCGGTCTTGCTGGCGGCGAGCAGGTCCGTGGCCGGCAGGCCGACACCGTTGGCGAGCGCCACCAGGGTCGCCTCGTCCGCCAGATTCTTCTCGTCGGCCCAGACACCGGGGAAGGCGTTGCGCAGGAACTGGTCGGGATCGGTGCCGGACTGGACGATCGCCACGACGAAATGGTCGGCGGCGTTCACGTCGAACGGCCAGAATTTCGGATGGATATTAAGCCGGACGCCGCGCTTCTCGCGCCAGCGCTGCAGTTCCATGAGCCGATAGCGCTGGCGGGCCGGCGCGCGCTTGGCAAGCGGCAGACCGCCCGTTTCCGGGAACACGCTCGACAGCGACATCGGCTTGAACCGGACCTCGGCATTGTGCCGGCGGGCCAAGTCCATGAACGTGGTGTGGCCGATATAGGCCCAGGGCGAGACCAGCGAGAAGTAATAGTCGATCGTGCGGGACATGGGATTCCTTGGACCTCACTGCATTTCCGCGGCGAACCTAGCATCGCCGCAGCGCCGACAGAACGGTCCGAACCCGTTTCCCGCCGCATTGCGGCATGCGGCAGCGCGGCTATCCCCAAACTTCGCATTTTCGGGCGTGTTTTCAGCTACTTATGTCGCATGCGGTTCGGTTGACTCGCCCTAGCGCCATCAGTATGGTCCGCGCGGCCTCGGGGGGCGGTGTGCGACGCGAGCGCGGTCGCGACGGGTCGAAGGCAATGGCTGACGGCACGCAACGCAACGGCGATCAGAACACCCCGAACGAAGAGGCCGACCTCTCCGCGAGGCTTCAGCGTCTCGGCGATCGGCTTGCGAAATCGAGCCGGACACCCGAACAAAGCGAAGTGCCTCGGCCGACGACTGATCCGTCGGCGCTGGCGCGTGGTTTCCGGCTCTCGACCGAGCTGGTGGCCGGCGTTCTGGTCGGGGCGCTGATCGGCTGGCTGCTCGACCGCTGGCTGGGCAGCACGCCCTGGGGGTTGATTGTGTTTCTTCTGCTCGGCTTTACGGCCGGCGTTCTGAACGTGATGCGCGCGGCGGGCGTGGTGCCCCCGAACAGGACCAAGTGATGGCCGACCCGATTCATCAATTCAATATCGTGAACTTCTTCCCGGTCACCCAGATCGGCGGTCACGAAATCTCCTTCACCAATTCGGCCGCCTTCATGGTGCTCGCCGCCGGCGGCATCACCGCCTTCCTGCTGGCGACCACCGCGAGCCGCTCGCTGGTGCCGAACCGCCTGCAGTCGGTCGCCGAACTGTCCTATGAATTCGTCGCCGACACGATCCAGAGCACGGCCGGCAAGGAAGGAATGAAGTTCTTTCCGTTCGTGTTCTCGCTGTTCATGTTCGTGCTGGTCGCCAATCTGGTCGGCCTGATCCCCTACACCTTCACCGTCACCTCGCACATCATCATCACCGCGGCGCTCGCCATCACGGTGTTCCTGATCGTGTTGATCTACGGCTTCTGGAAGAACGGCCTGCACTTCTTCAACCTGTTCGTGCCCAAGGGCATTCCGATCTACATCCTGCCGCTGATCGTGTTCATCGAGGTGCTGTCGTTCCTGTCGCGCCCGATCTCGCACAGCGTGCGTCTGTTCGCGAACATGCTGGCCGGTCACATCACCCTCAAGGTGTTCGCCTCCTTCATCACGCTGCTCGGCTCGGCCGGTATCCTCGGCATCGCCGGCGCCACGCTGCCGCTCGCGCTGGTCGTCGCGCTCACCGCGCTCGAACTTCTGGTCGCGTTCCTGCAGGCTTACGTGTTCGCGATCCTCACCTGCATCTACCTCAACGACGCTATTCACCCAGGCCACTAGGCCTGAAACCCCAACACGACTGAATCCAACACAAAGGAGCTTTCCATGGATCCCATCGCAGCGAAGTACATCGGCGCCGGCATTGCCTGCATCGGCATGGGCGGAGCGGGCGTCGGCGTCGGCGCGATTTTCGGCCACTATCTGGCCGCCGCGCTGCGCAACCCGTCGGCCGCCCAGGGCCAGTTCGGCAACCTGATTTTCGGGTTCGCCGTGACCGAAGCGCTCGGCATCTTCTCGCTGCTGATCGCGCTGCTGCTCCTGTTCGCGCTCTAAGACACCAGAGGCGACATCCGCGATGGCCACCACGACAGCCCATACCGAACAGCCTGCGGGCCACAAGGAGCCGTTTCCTCCTTTCAATTCGCAGACGTTCGCGTCTCAGCTCTTCTGGCTGGTCATCACGTTTGTCTTTCTCTACGTGATGATGGCGAAGGTCGCGCTGCCGCGTATCGGCGCGATCATCGACACCCGCCAGAAGCGCATCGACGACGACCTCGCCCATGCGCAGAAGCTGAAGGCGGAATCCGACGCGGCGCTCGCGTCCTACGAAAAGGCGCTGGCCGATGCCCGCAATCGCGGCCAGGCCATCGCCAGCGAGATGCGTGACAAGCAGGCCGCCGCGTCCGAGGCGACCCGCAAGACGCTGGAAACCCAGCTCAACGCCAAGCTCGCCGATGCGGAAAAGACCATCGCGGCCACCAAGACGGCGGCGATGTCCAATGTCAGCGCCATCGCGCAGGACGCCGCCGCGACGATCGTCGAGCGGCTGACCGGCACGAAGCCGCAGGAACAGGCGGTCGCTGCGGCGGTCGCCGGCGCCCTGAAACGCTGACGCATACGGACGCCGAGGACACCATGTTTGATCTCCACGAGCCCGAGACCTGGGTCGCCATCGCCTTCGTGATCTTCGTCGGCCTGATGATCTATCTCGGCGTTCACAAGACGCTGGCCAAGACGCTCGACGCCCGCGCCGAGCGGATCAAAGCCGAACTCGACGAAGCCAGCCGCCTCAAGCAAGAGGCGGTGGCGCTGGTCGAGAGCTATCGCCGCAAGAAGCAGGAAGCCGAGGCCGAGGCGGAAGCGATCGTCGCCAATGCCAAGGCGGAAGCCGAGCGCGTCGAGGTCGAGGCCAAGGCCCGCGTCGAGGAATTCGTTGCGCGCCGCACCAAGATGGCCGAGACCAAGATCGCTCAGGCGGAAGCCCAGGCCCTCGGCGACGTGCGCGCCGCCGCCGCGGAAGCCGCTGTCTCCGCCGCCGAGAAGATCCTCGGTGACACGGTGAAGGGCCAGACCGCCGCCGACCTGCTCGCCAAGGGCATCGCGGATGTCCGCGCCAAGTTGAACTGACTTGCTCAACTGACGCGACACGCGCCTCAATTCTGAAATGGCCGGGAAAACCCGGCCATTTTTGTTTTCGGCTCCCGGAGGCCGGCCCGATCGGCCATTGGCCGACCAGCCTGCGCCGGAGGCCGGCACCATCGGAGCGAATCGGCCGAGTCGGGCATCTTTGCTGTCGCCTGGAATGGGCCGAATCAGTTATCCACAAGACTCATAACCTGTGGAGAGAGGGGACCCTCTCTCCTTGTCCTGTGCCTGCGGATTCAGTGCTGCGTATCCTCTTGAGTGATTCGCACGCATTGAAGAGACAACCGAGGTTGGGGGACCGTGGTTATCTTCGATTGCAATGGCGTTCTCATCGACAGCGAGCCGCTCGCCGCGAGCGTCGCTGCGCATGAATTCCAGCGCATCGGCATCGCGCTCACGCCCGATTTGATCGCCCGCTATTTCACCGGCCGCCGCCCCGCCGACATGTTCGCCGAGGTGGAACAGGCCGCGGGCCGCAAGCTGCCGGCCGGGTTCACCGCCCATGTCGCCGCCGCCACCCTCGCCCGCTTCCAGCACGATCTGCGCGCCACCGCCCATGTGGCGCATGCGCTGACCTGGCTGCGCGGCCGCAAATGCGTCGCCTCCTCCTCGCCGCTCGACCGCATGCGGATGAGCCTCGAGACCGTCGGCCTGCTGCGGTTCTTCGACCCTTATCTGTTCTCGGCAAGCGACATGCCGCGCGGCAAACCATCTCCCGACGTGTTTCTGCTGGTCGCCGAAAAGATGCGGGTGCGGCCGCAGGAGTGCATCGTCGTCGAGGATTCCCCGGTCGGCGTGACCGCAGCGGCGGCCGCCGGCATGACGCCGATCGGCTTTGTCGGCGGCAGCCATGCGGGTCCGCACCTCGCCGCGCAGCTCACCGCGTCGGGCGCGCGCACGGTGATCACCGACATGCGGCTGCTCAAGAGCACCGTGATCGCGCTGCGCGGCTGGTGAGGCGCACACCGTCGCTAGAGATTCCGCGCGCCTCCTCCGGATGAGGCGGAGCGAGAACGGCGCGGTTATCGCGCGCGGCGGGCAGGACGGCGCTGCGGTCTGGCCGGCTCGGCCTGCGGATCGAAGCCGAGATAGATCACGTATTTGTCGATGTCGCCGCCGCGCGGCATCGGGAACGCGAGATCTTCCGCGACATAATAGAAATTCGAATTGCTTTGATCCGGCGGGATCGCCACGGCCGTGCGATAGAGCTTGGTGGCGATGGTCTTCGGATTGGCGCCTTCCTCGACCACGGCGAGACGGATCGGCACCTCGATATTGCCGGGGCCGCCCGCAGGACCGAGCACGATGCGGCCTTCGATGCCGACGCGCAGATTGACGTTGCCCGCCACGAGCTGGCACTCGCGCGCCGTGCGCACGATCGACCCCTGATACCGCAGATCGAGCGCGCCGCCCTCCGTCGGCTTGCCGGCAGCGTTGATGGTCAAGGTCGAGGCGCCGGAGCGGATCTCCACCGAAGGGCAGTCGAACTCCGCTGGAGCCGCCGGCGTCGCAGACGCCTGCGCGCCGGTCGCGGCCGGCAGCAGATCGGACGAACCCGACGTGCTCGACGACGACGAGCCGAACATGCCGCCAACCGACGAGCAGCCCGACACGGCGGCGCCGAACAGCAGCACGGCGGCGGATACGGCAAGACGGGCGGACAGGGGACGTTCGGTCATCGGCAAATACTCGTTACGCGTTGGCAGACAGAAACTATATCAGCGGTCGGCGGATAAACCCAAGTTCGTAAACCCAAGTTCGCTCACCACGCCGGCAAACCGGCGCAGCTTATCGGACAGGATCGTGTCGGAAACCCGGCATTGCGGTCATAACCTCTCATCTCTCGGGTTACGTCTTCAGGCGACCGAACAGCAGGTGGTCCTGCCACACGCCGTTGATGCAGAGATATTCCTTCGCCATCCCCTCGCGCGTGAAGCCGGACTTCTCGAGGAGTCGGATCGACGGTTCGTTGCGCGGGATGCACGCCGCCTCGACGCGGTGCAGCCCCAGCTCGTTGTAGCAGAACGGCAGCACCGCCTGCAGCGCCGCGCTCATATAGCCCTGCCCAGCGTGCGGCGCGCCCATCCAGTAGCCGAGCGTCCCGGCCTGCGCGACGCCACGCCGCACATTGGCGATCGTCAGGCCGCCGAGCAGCACGTCGTCGGCAGAGCGGAACAGCAGAAACGCATAAGCGAGATCGGCGCGCTGATCGTCGGCATAGCGGCGCAGCCGGCGACGAAACGCGCCGCGGGTGAGATCGTCGGCCGGCCAGGTCGGCTCCCACGGCGTGAGGAATTCGCGGCTCACCGCGCGCAATTCCGCCCAGGCCGGATAGTCGCCCATCAGCGGCGCGCGCAGCTTGACGCCCTCGCCCCAAACCACGGTCGACTGTTCGGTCGGATTGGCGGAGCGGAAGAAGGCCATCGGTCGGTCTCGATTTCAGGCCGCGCGCTGAACCAGACTTTCCGCGATCGTCGCCGCATTCTCAAGGCCCCGCCCCGGCCCGAGCGCGGACATGGCGATGCGGCCGCGGCCGATCAGCGCGCGGCCGGCGGCGCGGGCGCGCTCCACCGTCACGGCATCGACCTTGGCGATGATCTCATCGAGCGGAATCGGCCGGCCGTGGATCAGCATCTGCCGGGCGAGCTGGCTGGCACGCGCCTCCGAGCTTTCCAGCGCCATCAAGAGGCCTGCCTTCATCTGCGCCTTGACGCGTGCGACCTCGGCCTCGGTCAGCGTTTCGGTCGCGTCGGCAATCTCGGCGACGGACACGCGCATCAGTTCCGGCACGTCGGCAGCATCGGTGCCGGCATAGAGCGCGAACAGCCCGGTGTCGGCATACGGCATATGAAACGCCTGAATGGTGTAGCAGAGGCCGCGCTGCTCGCGCACCTGCTGGAACAGGCGCGAGGACATGCCGCCGCCGAGCGCGCCGGTGAACACCTGCAGCGCATGGATTTCCGGATCGCGCGCCGGCAGCCCTTCGAGCGCCACCGCGATATGTACCTGCTCGAGATCGCGGGCTTCGAGCCGCGTGCCGCCGCCGAATTTCGCCGCATCCGGCTTCGGCTTGCCCGGTCCGGCGAACGAGCCGAGCCGCTGCTCCGCTTCGGCGACGATCTGCTCGTGCGTCACCGCGCCGGCGCCGACCACCACCATGTCCGGCGCGCGGTAGTTGCGCGAGAGATAACCGCGCAGCGCCACGTCGTCGAACGAGCGCACCGTTTCCGGCGTACCGAGGATGGCGCGGCCGATCGGCTGGTCCGGGAACGCGGTTTCCTGCAACCGCTCGAACACCAGATCGTCCGGCGTGTCGCCGACCGCGCCGATCTCCTGCACGATCACGCCCTGCTCGCGCGCCACCTCGTCCGGCACAAAGGTCGGCTCGGTGAGGATGTCGGAGAGAACGTCGAGCGCCAGCGGCACGTCGGCCTTGAGCACGCGGGCGAAATAGCCGGTGCTCTCGACGCTGGTCGCGGCATTGAGATCGCCGCCGACCGCTTCGATCTCTTCGGCGATCTGCCGCGCCGTGCGGCGCCTGGTGCCCTTGAACGCCATGTGTTCGAGCATGTGCGCGATGCCATGCTCCTGCGGCAACTCGTTGCGGCTGCCGGCGCCGATCCAGACGCCGAGCGACGCCGTCTGCAGATGCGGCATGTCGTCAGTGACGACCGTCAGTCCGGACTTGAGCTTGGTGACGGCAACGCTCATGCGGCAGCTCCTTCGCGCGCGGCGCGGGCGGCGCCGGTGACAAACTTTTCGACCGCGGCCTGATCGGCCGGCAGCACCGTCATGTTTTCTTGTGCGGTGTTGAGGCCCGATAGCCAGTCCGGCAAACCGGGGCGCACGCCACAGGCCGCTTCCACCGCATCGGGGAATTTCGCCGGATGCGCGGTGGACAGCACCACCATCGGCGTCGCCGCATCGCGCGGTTCCTTCTCGGCGACGGCGAGCGCGACTGCCGTGTGCGGATCGGCGACATAGCCGGTCTCGCGGCGCAGCGCCCGGATCGTCGCCGCGGTCTCGTCCTCGCTGGCGCGGCCGGCAGTGAAGCGATCGCGGATGCGCGCGAGCGCCGGCGCGGCGATGGAGAAGCGGCGCGACTGCGTCAGCGAATTCATCAGCCCACGCACGGCGCCGGCATCGCGGCCATAGGCGTCGAACAGCAGCCGCTCGAAATTCGACGACACCTGAATATCCATCGACGGCGACGAGGTTGCGACCACATCGCGCGGCTCGTAATGGCCGGTGGCGATGGTGCGCGCGAGAATATCGTTGACGTTGGTGGCAACGGTGAGCCGCTCCACCGGCAGGCCCATCTGCTCGGCGACATAGCCGGCGAACACGTCGCCGAAATTGCCGGTCGGCACCGTGAACGCCACCTTGCGATGCGGCGCACCGAGCGCAACGGCTGCGGTGAAGTAATAAACCACCTGCGCGACGATGCGCGCCCAGTTGATCGAATTGACGCCGGACAGCTTCACCCGGTCGCGGAAGGCGTGATGGTTGAACATCGCCTTCACCAGCGCCTGGCAGTCGTCGAACGTGCCTTCGATCGCGAGCGCGTGAACGTTGGCGTCGGTCGCCGTGGTCATCATCCGCCGCTGCACGTCCGAGACACGGCCGTTCGGGAACAGCACAATCACGTCGACCTGCGCGAGACCGCGGAACGCCTCGACCGCCGCGCCACCGGTGTCGCCCGAGGTGGCGACGACGATGGTGGTGCGCTCGCCACGCGCGCGCAGCGCATGATCCATCAGCCGCGCCACGAGCTGCATGGCGAGATCCTTGAACGCGAGCGTCGGGCCGTGAAACAGCTCAGCGATGAAGATATTGTTGCCGACCTGAACCAACGGCACCACCGCCGGATGGCGGAACGTGCCGTAAGCCTCGCGCGCCATGCGGGCGAGATCGGCCTCCGGCAGCGCCGCGCCGACGAACGGCCGCAGCACCTCGACCGCAACCTCGGCATAGGGCTTGCCGGCGAACCCGCTGATCTGCTCGGGCGTGAGGCGCGGCCAGCTTTCGGGCACGTAGAGGCCGCCGTCGCGGGCGAGCCCGGTCAGCATCACGTCGATGAAATCGAGCACCGGGGCTTCGCCCCGCGTTGAAATATAACGCATTGATTTCGCTTGGCTTTCTTCGACGCCCGGCCAGTTTGGCTGCAGACTAATCGGTTGCGGCGGTCAGGACAAGGAAGCCGCCTCAGCCCCGGAACCGGCGGATCATCCACGCCAGATAGACCCCGGCGAGCGTCAGCGCGAGGCCGAACCAGGTGAGCGCATATTGCAAGTGATTGTCGGAGAGCTTGAGCACCGCGCGCGCGGCGTTCGGCAACCCGCCCGGCGGCAGCGGCGATTCCATATCGATGAAGAACGGCGCGACGTTGCCCCACTTCTTCGCCGGGCCGATCACGGACGGATCGCGCACATACCAGACATTGTTCGCCGGCTCGTCATTCGGCGTGAAGGTGCCGCGCTCGTCCGGCCAGCGCAGCAGGCCGACGATATCGACCGGGCCGCTCACCTGCCCCTCGCGGCGGGTCGCGGGATCCTTGTGGTCGAGCGGCACGAAACCACGATTGACGATCACCGTGCTGCCGCCGGGGAGCCGCGCCGGCGTGAACACCCAGTAGCCCGCGCCCTTCACGTCCGGCCGCAACGCGGAGCCGGCGGTGTACACCAGCGCCTCCTGATCGTGCAGGAATTCCACCGGCACGGTGACGCGGCGATATTCCATCTGCTGCGCATCAAGGCTCGCCCATTGATCGCGCGGCGGCACGCCGACAGTGGCCGGCGCGGCGATGCGCGCGTCGAGCCGCGCGATCAGCGCCTCCTTCCACGCCTTGCGTTCGAGCTGCCAGACGCCAAGCCCGATCAGGATCGCCAGCGCGGCGATCGTGAAGAGCGTCGGCGTCAGCCAGCCGACACGGCGTTCACCGGGATAGCGCGCGTTCATTCGCTTTTGCCCATCAGCCGCCCCTCGGCCGCTTTATGGTGATACTGGAGCGCGATCAGCACGCCCTTGAGCGGCCGCAGCGGCGCCAGCGTGACGATCAGGATCAGCGGCAGCCACAGCGCGATGTGCACCCAGTAAGGCGGCGCATAGGCGAACTCGACGCCAAGCGCGAGGAAGACCACGACGAAGCCGGCGAACAGGATCACGAACACCGCAGGCCCATCGCCGGCATCGGCGAAATCGTAAGGAAGCCCGCAGCGGTCGCAGGCGGGCCTGAGCGTGAGGAAGCCGGTATAGAGCGCGCCCTCGCCGCAGCGCGGACAACGGCAGCGCAAGCCGCGCATGATGGCGGTCTGCTGCGAAATGTCCGGCGTCTGATCGGTCATGGAAGGCGATCTCGTCCGCAGTCTTGTTCAATGAAAAAAGGGCGGCGCGAAGGCCGCCCTTTTCAAAAGTGTATCAGCCCGTCAGTGGTGGCCGCCGCCGGCCACCGGCCCGCCGTAGCCCCAGACATAGATCGC
>JAHBZF010000123.1 GCA_019635575.1 Pseudolabrys sp. | reverse complement strand
CGGGCCGGCAGCGCGAGGCCGGAGGCAATCAGCGCGGCGCGGACGCGCTCGCGTGCCTCGCTCACCGCCTTGTCGGGCAGGCCGACGATGGCGAAGGCGGGCAGACCGGGCGCGACCTGCACCTGCACGTCGACGGCGCGGGCCTCGATGCCCTCGAATGCCACGGTGGATACGTGCTGGACCATGATGATCGTGGATGCCCGCCGCCCGCGCTGTGCGCCGATCCTGTCGCGGTTCGGCGGCTCACAGCCTCTGTCCCGGCATGATCCTAGGGCACAACCCTAGGACGCGCAAGAACATTCCATGAACATTGTTCCGATAGGCATAAATGGGATTGATGGGGCTGACGGCGAACGCGCGCAGATGGTCAGCGCGCGCGTTTCTTCTCGATCACGTCCCAGATCATCGCCGCCGTATCGGGGCCACCGAGCTTCTTGATGGCGCGCACGCCGGTCGGCGAAGTGACGTTGATCTCGGTGAGGTAGTCGCCGATCACATCGATGCCGACGAAGATCAATCCGCGTTCGCGCAGCGCGGGTCCGATGGTCTCGCAGATCTCGCGTTCGCGCGGCGTCAGGTCCGCTTCCTTGGCCGAACCGCCGCGTGCGAGATTGGAGCGCAGATCGTCCGCCGCCGGCACGCGGTTCACCGCGCCGGCGAATTCGCCGTCGACCAGAATGATGCGCTTGTCGCCGTGACGCACGGCGGGGAGGAACTGCTGCACCACCCACGGTTCGCGGAACGTCACCGCGAACAGATCGTAGAGCGAGCCGAAATTGAGATCGTCGGCCTGCAGGCGGAACACCGCTTCGCCGCCCTTGCCGTACAGCGGCTTCATGACGATGTCGCCGTATTGCTTGCGGAATTCCTTGATCTCACCGAGATCGCGCGTGATCAGCGTCGGCGGCATCAATTGCGGAAACTGCATCACGAAGATTTTTTCCGGCGCGTTGCGCACCTCGGCCGGATCGTTGACCACCAGCGTCTTCGGATGCACCCGCTCGAGCATGTGCGTGGTCGAGATGTAAGCAAGGTCGAACGGTGGATCCTGCCGCAGCAGGATCACGTCGAAGCTCGACGCCTCGACGCGCTTCTGTTCGCCGAGCACGGCGTGCTCACCCTGCACGTCCTTCACCGTGAGACTCTGCGCGCCGACATAGACACGGTTGCCGGTGAACGCCATGCGGTCGGGCGGATAGTAGGAGAGCTTGTGGCCGCGCTGCTGTGCTTCCAGAAGCAGAGCAAACGTCGAGTCGCCGGCGATCTTGATGCGCTCGATCGGGTCCATCTGCACGGCGATGTTCAGGCTCATGACGGCTATCCAGGCATGACGAAAAGGGGGTTCTGCTTACGCCAACTTTTTCATTCTCGCCAGCTATCCGTCTGCATCAAACGCAGCGGGGATATGCTGCGGCAGCTTGCCTGGCGCGATCAGCACGGCGTCAAGACGAATGTCCGTGATCGCACCGACATCGTGTTGCGACAGCCAGATGTCGGCCGCGGCGGCGATCCGCTGGCGCTGCTGCGGCGTGACGGAATAGGCGGCATCGTCGAGCGTGGCGCGGGCTTTCACCTCGACGAAGATCAGCAGATGCCGGCGACGCGCGATAATGTCGATCTCACCGGCGGGCGAGCGCCAGCGCCGCGCCAGGATGCGAAAGCCCTTGGCGATCAGCCAAGCGGCCGCGCGGCTTTCGGCGGACAATCCGGTGCGGAACGCGGCGACGCGCTCCGGACGTGGCATAGGCTTTTCCGGATGCTTCGACGCGGCTGTCTCCGGCGATGCGTTCATCTGCTCACGGATCGTGCCGCGCGCGATGGTCGGGCGGGGAATGTCGCCGGGCAAGGTGCCGGGTTTGCGGGTATGGCTCATTCGGAGCCGGTCGTTTTCGTCAGTTCGAGCGCGCGCTGATAGACCTCCCGGCGCTTCTGTCCGGTGGCGGTGGCGACTTCCGCCACCGCATCCTTCACCGACAGTCGCGCCAGTGCGGCATTCAGCAAAGCATCCACGTCGTCGCTGCTTGCGATATCGTCAGCAGCAGGCGGCGCGATGACGATGACGAATTCGCCGCGCGTTTCCGCGCCGTCGGCATAAGCGCGCGCCAGCGCCGCGAGATCGCCGCGGCGAATCTCCTCGTGCAGCTTGGTCAGTTCGCGGCAGGTCGCCGCCTCGCGTGCGCCGAACGCCGCCGCGAGATCGGCGAGTGCGTCGGCGATGCGCGGCCCGGTCTCGAACAGCACGATGGTCGCGGGCAGACGCGCCAATTCCTGCGCGCGTTTCTGCCGCGCGGCCTGTTTCGGCGGCAGGAAGCCGTCGAACAGGAAGCGGTCGGTCGGCAGCGCGGCGAGCGACAGCGCGGTGAGCACCGCCGATGCGCCGGGGACGGCGGTGACGGTGTGTCCGGCGGCGCAGGCGTCGCGCACCAGCTTGTAGCCGGGATCGGAGATGAGCGGCGTGCCGGCGTCGGAGACGAGCGCGATGGCACGGCCATCGGCGAGCTGCCGCAGCAGCGCCGGTCGTGCCTCCTGCGCATTGTGCTCGTGATAGGGCGTCAGCGGCACCGCGATGCCGTAGTGATCGGTCAGCCGGCGCGTGATGCGCGTATCCTCGCAGGCGATCACGTCGGCGGCGGCCAGCGTCTCCAGCGCGCGAAGGGTGATGTCGCGCAGATTGCCGATCGGCGTCGCTACCAGATAGAGGCCGCCCGTCAGCGCCGGCGCGGTGACGTCGTGGTCGTGCAGCCGATAGGCGCGCGGGGGCGAGCCGGGTTTTGAGAGGCCGGAATGAGACATCGCGGCACCATAGACGGGCTGACGCCGCGCGTCAGCGCCCCGCGCGGCCCGGATGGAGCTTCTATGTGGTTCCTGGAATTAACGTTTTTCAGCGATCCTGGTTTGCTGTAAACGGGGGCCAGGGGAATGACGACGGGGCTGCCCGGTGGGGGATCGGGCGTGCAGGGTGTCAGAATGGCTTTATCGCAGCATCAGAACCGCAATTCCGCAGCTCAGTGGGGCCGCCGCGCGATCCTGACCGCGCTGGCCGGGCTGACGCTCGCCGGTTGTGGCGCGATCGGCCGTAACAGCCCCGGCGAAGCCTTGGACAATCCCAACCTGCCGCAGCAGCAGGTCACCGCGCCGCCCCCCGGCACGCTGATCGGCAGCGGTACCGTCAAGGTGGCGCTGATCCTGCCGCTGTCGGCGCAGGGCAATGCCGGCAGCGTCGCGCTGTCGATGAAGAACGCCGCCGAGATGGCGCTGCTCGAATTCAACAATCCCAATATCCAGATTCTGGTGAAGGACGACGGTGGCTCGCCGCAGGGCGCGCAGCAGGCGGCGCAGCAGGCGCTGGAGGAAGGCGCGGAGCTGATCCTCGGTCCGCTGTTCGCGCAGGCGGTGTCGGCGACGGCGCAGGTCGCGCGGGCGCGGGGCGTGCCGGTGATCGGGTTCTCCACCGATACGACGGTCGCATCGCGCGGTGTCTATCTGCTGAGCTTCCTGCCGGAATCCGACGTCAACCGCATCATCGAATACGCGGTGTCACAGGGCAAACGCTCGTTCGCCGCGCTCATTCCCGACAATGCTTATGGCGGCGTCGCCGAGGCTGCGTTTCAGCAGGCGGTGGCGCGTCGCGGCGGCCGCGTGGTCGCGCTCGAACGCTATCCCTCCGATCCCGCGCGCATGGCGGAGGCGGCGCGGCGTATCGCGCAGCAGGCGTCGCGTGCCGACGCGATCTTCATTCCCGACGGCGCCGATGGCGCGCCGCAGATCGTCAACACGCTGTTGGCGAGCGGTGTGACCAAGCGCGTGCAATTGCTCGGCACCGGCCTGTGGGACGATCCGCGCGTGTTCGCGAATTCGTCGATGTCGGGCGGCTGGTTCGCGGCGCCGGACGGCACCGGCTTCCGTAATTTCGCCAACCGCTATCGCACGCGCTACGGCGGCGAGCCGGCGCGCACGGCGACGCTCGCCTATGACGCGGCTGCGCTGGTCGCGGCGTTGGTGAAAACGCAAGGCACGCAGCGCTTCAGCGAGCAGGTGCTGACCAATTCGTCGGGCTTTGCCGGCATCGACGGTGTGTTCCGCTTCCGCGCCGACGGCACCAGCGAACGCGGCCTTGCGGTGCTGCGCGTGACGCCGTCCGGCCCGCAAGCAGTGGCACCGGCGCCGCGTAACTTCGCGCCGGGCACCTAAGGCGAAGATTCGTCGATCAGGCCGCGAGATCGGCGACGACGGCGTCCAGCACCGGGAAGCCGGCATTGGTGACGCGCAGCCAGCCGCTGGCGGTGGTTTCCACCGCGCCCTGCGCGCGCAGCGCCGAGACGCGTTGCGGATTGAGCGGACGACCCGCGAGCAACTGATAGCGCAGCGGGTCGATGCCTTCCTTCAGCCGCAGACCCATCAGCAGCAATTCGTCGGCCTGTTCGTCGTCGCTGAGACGCTCGTTGACGGTCATCCCGTGGCCGAGCGCTTCGACGCGCATCAGCCAGGTCTCGGGCCGCTTCTCGGTGGCGGTAGCGAAACGGTTGGTGCCGATCTGCAGCCGGCCGTGCGCGCCGGGGCCGATACCGGCGTAATCGTGCATGCGCCAGTAGATCAGATTGTGCCGTGACTCCGCGCCGGGCCGCGCATGATTTGAAACCTCGTAGGCGGGCAGGCCGGCTGCTTCGCAGATCTCCTGCGTCACGTCGTAGAGCGCGCGCGCGGTGTCCTCGTCCGGCGTCTTGAGTTTGCCGGCGGCATGCAGAGCGGCGAACGGCGTGCCCGGCTCGATGGTGAGTTGATAAAGCGACAGATGCTCCGCCGCTTCGGCGATGGCGTGACGCAATTCGCCGGCCCACAACGCCGGCGTCTGGTCCGGCCGCGCGTAAATGAGGTCGAACGAGTAGCGCTCGAAATTCGCGCGCGCGACGGCGATGGCGTCGAGTGCTTCGCGTGCCGAATGCAGACGGCCGAGTGCTTTCAACGACACATCATCGAGCGCCTGCACGCCGAGCGAGACGCGGTTGACCCCGGCCGAGCGGTAGCCGCGAAACCGCGTTGCCTCGACGCTGGTTGGATTGGCTTCGAGCGTGATCTCGGCGTCCGGCGCGATGGTCCAGTGTTTCGCGATCGCATCGAGCACGCCGCCGATCGTTTCCGGCTGCATCAGCGACGGCGTGCCACCGCCGAAGAAAATCGATGAGACCGTGCGCTTCGACGTGCGCGCCGCGGTGGCGGCGATCTCGGCGGCGAAGGCGCGCACATAGCGCGGCTGGTCGATCGCGCCATGGCGGACATGGCTGTTGAAGTCGCAATACGGACACTTCGACAGGCAAAACGGCCAATGCACGTAGACGCCGAAGCCGTGCTGCTGAAGTGCTTGCTGATGGGCCTGCGCGATCATGGATTAACCATATCGCAGGTTCGTCGCTCCGCGTCACGCGAAAAGAACGTCCGTCGCCAGAATTCTTCTCGCTGTTTCAATGAGATAGCAGGTCTTTTGTGAGACAAAAGAGATTAAAATGAGAGCGGATCAATCGCGCCATCAGAGGCTTGGGAGGCAGGCTTTTGCCAGCATCACGAAGGCGCGCGCGCGGTGCGAAAGCCCTTTTCCCAGCGGCGGCAGCCCGTGTTTTTCCTCGGCGCTCATCTCGCCGAAGGTCTGCTCGAAACCGTCGGGCCTGAACATCGGATCGTAGCCGAAGCCGCGCGTGCCGCGCGGCGGCCAGATGGCAGTGCCGTCGACCGCGGCCTCGAATTCCTCGCGATGGCCGTCCGGCCAGGCGAGACACAGCGCGGCGACGAAATGCGCGCGCCGCTGCTCCGGCGTCGTCGCGCCCGCTTTCACCAGCGCGGTCTGCACCTTGTTCATCGCCAGCCGGAAATCCTTGTCCGGCCCGCCCCAGCGCGCCGAATAGATGCCGGGATCGCCGCCGAGCGCATCGACGACGAAACCGGAATCGTCGGCGAAGGCGATCAGACCGGACGCCTTCGCGGCGGCCTCGGCCTTGATGCGCGCATTGGCGGCGAAGGTCTTGCCGGTTTCCTCCGGCTCGGCGAGTCCGAGTTCACCGGCTGACACCGCCTCGATCCCGTAAGGCGCGAGCAGGTCGCGCATTTCCTTGAGCTTGCCGGGATTGTGGGTGGCGATCACCACCTTGCCGGACAGGCGCCGATGCGGCGAAACGGCGTCGCTCACGTCACGGCCATCTTCTGCAGATCGACGAGACGACCGGTTCCCTTGCGCGCCAGCGCCAGAAGTTCGAGTAGTTGCTGCTCGCTGAACGGGTCCTTCTCGGCGGTGCCTTGCACTTCGACGATCAGACCCTTGCCGGTCATGACGAAATTCGCGTCGGTGTCGGCTTCGGAATCTTCCGCGTAATCGAGATCGAGCACCGGCGTGCCGCGATAGATGCCGCATGACACCGCGGCGATGTGATCGCGCAAAACGGGCGCGGAGATCATGCTGCGGCTCTTCATCCAGGCGAGGCAGTCGGCGAGCGCGACCCATGCGCCGGTGATCGACGCGGTGCGGGTGCCGCCGTCGGCCTGAATGACGTCGCAGTCGAGGGTGATCTGCCGTTCGCCGAGCGCGACGAGATCGACCACGGAGCGCAGCGAGCGGCCGATCAGCCGTTGGATCTCGACGGTGCGGCCGCCCTGCTTGCCGGCGGCCGCCTCGCGGCGCGTGCGCGTCTCGGTGGCGCGCGGCAGCATGCCGTATTCGGCAGTGACCCAGCCGCGGCCCTGGCCTTTGAGCCACGGCGGCAGACGCTCTTCCAGCGAGGCGGTGACCAGCACATGGGTGTCGCCGAACTTCACCAGGCAGGAGCCCTCGGCGTATTTCACCACGCCGCGCTCCAGCGAGACGGCACGCAATTCATCGGGGGCTCGGCGGCTCGGCCGCATGGCATTGCTCCTTGTTCGGTCGCTGATTTGCGGCTGCTTGTAGGGGGCGGCTGCGCCAGCGACAAGTCGCAGTCTTCCGCCCGCGATCTCTTGTCTGCGGGCGGCAGAATGGTCAAATCTGGTGCTGGCGGGGCAAAATCGTCCTTTATGATCCGGCCCCGCGATGGAGCAGACCCGCGTGAGCGCGCGAGACATTCCGATCGGTTCCAGTCCGGCGAGCAGCCTGTCGGCGCTCAACGAGCGTTCGCGCGAAATTTTCCGCCGTATCGTCGAGAGCTATCTGGCGACCGGCGAGCCGCTCGGCTCACGCAACCTCGCCCGCATCCTGCCGATGACCTTGTCACCCGCGTCGGTGCGCAACGTGATGTCCGACCTGGAACATCTCGGGCTGATCTACGCGCCGCACACATCGGCGGGGCGGCTGCCGACCGAGTTGGGTCTGCGGTTCTTCGTCGACGCCCTGATGCAGATCGGCGAGATCGATCAGGCCGACCGGCAATCGATCGAAGCGAATGTCGCGGCGCTCGGCGACGGCAAGTCGATGGAGGCGGTACTCACCGAAGCCTCGCAGATGTTGTCGGGCCTCACCCGCACGGCGGGTGTGGTGCTCACCACCAAGTCCAATGTGCGACTCAAGCAGGTCGAGTTCGTGCGGCTCGAGCCGACGCGCGCGCTCGCCGTGCTGGTGTCCGAGGACGGGCAGGTGGAGAACCGCGTATTGCCGGTGCCGGCCGATCTGCCGAGTTCGTCGCTGGTCGAGGCGTCCAACTTCCTCAATGCGCGGGTGCGTGGCAGCACGCTGTCGGAACTGCGCAGCGAACTGGAGCGCGCGCTGGCGGCCGGGCAGGCGGAACTCGATCAACTGACCGGCAAAGTGATCGCGGCCGGCGTCGCGAGCTGGTCCGGCGGGGCGAACGAGGACCGCAAGCTGATCATCAGCGGTCAGTCGCATTTGCTCGAAGACCTGCACGCGATCGAGGATCTCGAGCGCATCCGCACGCTGTTCGATGAACTGGAAACCCGCCGTGGCGTGGTCGATCTGCTCGGCCGCGCAGAAGGCGGCGACGGCGTGCGCATTTTTATCGGCTCGGAAAACAAGCTGTTTTCCATGTCGGGATCGTCCACCATCGTCACGCCCTATCGTGACGCCGGCGGTCGCATCGTCGGCGTGCTGGGCGTGATCGGGCCGACCCGGCTCAACTACGCGCGTGTGATCCCGATGGTGGATTACACCGCGAAACTGGTCGGGCGGATGCTGGGTGGTCCCTGAACCGCGGCGCCCGGCCTCGAAAAACGCCGCCGCGACGCGGGATCGCTTGATTTTTCGGTGCCGAACCCTGATATCCCCGGCAATCGTTGAAAACCCGATCAGAAGCGCAAAAGCGATTGAGAGCGATGACCGACAACAAAGCCGGCAAGTCCGCTAATATGGCTGCCAACACGGACCCCCACGAGCATGGCATGACCGCGGATTCCCCGGAGACAGCGCCGCAGCAGGACGGTGCCGCGGACATGGTGCCGGCCGAACAGGTGAAGGCGGCGCTGGACGCGGCGGCGGATTTCAAGGACCGGCTGCTGCGCACGCTTGCCGACATGGAAAACCTGCGCAAGCGCACCGAGCGCGATGTCGCCGAGGCGCGCCTCTATGGCATCACCGGCTTTGCTCGCGATGTGCTGCAGGTCGCCGACAACATGCACCGGGCGCTCGACCATATAGGCGATCAGTTGCGTTCCAGCGCCGATCCGACCGTGAAGTCGCTGGTCGAGGGCGTCGATCTCACCGAGCGTGAACTGGTGAAGGTGCTGGAGAAGCACGGGGTCAAGATGTTCTCGCCGCTCGGCGAGAAGTTCGACCCCAACCTGCATCAGGCGATGTTCGAGATGCCGGGCTCCGGCTATCCGAACGGCCACGTCGCCCAGGTGATTCAGTCCGGCTACATGATCGGCGAGCGCGTGCTGCGGCCGGCGATGGTCGCCGTGGCGAAGGGCGAGAAAGCACCGACGGTCGACACGACCGCCTGATTTCCCCGCCTGGTTTTCGCGCTCGATCCGTCAGCGGGGCTGGATGCCATCGCGCACGGCGCGGAAGCGTGGAAATGCTTCTTCCCAGTCCTGTTTCGACGCGGCGGCGACGATCCGCATGAACCCGCCGTCGCTGAACCGCATCCACTGCACGACGCGCAGTTCGGTGCCGGATGGCGGATCCTTCGCCTCGGCGCGGACCTCGATCACCGGCTGGTTGCGCAGGCGGATGGTTTCCGTGGTTTGGATCCGTAACTCCGGCAGGCCGAAATTGCGCAGCGTGTCCTGCGCGATCGTCTGGCGATCGGCCGGATTGCTCGCCGTCTGTGTCCCGAAACTCAGCAGCAGCGTCGGCTGCTCCGGGCTCTGGTCCTTCGGGCCGTCGGTCAGCAACACCCCCAGCGTCGGATGGACCCGCACCACCCGGAAGCCCGCGAGATCCGAGAGCTTCATCGGCATCAGGTTGAGCTGTTCCTCGATCGGGGTTGGTCGGAACGTCACGCTCGCCAGCGTCTCGCGGATCTTGGCCTCGGGATAGGCGGCGGCGGCTTCGGCCGGCACGTCGAACGTGACGAGCGCGGTCGGCTCGCCGGACACGGCGCGGCCCAGCAGCACCCATTTGCGGATGGGTTTGTTCGAGGTTTTGGCGTCCGCCTTGATCTCGACCTGCGCCAGATAGCCCAGACCGGCTTCGAATCCGAAGGATTCCCGCTTGATCAGCGTGACATTCGGCTCGTTGGCGGCGAACAGGCCGCGTTCGATCTGCTCGTAGGCCGGACCGGGCAGCTCCAGCACCGTCAGAACCGCACCATTGTGGGCGTCTTGAAATCTGGCGCCCACGGCGTCCGAGGTCATGCCGACCGGTGGTGTGATACCGACCCGCGAGCCGGGCGGGAAAACCGGGTTGGCGAACGCCGGGCCGGTGATCACCACAGAGGTTGTGATCGGGACCAGTGCGCCGAAAACAAGGGCGAGGATCCGCCCTCGCGCCAGAGCCGAAAACCGCAGCATGGACCGCTCCTTCGTTCGTTCCTTCCCTACGCGCCACCGGGGACGGCGGCAATGCAGGTCTCGGCGGGTCTCTGTGGCGAGCCCTTTGGCCGCCGTATCGCGGATTCGTGACAATCCGTCTTGCGGCACTCCGCCCCTCTCCTATATGAGCCGTAACGCCGTTCAATGCGGCGAAAACGTGAATCAAGGGGGCCGGTTAGGGGGCTTTCCGGGGACGATCCTCGGGAGGCAATTCGGACGCTGAAAGGTCCGGCCGGCCTGCCGTAATCGAGAGGACAAATTCATGGGCAAGGTCATCGGTATCGACCTCGGCACCACCAATTCTTGCGTTGCCGTGATGGAAGGCAAGACGCCGCGGGTCATCGAGAACGCGGAAGGTGCACGTACCACGCCCTCGATCGTCGCCTTCACGGACGACGGCGAGCGGCTCGTCGGCCAGCCGGCCAAGCGCCAGGCGGTCACCAATCCGGAAAACACCATCTTCGCCGTGAAGCGGCTCATCGGCCGCCGTTACGACGATCCGATGGTCGAAAAGGACAAGAAGCTCGTCCCGTACAAGATCGCGAAAGCCGGCAACGGCGACGCGTGGGTCGAGGCGCGTGGCGAGACGTATTCGCCGTCGCAGATTTCCGCCTTCATCCTGCAGAAGATGAAAGAGACCGCGGAAGCCAATCTCGGCACCAAGGTCGATCAGGCGGTCATCACCGTTCCCGCTTATTTCAACGACGCGCAACGTCAGGCCACCAAGGACGCCGGCAAGATCGCCGGTCTTGAAGTGCTGCGCATCATCAACGAACCGACCGCGGCGGCGCTCGCCTACGGTCTCGACAAGGCGAAGCAGGGCGTCATCGCCGTCTACGACCTCGGTGGCGGTACCTTCGATATCTCGATCCTCGAGATCGGCGACGGCGTGTTCGAAGTGAAGTCCACGAACGGTGACACGTTCCTGGGCGGCGAAGACTTTGACGAACGCATACTCGAATGGCTTGTGGAAGGATTCCAGACCGAGAACGGTATTGATCTGCGCAAGGACCGATTGGCACTCCAACGGCTCAAGGAAGCCGCGGAGCGGGCCAAATGCGAGCTTTCGAGCGTGGCTGAGACGACGATCAGTCTGCCCTTCATCGCAGCCGATGCCACAGGCCCGAAACACATAAATTCAGTTTTGACACGCGACAAATTCGAAGAATTGGTAATAGACCTTGTCGAGTCGTCGGTCGAGCCATGTCAAAAGGCGCTGTGGGATGCAAAGCTTCAGCCTTCTGACATTGATAAGGTGATATTGGTAGGCGGCCAGACGCGTTCACCGATAATCGGGAGAACGGTTGTCGAGGTTTTCGGCAAGGCGGCGTCGTCCGAGATCAACCCCGACGAAGTTGTTGCGATGGGCGCCGCGATCCAAGGCGGTGTGCTCACCGGCGATGTCAAGGATATCGTGCTTCTCGACGTCCTGCCGTTGTCGCTGGGACTTGAAACGCGCGGT
>JAHBZF010000122.1 GCA_019635575.1 Pseudolabrys sp. | reverse complement strand
CCTGCGCGAAGCGGTGTTCCTGGCTGACCGCATCTTCGTGATGTCGGCGCGGCCCGGCCGGATCATCGTCGAGCGCAGAATCGACCTGCCGCGTCCGCGCGACCTTGAAGTGACCTTCACGCCCGAATTTCAGGACATCGTGCACGAGTTGCGCGGCCATATCGTGAAGGCGCGGCAATGAACGAGCGCCTGCTCATCCGGCTTTCGCCGTGGCTGTGCACCATCGCGATGTTCGCGATCTGGGAAGGCGCCGTGCGCATTTTCAAGATTCCCGAATTCTTCCTGCCGCCGCCCACGGCGGTGGCGCAGGCTTTCGTCGATTATTCCGGGCCGCTGCTGCGCAATTCGTGGATCACGCTGGAAACCACGATGATCGGCTTCGGGCTTGCGGTCGGCTTCGGGCTGCTGCTCGGGCTGGCGATCGGCTGGTCGCGCGCGATCTATGCCGGGCTTTATCCGCTGATGATCGGTTTCAACGCGATCCCCAAAGTCGCGGTGGTGCCGATCCTGGTCCTGTGGTTCGGCATCGGCTTCATCCCGGCGGTGCTGACCGCGTTCCTGATCTCGTTCTTCCCGATCGTCGTCAATGTCGCGACCGGGCTCGCCACCATCGAGCCGGAGATGGAGGACGTGCTCAAGGCGCTGGGCGCCTCCAAACTCGACATCATGCGCAAGGTCGGCATCCCGCGCACCCTGCCGTACTTCTTCGGCTCGCTGAAAGTGGCGATCACGCTCGCCTTCGTCGGCACGGTGATCTCCGAAAGCGTCGCGTCCAATTACGGCATCGGCAACCTGATGCTGCAGGCGCAGGCGCAGTTCCAGGTGCCGTTGATCTTCGCCGGACTGATCGTGCTCGCGATCGAGGGCATCCTGATGTATCTGGCGATGGCGCTCCTGGAACGGCGCATGACCCGCTGGGCGCAACGGTCCGGCTTCGGCCAGAACTGAACCGTCGTCCGACCGGCCCCTGCGAAATCAGCCCTCGCCGCTGCGCGGCACGCTGCGTAGCGTCGCCGCCTTGTCGAAGGCGTGGCTGACCGCCTGATATTCACGCCGGTTCAGCAAAATGTCGTCCGGCTTCGGCCGCAACAGCGGCGCCAGTTCGTCGGCAAGTTCGTTCAACGCGGCACTGTCGACGCCATCACGGACATAGATGCCGACATAGAGCTTCGGCAGCGCCGGCAGCGGGGCGTCGTCCCAGCGGGTCAGTTGCGTCATGCGGATGCGGCTGCGCGTCATCACCAGCACGCCGAGGCCGGCATCGACGCCCGCCGCGAGTGAGAGCACCGTCGAGGCGGTATAGACCAGCCGCGAGGTCCGCCCGGCATCCTGCAGCGCCTTCACCCCGGCGCGATAGCACATGCACTCGCCGCTGAACGCGAGCATCGGCACCGGCAGGTTCGGATCGACCGTGGTCGCGTCGCTGCGCGCCCAGATCAGATCGTCGGCCCAGTAGTGCCGCGCGTCGGTCGGTTCATCATGCGACAGCGCGACGACGATATCGACATTGCCTTCGCGCAGTTCCGCGATCAGCGGCCCGGCGACACCGCTGCGTACCTGAAAGTTGTAGTCCGGCCAGCGCTTGCGGAACTTGGCGATGGTCCACGGCAGCAGCGGGCCGGAGAGATCGCCCGGCAGGCCGACGCGGATGGTCTGCACCTGCGGCGCGGGCTGGGTCAGGCCGATGATCTGGTCGTTGAGCGCGATCATCCGCCGCGCATGGCTTACCACCGCCTCGCCCTTGCGCGTCAGCACGATGCCCGGCGCGCTGCGATCGAACAGATCACCGGCGAGCATGCCCTGCAGCCGCTTCATCTGCGCGCTCACGGCCGGCTGGGTAATACCCAGCATCTTGGCGGCCTGGGTGAAACTGCGGACATCCACGACAGCGAGAAGGGTGCGCAAAAGATCGGTCGGAATATTCAATGCGGCACACCTCCCTCGTCCCACGCCTCGAACTTGCCCGAAGCCTCGCGGCGCCGGACCCAGAGTGTAACCAAGCACCACCACCGCAGCGAAGTGTTTTTTTCGCACGTGAACCCTGTCATGCGTCGTGGTATGCAACTCAGCGCATATGCGACGGAAATTCGCGCATCATCATGAAAATGCTTCACCTTTACGCTCGCGTGCTCGGTCTGCTCGGCGAACAGGCCCTGCTCGGCTGGATTCTGGCCGCAGCCAATGTCGCGCTCGCGCTGGCACAATTCGCCGAACCGGTGCTGTTCGGTCGAATCATCGACGCGCTGGCCGGCGCGAAAGCCGGCGAGAGCGACGTCTGGCTGCCGGTCCTGCTCCCCTTGGTTGCAGCGTGGGTCGGCTTCGGCTTGTTCACGATCGTCTGCGGCGCGCTCGTTTCGCTCTATGCCGACCGGCTCGCGCATCGCCGCCGCCACGCGGTGCTCAGCAACTATTTCGAGCATGTGATCCAGTTGCCGTTGAGCTTTCACAGCGCCACACATTCCGGACGGCTGATGAAAGTGATGCTCGCCGGCACCGACACGCTGTGGGCGCTGTGGCTCGGCTTCTTCCGCGAGCATCTCGCCGCCTTCGCCGCGACGGTGATCCTGCTGCCGATGGCGCTGTATATGAACTGGCGGCTGGCTTTGCTGCTGTTCGCGCTGTGCCTCGTGTTCGTCGTCCTGACGACGCTGGTGCTGCGCAAGACCGAGACACTGCAGAGCGCTGTGGAGCGCTACTATTCCGATCTCGCCGAACGCGCCTCCGACACGCTCGGCAATGTCGCGCTGGTGCAGAGTTTCACCCGCGTCGAGGTCGAGGTGCTGGGCCTGCGCAGCGTGATCGACCGACTGCTCGGCGCGCAGATGCCGGTGCTGTCGTGGTGGGCGCTGGTCGGCACGCTGACCCGCGCCTCGACCACGCTGACCATGCTGGCCATCCTACTGCTCGGCCTGTGGCTGTTCGCGAGGGGGCAAACGACGATCGGCGAGATCGTGATGTTCATGAGCTTCGCCGGCATGCTGATCCAGCGGCTCGAACAGATGGCCGGCTTCGTCAACCGCATCTTCATGGATGCGCCACGGCTGACGGAATTCTTCGCGGTACTCGACGCCACCTCCGGCGTCGTCGAACGCAAGGGCGCGATCGCACTCGATCATGTCCGCGGCGATGTGGCGTTCGAGCACGTCACCTTCGGTTATGACGGCGGCAAGCCCGCGGTCGAGGATCTGTCGTTCACCGCCAAGCCGGGCGACACCATCGCGCTGGTCGGCGGCACCGGTGCCGGCAAATCGACGGCGCTGGCGATCCTGCATCGCGTCTACGATCCGCAGTCCGGCCACGTCACCATCGACGGCACCGATATCCGCGACATCACCCTCGCCAGCCTGCGTCGCAAGATCGGCGTCGTGTTCCAGGAGCCGCTGCTGTTCAACCGCTCGATTGCGGAGAACCTGCGGGTCGGCAATCCCGACGCCACCGACGAGCAGATCCGCGAGGCCTGCCGCCGCGCGCAGGCGCTGGAGTTCATCGAGCGTCACGCGGGCGGCCTCAACGCCAATGTCGGCGAGCGCGGCCGCGCGCTGTCCGGCGGCGAGCGGCAGCGGCTGTCGATCGCCCGCGCGCTGTTGAAAGACCCGCCGATCCTGATCCTCGACGAGGCGACCAGCGCGCTCGACGCCGCGACCGAGACCAAGGTCAATGCCGCGCTCGATGAGGTGATGAAGGGCCGCACCAGTTTCGTCATCGCGCACCGCCTCGCCACCGTACGCGACGCGACCTGCATCCTGGTGTTCGATCAGGGCCGGATCGTCGAGCGCGGCACGTTCGACGAACTGGTGGCGCAGGGCGGATTGTTCGCGGAACTGGCCAAAGCACAATTCATGACAGGCGGCAGCGCGTCGTGATGCTTCGCTGTCGTGATATGTCCCGCTCTCTCGAAGCCTCATCCTGAGGAGCATCGCCATCAGCGCGTTTACGCGCGTCTTCGACGCGCTATGGCGATGCGTCTCGAAGGATGCGGCGGCCACAGTCATCATGCGCCCATGGTTCGAGACGCCCGCCTTCGCGCGACGCGCTTCGGCGCGCTCCTCACCATGAGGCTCAGAGAGAGAGACGTTACCGCCGCTTCTTCGGCTCGAACGGGTTGGCCTTCTCGCGCAGCGACAGGCGGATCGGCGTGCCCGGCAGATCGAACGACTGCCGCAGGCTGTTCACCAGATAGCGCTTGTACGCCTCCGGCACCGCATCCGAGCGCGTGCAGAACAGCGCGAAAGTCGGCGGCCGGCTTTTCGGCTGCGTCACGTAATTGAGCTTGATGCGGCGGCCGGATACGGCCGGCGGCGGATGCGCGCTGATCGTTTCCGTGAGCCAGCGGTTGAGCGCGCTGGTCGAAATGCGCTTGTTCCAGATCGTGAAAGCATCGACGACCGCCTGCATCAGCCGGTCGATTCCCTCTCCGGTCAGACCGGACACGGCGACGAACGGCGCGCCACGCAACTGCGTCAGCTTGCGTTCGGTCTCCTCGCGCAGCTTGCCGATGGCGCCGGGCTTCTTCGCCATCAAGTCCCACTTGCCGACGGCGAGCACCACCGCGCGGCCCTCGCGCTCCGCGAGATCGGCGATCCTCTGATCCTGCTCCTCGATGCCGCGCTCGGCGTCGATCAACACGACGACGACCTCGGCGAAACGCACCGCATTGAGGGCATCGGCGGCGGACAGCTTCTCCAGCTTGTTGTCGACGCGCGCGCGGCGGCGCAGACCCGCGGTGTCGTGGATCAGGAACGGACGGCCGTTCCATTCGACCTCAACGGAAATGGAATCCCGCGTGATGCCGGCTTCCGGTCCGGTCAGCAGGCGATCCTGCCCGAGCAGGCGATTGATCAGCGTCGATTTTCCGGCATTGGGACGGCCGATCACCGCGACGCGGATCGGCTTCGACGGATCGATCGCATCGTCTGCATCGTCCGCCGTCGCGAAGGCCGCCGCTTCTTCCTCGGCCTCGCGCTTGCGGCGGCGCGCGTCGCGCTGCGCCTGCACCTGCTCCGGCAACGCATCCACCAGAGCATCACGCAGATCGATCATGCCCTCGGCATGTTCGGCGGAAATCGCCAGCGGATCGCCGAGGCCGAGCGCGTAGGCTTCGAGGCGCCCGGCTTCGCCGGCCGTGCCTTCGCTCTTGTTGGCGACGACGATGGCCGGCTTGCCGGCGCGCCGCACCACCTCGGCAAATGCGCGATCGACCGGCGTCGGACCGACGCGCCCGTCGATGACGAAGAACACCGCGTCGGCTTGCCGGATCGCTTCCTCGGTCTGCGCGCGCATGCGGCCGGAGAGACTGTCCGGCGC
Source organism: Pseudolabrys sp. (assembly GCA_019635575.1). Classification (GTDB taxonomy): domain Bacteria; phylum Pseudomonadota; class Alphaproteobacteria; order Rhizobiales; family Xanthobacteraceae; genus Pseudolabrys. The sequence continues at coordinate 6,212 of JAHBZF010000122.1, read as the reverse complement.
CGCCTCTTCGAGACCCGCCGTGTCGATCACCGTGAACGTCAGATCGCCAAGCTTCGCCGCGCCGGCGCGGCGGTCGCGCGTGACGCCCGGCTGGTCGTCGACCAGCGCGAGCCTGCGGCCAACCAGCCGGTTGAACAGGGTCGACTTGCCGACATTGGGGCGGCCGACAATGGCAACGGTGAAGCTCATGAAGGAAAGCCCGCGACGTGCGACAGTCCGCAGCGGGCGAACGCCCCGCGACGGATCAGCGCGTGAAGGTGCCAGACGGCGGCGGCGCCGGCCATTGCGTTGCCGGCTGCTGGCTCTGCTGCGCCGGAGCGGACGACGGCCACGGCGCCGGCTGTTGCGCCTGACGCGGCGCGGAGGCCGGCGCATCGGGCCACGGTGCCGTTCCGCCCTGCTGCTGTTGCGGTTGCGTCGGCTGCACCGTCACCTGTGACGGCGCGCGCTTCGGCGTGTGCGTCACACGGCGCGGTCGCGGCTTCGGCTTTTCGGCCACCACCGGCGCCGCCTGTGGCTCCGGTTCGGCCGGCGGCTGATAGCCCTTGACCAGATCGGGCGGCACGCCCTGGGTCACGCCCGGCACGCCTTCGGGGAAGACCGGCCTGCGCTCACCCGGCAGCTTCTTCTTTTGATTGATGCCGAAGATGTCGAGCTTGTCCGGATCGAAATCGGCGCAGGCGGACAGCGCCGGCCCGAGCGAGAGCAGCGACAGGATCAGGATGACGTGCTTGACGCGAAACATGAACGAAATCCTTGAACGAATGCTCGGCCGCGGCCGCGCCTCAGCCCTTCTTGTCGGGCGACGGGGTTGCCTTGCTGTCCGGCGCGCCGGCCGCCGCGAGCAGCGCCGCCACGACCTCGATGCGCGCGCGCACCGCCTGCGGCGTATCGTTGTCCTCGTTGACAAGCGAGACGTAGCGGCGCGCGGCGGTGACGTCGCCATGCTTCCAGGCCGACAGCGCCAGCAATTCACGCGCGGAATGCCGGAACGGACGGCCCGGCTCGGCCAGCGGCGCCAGGCGGCGCTCCAGTTCCTTGAAATCCGCGCTATCGACCAGCAGGAAACCGGCCCGCACGGCCGCGAGATCCTGCAGCATCCGCCCGACCGGCGACGCCGCGATCTCGTCATAGAGTTTCACGCCCTCGGCCGGGTCACGCTGGGCGGCGGTGGCCGCGACACGAAGCCGCGCCAACGGCTGGTAGCCCGGCGTGCCGGTCTTGGCGATCTCGGCAAAGGCTTTCTCGGCTTCCGCGGTCTTGCCGGCCTCGCTCAGGGCCAGCGCCGCCTCGAAGGCGGAGCCGGCGCGGGCCGCTTCGCGGTTCTGCCAGAATTCGTAGCCGCGCCAGCCGCCGATCCCGAGCACGATCAATACGGCGAGGATGATGATGAACAGGCCATAGCGATCCCACAGCTTTTTTAGCTGCTCGCGACGGACCTCCTCATCGACCTCATTGAAAATATTGTCGACCAAAGCCTGCTCCCGACACCACGGCCCATCGACACGCCAAACGGCCATGCCCGGAACCGCCCCGCACGCGCGGGCGGAGGTACCCTAACGATGTGGCCGCCGCAAGGCAAAAGCGGCCGAATCTTTGCAAATCAGAGGGTTAGCGAGGGGCCGGCGGCGGGCCAGGACGGGCGCCGTCAGGTCTTTTTCCGCATCGGATAGGTATGCTCGGGACCGGGGAACGAGCGGTCGCGGACCTCGCGGGCATAGTCGGCCATGGCCTTCTCGATCGACGGGCCAAGGTCGCCATACCGCTTGACGAATTTCGGCACGCGCGGCGAGAGGCCGAGCATGTCCTCCATCACCAGCACCTGCCCGTCGCAGGCGGGGCTCGCGCCGATGCCGATGGTCGGGATCGCCACCTGCCCGGTCAGCTTGCGGGCGAGCGGCTCGGCCACGGCCTCGATCACCACCGAGAACGCCCCGGCCTGCGCCACCGCCAGCGTGTCCTCCTCGATCCGCGCCCAGTCCCCCTCGTCCCGCCCCTGCGCCCGGAACGAGCCAAGCACGTTGATCGCCTGCGGCGTCAACCCGACATGCGCCATCACCGGCACGCCACGCTCGACCAGAAACGCGATGGTCTCCGCCATACGCTTGCCGCCCTCGAGCTTGATCGCGCCGCAGCCGGTTTCCTTGAGCACGCGCACCGCGCTGGCGAAGGCCTGCTCCTTCGACGCTTCGTAGCTGCCGAACGGCATATCGACCACGACCAGCGCGCGCTTCGAGCCGCGCATCACCGCATGGCCCTGCAGGATCATCATGTCGAGCGTGACCGGCACGGTCGACTCCAGCCCGTGCATCACCATGCCCAGCGAGTCGCCGACCAGAATGACGTCGCAATATTTGTCGGCAAGTTGCGCAGTATGCGCGTGATACGACGTCAGCATCACGATCGGCTCGCCACCCTTGCGGGCAAAGATGTCGGGCGCGGTCAGGCGACGGATCTCGTTTTGCACGGACACGGTTTATGCTCCGAAGACGGGAACGCCGATATACAGCGGATGGAAGACGAAGCCGAGCGCGAGATAGATCAGCACGCCGGCGATCACGGCAACACTGTCGTTGATCCAGAGGCGCCGCTCGCTCGGCAGCGGCTTGGCGGCTTCCGGCGGCTGACGCTTGAGCGCGATCCGCGCGATCACCGCCCAGGCCAGGAACGTGCCGAACATCAGGATCGAACCGAGGTCGCCGTTGGCGAGCAGATGCGCGAAGGCCCAGAGCTTCACCGCGACCAGCGCCGGATATTTGCTCCAGATTTTGAGATGCCCCGGCACGAAGGCAGCGACGAGCAGGATCACAGCCGGCAACATCAGCGCAACGGTGACATGGCGCATCCAGAGCGGCGGATACCAGACGTCGATCCATTCGGCGGCGCGATACTGCGCAAAGCCGACGACGATCAGCACCACGGCGAGGATCGAGACCAGCGAGAAAATGATGCGATAAGGAACGTTGCCAAGGCGCACGATCGCCGCGGCGCGACGGCTGCGCGAGCGCACGAACAAATGGGTCGCGAGGAAAATCGCAAGCCCGAGAACGAGAACTGCCAGGCCCATATGAGGCTCCCGCCGTCGCGTGAAAGCCGCAGTAGACGATGGCCGCGCCCATCGTCAAGACAACCTTTGCCCGCTCCGTCGCGGGTGGCTCTGCCGCGCATGATCGCCTAGGCTTGGAGCAATGACTCAAGCACCCGCATTTCTCGACGAACCGGCCCGCCGCATTCCCGTCGACGGCGAATACGACGTGGTGGTGCTGGGCGGCGGCCCGGCCGGCATCGCTGCGGCTGCAGCCGCTGCAAGGCAGGGATGCAGCACGGTTCTGATCGAACGCTACGGTTTTCTCGGCGGCATGGGCACGGCGGCGGGCGTGACCAATTTCTGCGGGCTGCATGCCAACGTGCATGGCGACATCCGCCGTGTCGTTCATGGCATCACCGATGATCTGCTCGACCGCATCGATGCCTATGGCGGATTGAACGAACCGCACCTCGTGCTCGGCAAAACCAAGGCACAGGCTTACGACACCGCCGCCTATAAATGCGCCGCTGACGACCTGCTGCTCGCGCATGGCGTCGCGATGCGGTTTCATACCCTCGCCGCCGGCATCGCGCTCGACAGCGACACGGCCATCGGCGCACTGATTGTCGAGGATCGATCCGGCCGCCGGGCAATCCGCGGGCGCTTCTTCATCGATTGTTCGGGCGACGGCGATCTTGCCGCATTCGCCGGCGTGCCGTTCGAGAAAGGCGACGACGACGGCAACCTGCTCTACCCGACCATGATGTTCCGCCTCGCCGGCGTCGATGCGGCGAAGGCCGGCGACGCGTGGTCGGGCATTCCTGATCTGATGAATCAGGCGGAGGCGCGCGGCGTCACGTTTCCGCGCAAGGGCGCGATCGTGCGCCCGCAGAAACACACCAGCGAATGGCGGGTGAACGTCACCCAAATCAAGGACGATGCCGGCCGCGCCATCGACGCCACCGATGCGGCGGCACTGTCGCGCGGCGAGATCCAGGGACGCCAACAGGCGATGGCGTTCTTCGACTTCCTGCGCCGCGAGGCTCCGGGCTTCGCCGACGCCTATGTGGTCGACATTCCGCCGCAGCTCGGCGTCCGCGAGACGCGGCGTATCACCGGCCGCTATCAACTCACCGGCGAGGATGTGCTCACCTGCGCCAGCTTCGATGACACGGTCGGCGTCAACGGATGGCCGCTGGAGAAGCACGTCGCCGGCAACGTGGAATGGGGCTGGCCGCCGATCCCGCAATCGCGAGGTTTCAACCACCTGCCCTATCGTATGCTGGTGCCCGACGGCCCAAGCAATTTGCTGGTCGCCGGACGCTGCGCCTCCATGACCCATGACGGTCAATCGGCCGCGCGCGTCAGCGGCGCCTGCTTCGTCATGGGCGAAGCCGCCGGCACCGCCGCGCACCTCGCGTTGACGCGCAACGCGACAGCCGCCCAGATCGACACGAACGCCTTGCAAACGCTGCTGCGCGACAACGGCGTCTATCTTGGTCTCGATCAAACAAATTAAGACAGTGCCCGGGAGACATCCGACATGACGATACGCATCCTCTTCGCCGCATTGCTGATGCTGACAACCGCGGTTGCGCAGCCTGCAATCGCGCAAAGCTGGCCGGACAAGAACGTGCGGATCGTGGTGCCGTTCGGACCGGGCTCGACGCCCGATACGGTAGCGCGCGTGATCGCCGATCAGTTGAAGGCGCGGCATCCGGGCCTGACCGTTCTGGTCGAGAACAAACCCGGCGCCAGCGGCAATCTCGGCACCGATACGGTCGCCAAGGCCGCGCCGGACGGCCAGACCATCGGCGTCAGCATCGGCGGCCCGCTCGCCATCAACACGCTGCTGTTCTCGAAGCTGCCTTACGATCCGCAGAAAGACATCGCGCCGGTGACGCAACTCATCACCCAGGCGAGCGTCCTCACGGCGACGCCGTCGCTGAACGTCAAAACCGTCGCAGACCTCGTGACGCTATTGAAGAACAATCCCGGCAAATACAATTTCAGCTCGATCGGCAACGGATCGCTGTCGCATCTGGCGATGGAGGCGATCGCCATCAAGAGCGGCACCAAACTGGTCCACGTCCCCTACACGAGTTCGCCGCAGGCCGTCACCGCCGTGATCCGTGGCGACGCGCAACTTGCCTGCCTGCCGGCAATTTCCGTGGTGCCGCAGGCGGAAGCCGGCAAGGTCGCCATGCTGGCGGTGTCGACGGCGAAGCGCTCGACCTTCCTGCCGAACGTGCCGACGCTGAAAGAGTCCGGCATCGATGTCGAAGCCGATGCCTGGATGGGTCTGATCGCGCCAGGCGGCACGCCGAAGCCGCTGGTCGATGCGATCAGCAAGGAAGTCGTCGCCATCATCAAGCTGCCGGACGTACGCCAGAAACTCGCGACCCAGTTCATGGAGCCGGTCGGCAGCACACCGGAGGAATTCCGCACGCTGATCGACAACGAGATCGCCCGCTGGGCGCCGGTTATCAAGGCCGCCGATGTGAAGGTGAACTAAGCCGCGTCCTTGCGCAGGTCCTTGATGTCGGCAAAGGCGATGGCGGGGGCACGCTCGCGCGTATAGTCGAGCGTGAACTGATTGCGCGCCATGTAAACGAGATCGCCGTCGAGGTCTTCGGCAAGGCTCGAACTGTTCGCGCCCTTGAAGGTCTCGAACGCCTTCTTGTCGTCGCTGGAAATCCAGCGCGCCAGGGAAAACTCCGACTGCTCGAAGCCGATCTCGAGGCCGTATTCGGCATCGAGCCGCGTCTTGAGCACATCGAGCTGCAGCGGACCGACGACACCAACCATCGCCGGCGAGCCGTCGAGCGGACGAAACACCTGGACGACGCCCTCTTCCGCCATCTGCTGCAAGGCTTCCTTCAGCTTCTTCGCCTTCATCGGATCGGCGAGCCGCACGCGGCGCAGGATTTCCGGCGCGAAGTTCGGCACGCCGACGAAGTTCAAATCCTCGCCCTCGGTCAGCGTATCGCCGATCCGCAAGGTGCCATGGTTCGGAATGCCGACCACATCGCCCGCGAACGCTTCATCCGCCAGCGCGCGGTCCTGCGCGAAGAAGAACTGCGGCGCCGACAGCGACATGGGCTTGCCGGTGCGCACGAGCTTCGCCTTCATGCCGCGCACCAGCTTGCCCGAGCACAGCCGCGCGAAGGCAATGCGGTCGCGG
>JAHBZF010000121.1 GCA_019635575.1 Pseudolabrys sp. | reverse complement strand
TCATTCTTGCGGCGAGTCCGAAATGCGGACTTCTGAACCAAAGCCACACTAGATCAATAAGTTGGTAGTGTCCTTCGATCCCGAAGTTCGCAAACGAGGATGCCGCTTGATGCGAACTTCGGCATCGGGACACTACGATCGCGCGCCTGTAAAAGATCGCCATGAGCACCCGCGCCAAGAAGAGCGCCGCCCCAAGCCTGTTCGCCGCCGCCGGCCTTGCGGACGACGCGCCGCGTCCGCTTGCCGACAAGCTGCGCCCGCAGGCGCTTGCCGAAGTCGTCGGCCAGGACCACCTGCTCGGTCCGGACGGTGCGCTCACCCGCATGATCGAGACGCGCTCGCTCGGCTCGCTCGTGTTCTGGGGGCCGCCGGGGACCGGCAAGACGACGGTCGCGCGCCTGCTGGCGCATGCGACCGATCTCGAATTCGTCCAGCTCTCCGCCGTGTTCTCCGGGGTCGCCGACCTCAAGAAGGTGTTCGACGCCGCTCGCGCCCGGCGGGAGACCGGGCAGGGCACATTGCTCTTCGTCGACGAGGTGCACCGGTTCAATCGCGCCCAGCAGGACGCGTTTCTCCCGGTCATGGAAGACGGCACCATCGTGCTGGTCGGCGCGACGACGGAAAACCCATCGTTCGAGCTGAACGCGGCGCTGCTGTCGCGCGCCCGCGTGCTGGTGTTCCGGCCGCTCGACGCCGAGGCGATCGAAAAGCTGCTCGCGCGCGCCGAAGCCGCGGAGGGAAGGGCGCTGCCGCTCGATCCGGAAGCGCGCGCGTCCCTCGTCCGCATGGCGGACGGCGACGGGCGCGCAGCGCTCACGCTCGCCGAGGAAGTGTGGCGCGCCGCCCGGCGCGGGGAGACCTTCGATGCGGGCAACCTGCAGGAGATCGTGCAGCGGCGCGCGCCGATCTACGACAAGTCGCAGGACGGGCATTACAACCTGATCTCCGCGCTGCATAAGTCGGTGCGCGGCTCCGACCCCGACGCCGCGCTCTATTATCTCGCGCGCATGTTCGATGCCGGCGAGAACCCGCTCTACATCGCGCGCCGCGTCGTGCGCATGGCGGTGGAGGACATCGGGCTCGCCGATCCGCAGGCGCTGGTGATCTGCAATGCCGCGAAAGAGGCTTACGATTTCCTCGGCTCTCCCGAGGGTGAACTCGCCATCGCCCAGGCGGTGATCTATGTGGCGACCGCGCCGAAGTCGAACGCCGGCTATGTCGCCTATGGCGCGGCGATGCGCGCGGCGCGCGAGAACGGCTCGCTGGTGCCGCCGAAGCACATTCTCAATGCGCCGACCAAGCTGATGAAGCAGGAAAGTTACGGCCGCGGCTACGCCTACGATCACGATCAGGACGAGGCGTTCTCCGGGCAGGATTACTTCCCGGAGGCGATGGGGCGGCAGCAATTCTACGACCCGCCGGAGCGCGGCTTCGAGCGCGAGATTAGAAAGCGGCTCGATTATTGGGCGAAGCTACGCGCGGACCGGAACAAGGAACAGGAATGATGCGGGCTGGGGTTGAGGGGTGCGCGTGGGCTTTGGTGGTGTTGACGATGGTCTTGTCCCCGGCGCGTGCCGCGGAGGACGACACGCGCGGCCGCTGGGGCGCCAGCGAGGCTGCGTGTTCGTCGTGGTCGGGCTCGACCGCCGCCGATACGGCGCTCATGGTCACGTCCTATGCGGTCGTCTGGTATGACGGCTTCTGCCGGATCGGGCGGATGTACAAGACCGGCAAGGCGGTCCATATGGAGGCGCATTGCTGGAACCAGGGCGACCGGGCCACGCCCGTCACGCTGGAAGCCAGCGGCAACCGCATGAAGGCGAGCTGGAATCGCGGCCCCGCCACTTTGCTCAAGCGATGCTCGTAAGCATCCGACGGACACCATCACGCCATGAAGACATCGCGGCCAGGCTCGGGAAAAGGATCAGGACGCGGCGGGTTCGATCCGCATGCGCGCAAGAAGACCAAACGCTGGCGCGACGTTCGCAAGGGCGAGCAAGGCGGTCGTGGCGGCGACGACGAGCGCCGTGGTGGCAAGCCTGTCTCCCACAAGCCGTCGCGGAGCGGTGCGTCGGACGAGCGAAAATTCTCCGGTTCGCGACCGGGCGGTCGTCAATCTGACGAGCGTTCGTTCGGGCCGCGAAAATTCGAGTCGGGAAAAGGCGCTTCCAGGTCTGGTGAGCGGACATTCCGTGACCGCAAATCGGTCGATCGCGAGGGTGGTGATCGCAGACCGCGCGACGGAAAATTCGGTGACCGTAAACCCGCGGGGCATAAGTTTGACGAACGCCCGTTCCGCGGCGAACGGTCCGGCAGCAAGCCGGCGCCTCGCGCGCGCGGGCCGCGTCGCGATGATGGCCGTGGCGAGCGTTTTGCACGTCACGACCGCGCCGAACGTTCTTTTGACGGGAAACGACCAGACTCCGGTTCTACAGACCGGCGCCCCAGTCACCGCAACGACCGATTTGACCGTGCGCCCCGCCGCGATCGGGAAGCGGAGCGTCATGTCGTCGTCAGCGAGACGGCGAAGCCGAAAGAACTGCCGACCTTCGAATCCGCCGGCGTGCAGACCGTGATGGTCAGCGGCGACGAGGACGGGATGCGCCTCGACCGGTTCTTCGAGGCGCGGTTTCCGGGCCTCTCGTTCAGCCATATCCAGCGCATCATCCGCAAGGGCGAGGTGCGCGTGAACGGCAAGCGCGCGGAACCGAAGGCGCGGATCGCACGCGGCCAGAGCGTGCGCATCCCGCCGCTCAAGGTCGAGGCGCCGACGCCGCGCGGCGATGCGCCGGCCGACCTGCGTGACCGCGCCTTCCTGCGCGAGATCACGCTTTACGAAGACGACGACGTGATGGTCCTCAACAAGCCCGCCGGCCTCGCGGTGCAGGGCGGCTCCGGTACCACGCGCCATGTGGACGGCATGCTCGGCGCATTGCAGGGGCAGGGCCGCGATGCGCAGCGGCCGCGCCTTGTTCATCGACTCGACAAGGACACCGCCGGCTGCCTGCTGATCGCCAAGACGCGTTTTGCCGCCGCCGCGCTGTCGAAGACATTCCGCTCGCGCTCGGCGCGCAAGGTCTACTGGGCGCTGGTCTACGGCGTGCCGAAGCCGTTGCAGGGTCGTGTCTCGAACTTCCTCACCAAGGAGCAGAATGAGGAAGACAGCGTGATGCGCGCTGCCCGCCACGGCGAGGAGGGCGCGAGCCACGCCGTCACTTACTATGCGGTGGTGGAGACGGCGGCGCAGCAGCTTGCGTGGGTGTCGCTGAAGCCCGTCACCGGCCGCACGCATCAGTTGCGCGCACATATGCAGCAGATCGGTAACCCGATCCTCGGCGATCCGAAATATTTCGATATCGAGAACTGGAAGCTGCCTGGCGGCATCCAGAACAAGTTGCATCTGCTGGCGCGGCGCATCGCCGTGCCGCATCCGCGTGGCGGCCGTATCGACGTCACCGCGCCGCTGCCGCCGCACATGCAGCAGACCTGGAATCTGATCGGCCTCGATATGACGCGTTACGATCCGATCGAGGACGCGCCGGAGGAGTGAGACATTGGCGCCGCTCGCGGGGACCAATTCGTGCCTCATGCGTTATGACAGTGCCATGACCCGTCTTGCCGCCATCGTCCTGTCGCTCGGCCTGCTTGCCGCGGGCGCGCCGGCTCATGCAGCGAGCGACGGCCCTTACGACATCATGAAGCCGGAGCCGCGCACGCCCGGCGTCGCGAACCCTTATGTGTCGCCGCGCCGCACGCAGCAGCGGCCTCGCCGTGTGCCGCCAGCGCAAGCCCCCGAGCAGCGTTGGCGCGACACGCCGCCGCCGATCGTCATGCCCGGCACGGGGCAGGTGGTGCCGAGCGTGCCTGTCGTGCCGCGCGGCAGCGTTCCGGGCGGCGGCGCGGAGAGCTTCGGCGACCGCGCGGCGCGTTGCGCGCACCAGTCGGGTCTCGCCGGTCTGCCGGGCGACCAGCGCGGCACCTATATGGGCACCTGCATCAACCAGTAAGCGTGCTCGAGACCATCGTTGCAGCCGGTTTCGTTATATCTTGACAGGCAACTAAAAGGTTGCATATTGTCATCATGGATGCGGTGTTCAGAGCACTGGCCGACGAGACGCGCAGAACGTTGCTCGACCGGCTGCGCGCGGAGGGCGGGCAGACATTGTCCGATCTTTGCGTGCGCCTTGCCATGACGCGGCAGGCGGTGAGCAAGCATCTGGCGATCCTGGAGGACGCCAATCTGGTCGCGACTGTGAAGCGCGGCCGCGAGAAGCTGCACTATCTCAATCCGGTGCCGATCCACGAGATCGCGGACCGCTGGATCGGCAAATTCGAACGCGGGCGTCTCGATGCGCTCGCCGATCTCAAGAAGGCGCTGGAAGAGAAGTGAGGAACGCGCCGCTGTCGCGGCCGAACATGACGAGCAGGAAGGGTTTTGTGATGCGTCAGCCGAGCTACGTCTACGTCACCTATATCGCCACCACGCCGGAAAAGCTGTGGCACGCTATCACCGATGCGGATCTTTCCGCGCGCTATTGGGGGCACGCTAATGTCTCCGACTGGCGTGCGTCGTCGCGCTGGGAGCACCGTCGTATCGATGGCTCCCGTGAGGCCGACATCGTCGGCACGGTGGTGGAGAGTGACCCGCCGCGCAGGCTTGTCATGAGTTGGGCATCGCCTGGCGAGGCGGATCAGCCGGAGAAGGTCTCGCGTGTGACCTTCGCGATCGAGCCGCACAAGGAGGGCAGCATCAAGCTTGTGGTGACGCATTCCGAACTTGAGGCGGGTTCTTCCATGGAGCGCGGCATCACTCAGGGCTGGCCGTGGGTTCTCTCGTCGCTCAAGAGCTTCCTCGAAACCGGCAAGGGCTTGCCGTTGTAGTGCTGTCACCCGGAGGAAGCGTCATGACGCAAGGCAAGTTTGACACCACGCGCTATAACCCGAAGACGGTCTACGTGACCTATATCGCCGCGACGCCGGAACAGGTGTGGCAGGCGCTGACCGACCCGGCCTTCACACGGCAGTATTTCGGTGGGCTCTCCGTCGATGTCGAACAGCGCACCGGCGGTGCGTTCCGGCTGCTTTATCCGGATGGGCGCGTGCACATCGCCGGGGAGGTGATCGAATGGTCGCCGCCGCGCTGCTTTGCCTGCACCTGGGTCGTCGAAGGCATGAAGGAGTTCGGCGAACTGCCGGCCTGTCTCGTCACCTACGAGATCGAACGATCAGGCGAGAGCACGCGGCTCACCATGACCGAGGCACACGATTGGGACATTCCCGATGCGATCCTTGCCGGTGGCGAGTCCGGCTGGCCGGCAATCCTGTCGAGCCTCAAGAGCGTGCTGGAAACCGGCAAACCCCTGACCATCGCCATGAGCATGCCAGACGGCATGGTCGAGGCGGTGCAAAAGGCGGTCGCAGAAAAGCCATGGCTGGCATAGCGACGACAGTTGTCAGAATTCGGGTGGGGGAAGCGCGCCCGGCGGCTTAGATCGGATTGACGCACATTGTTCGCACGCGTCATTCGAGGAGGCCACCATGTATGTCTTTCCGGGCAGCCCGCCGGACACCGGCATGTCCCGCAATCCGTTCGGCGTGATGGATGTGCCGGACCCGCTCGGTGCCGAAGCGCTGGCCTTCGCCGCGCAGACCGTGTTGAGCGGCGGCGCCGACGATGCCAACGCCATGCGTTGGGCGCCGCCTGATGAAGCCGCATCATCGGCAGACGGCATCTGGAGCAGTCGCTGGAACGGCGGCGCCGATCCGAGCATGTCCGGCGATACGCCGGAGGCGTGGAAAGTTGGCCGCGGCGAGCTGTGTACGCTCGGCGACCGGGTCTATTGCTATTTCGATTGGGACAGCAGCCGTCGTCGCGGCCTGATCGAAGCGTTGCAGACCGGAAACGGGCGCTTGATCGGCCGTTATGTGAACATCACCGACCCGCGCATCGTACGGCCGTGGGTCGGATTGATCGTGTCACCGCAGCGGATCGATGGCCGCTGGTCCGGCGGCCGCCTGGATTTTAGACGCTAGCGCAGTGCGGCGTTGATCTTGGCGAGCGCCGTCGAGCCGGGGCAGAGGTCTTGCTCGCCAAGCTGATTGAGCGGCCGCTCGACAGTCGAGAGATGCGTGTGGAGGTCGCTGGCCTCGGGCTCGACGTAAAGCAGCCCGGTGACGATCTGCCCGCCGGCGGCATGCCGCTGCAGGAAGCTCATCGCCGCCGTGCGGTCGTTGACGTCGTAGTCCGCATCGATCTTGCGCAAAGCGAGCTTCGAGCCGTCGTGCTGTTCGACGATCTGCACCGTGCCGGGGTCGTAATTGATTTCGATCGGCGCGCGGCCGGAGATGAAATCGAGCCGGTTTACCGCCTCGTTGTGCTCGCGCACATAGTCGAAGCTCTTGGTTGAACCGGCGTGGTTATTGAAGGCGATGCAGGGCGAGATCACGTCGATGAAGGCCGCGCCCTTGTGCTCGATGGCGCCTTTGAGGATCGGCACGAGCTGCTGCTTGTCCCCGGAGAACGAGCGCGCCACATAGGTCGCGCCAAGCTGCAGCGCGATGGCGACGAGGTCGATGGAATTGTCGGTGTTGGTGACGCCGCGCTTCGATTTCGAACCACGGTCGGCGGTGGCGGAAAACTGGCCTTTGGTCAGGCCATACACGCCGTTATTCTCGACGATATAGGTCATGTTGACGCCGCGGCGGATCGCGTGGGCGAATTGGCCGAAGCCGATCGAGGCAGAATCGCCGTCACCCGACACGCCAAGATAAATGAGGTCGCGATTGGCGAGGTTGGCGCCGGTGAGCACCGAGGGCATGCGGCCGTGCACCGAGTTAAAGCCGTGCGAATTGCCGAGGAAATAGGTCGGCGTTTTCGACGAGCAGCCGATGCCGGAAATCTTCGCCACGCGATGCGGCTCGATCGACAGTTCGAAAAACGTCTGGATCAGCGCGCCGGTGATCGAGTCGTGGCCGCAGCCCGCACAGAGCGTCGATACCGAGCCTTCGTAGTCGCGGTGGGTGAAGCCGAGCGCGTTCTTCGGCAGGTCCGGGTGGTGGAATTTCGGTTTGGCGAGATAGGTCATGACCGTGCTCCTCGTTCCGCCCTCATCCTGAGGAGCGGGCGAAAGCCCGCGTCTCGAAGGGTGGGGCGGCCCCTGATCTCGGTTCGTCCGAGATCAGGTTTGATCCATTGCGCAAGTCGGCTTAAGCCGACTTGCGATGCTTCGAGACGCGCCCTTGCAGGGCACTCCTCAGCATGAGGCCGAACTAACATCGAAAAATTCCGCATCACGACACCACCGCCGGCTTGCCGTGCAAGGTGTCGATGCGTTCGCCGATCGTCTTGGCGATGAAACGCGCGGTGATCGGGGTGCCGTCGAAATGCAAAACCGGCACCAGTCGGACCGGATCGACGTTGCACTCGTTGACGATCAGCGAGCGCAGTTGCGCGTCGCGGTTCTGCTCGACCACGAACACGAAATCATGATCGGCAAGGAAACTCGGGACGCTGGAATGGAACGGGAAGGCGCGCACCCGCATTCGGTCGATGTGATGGCCCTTGGCTTCGAGCATGTCGATCGCCTCATCCATCGCCGGCGCGGTCGAGCCGTAATAGATCACGCCGAACTTGGTCGGCTTGCCGGCATTGGCGGTCAGCGGGCGCGGCACCATGTCCTTCGCTGTCTCGAATTTGCGGAGCAGCCGCTGCATGTTGTCGACATAGGGCGGGCCCTCCTCGGTGTAGCGCGCATAGCGGTCGCGCGAGGTGCCGCGGGTGAAGAACGAGCCCTTGGTCGGATGCGTGCCGGGATAAGTGCGGTACGGGATGCCGTCGCCGTCCACATCGAGATAGCGGCCGAAGTCGCGGCCCGAGTCCAGTTCTGCGGCGGTCATCACCTTGCCGCGGTCATAACGGCGGCTATCGTCCCATCGGAACGGCCTGCACAACCGGTGGTTCATGCCGATGTCGAGATCGAGCATGACGAAGATCGTCGTCTGCAGTCGGTCGGCGAGGTCGAATGCCTGGGCGCCGAACTCGAACGCCTCATGCGGATCTTCCGGGAACAGCAGCACGTGCTTGGTGTCGCCGTGCGAGGCATAGGCGCACGAGATCAGGTCGCACTGTTGCGTGCGTGTCGGCATGCCGGTCGAGGGGCCGGCGCGCTGCACGTTGAAGATCACCGCCGGGATTTCCGCGAAGTAGGAGAGGCCGATGAATTCCGACATCAGCGAGATGCCGGGACCGGAGGTGGCGGTGAAGGCGCGGGCGCCGTTCCAGCCGGCGCCGATCACCATGCCGATGGAGGCAAGCTCGTCCTCGGCCTGGACGATGGCGTAGCGGGCCTTCTTGGTTTGCGGATCGACGCGCAGCTTGCCGCAATGCTTGGTGAACGCATCGGCGAGCGAGGAGGAGGGCGTGATCGGATACCACGCGCAGACCGTCGCGCCGCCATAGACCGCGCCGAGCGCCGCCGCCGAATTGCCCTCGACGAAGATCATGTCGCCGACCTTGTCGGCGCGCTTCACCGTGAGGCCGAGCGGGCATTTCAGGTTCTTCAGTGCGTAGTCGCGGCCGAGATGCAGCGCATGCACGTTCGGCTGGATCAGCTTTTCCTTGGACTTGTACTGCTCGCCGATCAGCTCTTCGAGCACGGCGGGTTCCATGTCGAGGAGCGCCGATAACACGCCGAGATAGATGATGTTCTTGAACAGTTGCCGCTGCCGCGGATCGCTATATTCGCTGTTGCAGATCGCGGTGAGCGGCACACCGATCACGGTGATGTCGTCGCGGAATTTTCCGGCCGGGATCGGCTTGGTCGAATCGTAGAACAGGTAGCCGCCCGGCTCGATCATGGCGACGTCCTTGTCGAACGTCTGCGGGTTCATCGCCACCATCATGTCGACGCCACCGCGCGCGCCGAGATGGCCCGCTTCGGTGACGCGCACCTCGTACCAGGTCGGCAGGCCCTGGATGTTCGAGGGGAAGATGTTGCGCGGCGACACCGGCACGCCCATGCGCATCACCGCGCGGGCGAACATCTCGTTGGCGCTCGCCGAACCCGAGCCGTTGACGTTGGCGAAGCGGATGACGAAGTCGTTTACGCTGCTGATCGGGCGTGGTGCCGGCATGACGGTCCCGCGTGTGTCATTTCCAGGAAGAATTTCTGCATGTCCCAGGCGCCGGTCGGGCAACGCTCGGCGCACAGGCTACAATGCAGGCAGACGTCTTCGTCCTTCACCATCACCCGGCCGGTCTTGAGACCGTTCTGGACGTAAAGCGCCTGCTCGGGGTTCGGCGCGGGGGCGTTGAGCCGTGTGCGCAGGTCGGCTTCCTCGCCATTCTCGGTGAAGGTGATGCAGTCCATCGGGCAGATGTCGACGCAGGCGTCGCACTCGATGCACAGCGACGGCGTGAACACCGTTTCGACGTCGCAGTTGAGGCAGCGCCCCGCTTCACCCAGCGCGAGCTTGACGTCGAAGCCGAGTTCGACCTCGGCCTTGATGTCCTTCAGCGCAACGGCCTTGTCGCGTTGCGGCACCTTGTAACGTTCGTCGAGCGCGACCGCGTTGTCATAGGACCATTCGTGGATGCCCATCTTCTGGCTGACGAGCGTTACCGCGGGCAGGGGCCGTTCGGCAATGTCCTCGCCGTTGAGCATCTTGTCGATGGAGACGGCAGCCTCGTGGCCGTGCGCCACCGCCCAGATGATGTTCTTCGGGCCGAACGCGGCATCGCCGCCGAAGAACACGAGCGGATGCGTCGAGCGGAACGTCACCGAATCGACCTTGGGCATACCCCAGTCGTCGAAGGCGATGCCGATATCGCGCTCGATCCACGGGAACGAGTTTTCCTGCCCGACCGCGACCAGCACGTCGTCGCACGGCACATGCTCGTCCGGCTCGCCGGTCGGAACGAGTTTGCGGCGCCCCTTGTCGTCTTTCACCGCCTTCACCTTCTCGAAGGTGACGCCGGTGAGCTTGCCGTTCGCGTGGGTGAAGGCCTTGGGCACCATGTAGTTGAGGATCGGGATGCCTTCGTGCATCGCGTCCTCCTTCTCCCACGGCGAGGCCTTCATCTCCTCGAAGCCGGAGCGGACGATCACCTTCACATCCTCGCCGCCGAGGCGGCGGGCGGAGCGGCAGCAGTCCATGGCGGTATTCCCGCCGCCGAGCACGATCACGCGCTTGGAAATCTTCTTCACGTGCCCGAAGGCGACGTTGGCGAGCCAGTCGATGCCGAGGTGAATGTGCGCGGCGGCTTCCGCACGGCCGGGCACGTCGAGGTCGCGACCGCGCGGCGCGCCGGTGCCGACGAAGACCGCGTCATAGCCCTCGTCGATCACGCCCTTGAGGCTGTCGATGCGCGTTCCATGGCGGAAGTTCACGCCGAGGTCGAGCACGTAGCTCATCTCCTCGTCGATCACCGATTCCGGCAGGCGGAATTTCGGGATCTGCGTGCGCATGAAGCCGCCGGCTTTCGGTTCGGAATCGAAAACGGTGACATCGTAGCCGAGCGGCGCCAGATCGCGCGCGACGGTGAGGGAGGCCGGTCCCGCGCCGATGCAGGCGACGCGCTTGCCGTTTTTCTTCTCCGCCTTGAGGGGCATGCGCTCGCGCACGTCTTCCTTGAAGTCGGCGGCGACGCGCTTGAGGCGGCAGATGGCGACCGGCTCGTCCTCGACGCGACCGCGCCGGCAGGCGGGTTCGCACGGGCGATCGCACGTGCGCCCGAGAATGCCCGGAAAGACGTTGGACTGCCAATTGATCATGTAGGCGTCGCCGTAGCGGCCGGCTGCGATCAATCGGATGTATTCCGGGACGGGCGTGTGGGCCGGGCAGGCCCATTGGCAATCGACGACCTTGTGGAAATAGTCAGCCGGCGCGACTTGATCTGATCTCACGCATCCTCCCTGACGCCAGTGTCCGGCGCCACATCCGCGACCGCCTATACTTCGCGATCGCAGGCTCTTGCTCTTGGATCGAGAATTGGGCCCGATTGCGTCCATTCGTCAAGACAAAGGCGGAAAATCGTGGGCTATTCCCGCTTCAACCTTAGGTGAGAGGGTTAAGGCGGTCAGCGCGGCCGCTTTGTTGCGTTGCGGCGCCGCCCGCTTGGCCTGAGGCGGCCTCCTGCGCTATGTAAGGGTCGATTGTGCATCGCAGCAGCGATGCCGCAGAGTTTCCGCATGAATATAAATATTCCGCCGCCCGCCGCGGCCTCCATCGACGTGGCAGAGCTCGACGCAACCATTTCGCGCGCGACGTCTGCGTTGCTCGACCGGCGTCGCGACGACGGCCATTGGTGTTTCGAGCTCGAGGCCGATGCGACAATCCCGGCCGAATATGTGCTGATGCGCCATTTCCGCGGCGAGCCTGTCGACGTGGAGCTGGAGCGCAAGATTGCTGCCTATCTGCGCCGCATCCAGGGCGAGCACGGCGGCTGGCCGCTGTTCCACAAGGGCGCCTTCGACATGAGCGCCAGCGTGAAGGCCTATTTCGCGCTGAAGATGATCGGCGACGATATCGACGCGCCGCATATGAGCCGTGCGCGTGAAGCCATGCTGGCGCGCGGCGGGGCGGCGAAGAGCAATGTATTCACACGCATCCTGCTCGCGCTCTACCGGCAGATGCCGTGGACGGGCGTACCGGTGGTGCCGGTCGAGGTCATGCTGCTGCCGCGCTGGTTCCCCTTCCATCTGGACAAGGTGAGCTACTGGGCGCGCACGGTGATGGTTCCCCTGATGGCGCTGACCGCGTTGCGGCCG
>JAHBZF010000120.1 GCA_019635575.1 Pseudolabrys sp. | reverse complement strand
TGAACTTGCCCTCTTGCTCCGCCGCGTCGGCGGCTTTTCGTGAATGAATTCCGCGGCGTTTCCCGCCCGCGCTGCTTCTAGGTTGCCCCGCGGGACGGGGCAAGCCCCGGCCGCGAATGGCGGTTATCCGGCGTTTTTGGCCCCGATTACATGCCGTCCGGGCCGCGGACGATGGCCGCGATCCCGGTCCGGGACACCTCGACCAGGCCGAGCGGCAGCATCAGCGTCACGAACTGCTCGACCTTGTCGCTCTTGCCGGTGATCTCGAACACGAAGCTCTCGGTGGAGGCGTCGATGACGCGGGCGCGGAACGCGTCCGCCAGCCGCAGCGCCTCGACCCGCTCCTCGCCCTTGCCGCGCACCTTGACCATCGCCAGCTCGCGCTCGATGGCCCGGCCGGTCGCGGTCATGTCGACGACACGATGGACGGGGACCAGCCGGTCGAGCTGGTTCTTGATCTGCTCGAGCACCATCGGGGTGCCGGTGGTGACGATGGTAATAAGCGACAGGTGCTTCCGGTGCTCGGTTTCCGACACCGTGAGCGACTCGATGTTGTAGCCGCGGCCGGAGAACAGGCCGATCACCCGCGCCAGCACGCCCGGCTCGTTATCGACCAGCACCGACAGGGTGTGGGTCTCGTTCTTCTGCGCCACCGGCGCACTCGGATAGTGCGAGGTGCTTGTCGTCACGTTTGCGTTCACGGTCGTGGTCCTCTTCATCCATCGCTGTCGATCCGCCTCATCCTGAGGAGCCGCCGCAGGCGGCGTCTCGAAGGACGAGGCGGCCCCATGCTTCGAGAGGCGCGCTTTGCGCGCTCCTCAGCATGAGGCCATCATCACACCAGCATCTTTCCTTCTTCGGTGATCGCCTCGTCGAGCTTCTCCGCGGCGTCGCCGAGGATCATCTCGTTGTGCGCGCGGCCCGACGGAATCATCGGGAAGCAGTTTTCCTTCTGATCGACGACGCAGTCGAAAATCACCGGCTTGTTGACGTCGATCATCTCCTTGATCGCGCCGTCGAGATCGCCCGGCTTCTCACAGCGGATGCCGACCGCGTGATACGCCTCGGCGAGCTTGACGAAGTCCGGCAGCGCCTCGCTGTAGCTTTCCGAATAGCGCCCGCCATGCAGCAGCTCCTGCCACTGGCGCACCATGCCCATGTATTGATTGTTCAGGATGAAGATCTTGATCGGCAGGCGATACTGCACCGCCGTCGAAATCTCCTGCATGGTCATCAGCACCGACGCCTCGCCGGCGATGTCGATCACCAGCGACTTCGGATGCGCGAGCTGCACGCCGACCGCGGCCGGCAGGCCGTAGCCCATGGTGCCGAGACCGCCGGACGTCATCCAGCGGTTCGGCTCCTGGAAGCCGTAGAACTGCGCCGCCCACATCTGATGCTGGCCCACTTCCGTGGTGATGTAGGTGTCGCGGTCCTTGGTCAGTTCGTAGAGCCGCTGGATCGCATATTGCGGCTTGATGATGCTATCCGACACGCGATACGCGAGCGACTTGCGCGACCGCCAGCGGTCGATCTTGCCCTGCCACTCCTTGCGCGCCTTCTCGTCAGCCTTCGGCGCCATGCCGCGCCAGACCTTGAGCATGTCGCGCATCACATGCGCGCAGTCGCCGACGATCGGGATATCGACCTTGACGTTCTTGTTGATCGACGAAGCATCGATATCGACGTGGATCTTGCGCGCATAGGGCGCGAACGCGTCGAGCCGGCCGGTGATGCGGTCGTCGAAGCGCGCGCCGATGCAGATCATCACGTCGCAATCGTGCATCGCCATGTTGGCTTCGTAAGTGCCGTGCATGCCGAGCATGCCGAGCCATTGCGGTCCGCTCGCCGGATAAGCGCCGAGGCCCATCAGCGTCGAGGTGATCGGGAAACCGGTTTCCTTGACGAATTCGCGCAAGAGCTTGGTCGCTTCCGGACCGGAATTGATCACGCCGCCGCCGGTGTAGAACACCGGCCGCTTGGCATGCGCCATCAGCTCCACCGCGGCCTTGATCCGCGCCGGATCGCCATCGACCTTCGGCTTGTAGCCTTTGTGCGCGAACTCGGTCGGGCGCGCATAGCCGCCCTTGGCGAACTGGATATCTTTCGGGATGTCGATGACGACGGGGCCCGGCCGGCCATGCGAGGCCACGTAGAAGGCCTCGTGCAGGATGCGCGGCAGGTCCTCGATGCGCTTCACGAGATAGTTGTGCTTGGTGCAATGGCGGGTGATGCCGACGGTGTCCGCTTCCTGGAAGGCATCGGATCCGATGAGCTGCGTCGGCACCTGGCCGGTGATGCAGACGACCGGGATGGAGTCCATGAGCGCGTCGGTCAGGCCCGTCACGGCATTGGTCGCGCCGGGGCCTGAGGTCACGAGCACGCAGCCGACCTTGCCCGAGGAACGGGCATAGCCCTCTGCGGCATGCACCGCGGCCTGTTCATGCCGAACGAGAATGTGGCGAATGGTGTCCTGATGGAAGAGCGCGTCATAGATTGGCAGCACGGCGCCGCCGGGATAGCCGAAGAGGTGCTCGACGCCCTGATCGGCCATCGCCGCGATCACCATCTCCGCGCCGGTCATTTCCCGGCCGCCGGTCATTTCACCTGACATGACAGTCTTCCTTCCGCACTCGTCGTTCGTCTCTTTGCAGTCTGGTCCGGCCTGCAGCGGCCATAAAAAATGGCCCGCGCGGGCCATGGGTCGGACACTCCCTGACCGGCAAGGTCACCCTTGCCGGGGAAGCATCCGACTTTCTACGAGAATAAGAATATTGCGCACCGTGAAGCCTTCCAGACCGATCATTGCGCGGCACCATAGGAGCGTCCCCACCCCCGGTCAAGCGGAAATCGCGCCAATCTGGGCCTCCAGAGCCGCCAGACCGGTCTCCGCGGGACATTGCGGCCAGTCCGGCAACTGATTGCGAAACCAGGTGTTTTGCCGCTTGGCATAGCGCCGCGTGTCGCGCTTGCCGCCCTCGGCGGCCTCCTCCAGCGGGATCTCGCCGCGCAGGTGGCGGATCAGCCAGGGCACGCCATGCGCCTTCATCGCCGGCAGCATGGGGTCGAGGCCCCGCGTCGCCAGCGCCGCCACCTCGTCGAGCGCGCCCGCCGCCAGCATGGCATCGAACCGGGCCTCGATCCGCCGCACCAGCGCCTCCCGCGCGCAGGTGAGAAACACCCGCGGCGTGCGGGCGGCATCGAGCCGGGCCGGCATGCCTTGCGTGTGCCAGTCGGTCAGCGTGCGGCCGGTCGCGGTGAGCACCTCCAGCGCGCGGGTGATGCGCGACTGGTCGCGCGGCATGATCCGCGCCGCCGCCGCCGGATCGCGCGCCGCGAGTTCCGCATGAAGCGCCGCGACACCCTCGCGCGCCAGCCGCCCCCGCATCGCCGCCCGCACCTCGCCCGGCACCGGCGGAATGTCGGTGAGACCCTTGGTCAAAGCGCTGAAATAAAGCCCGGTGCCACCGATGACGATCGCCATCCTGCCCTCGGCCTGCGCGGCATCGAGTTCGGCCATCACATCGCGGCACCAGCGGCCGACCGAATAGTTCTCCGCCGCATCGACAAGACCGTAGAGCCGGTGCGGCGCCGCCTGCTCCTCATCGACGGTCGGCCGCGCCGTGATGATGCGCAGGTCGCGATAGACCTGCATCGAATCCGCATTGATGACGACGCCGTCGTGGCGGCGCGCGAGTTCGAGCGCCAGCGCGGACTTGCCGCTTGCGGTCGGCCCTGCGATAAGCACCACCCTGTTCACGTCGCCTCTCAATTCGCGATCCACTCCGTGACCCACATCGCCACGCTCATCGCCCGCCCCGGCACTCTCGATGCAACGCTTGTCGCGCGCGCGCAATCCACGCTGCCGCAGGCCGGCGCGCCCGACTGGCTGTCGCCGGGCGAGGCCGTCGACCTTCCCTTTAACGCGGAAACCGCGAACGGCACAGATGCCGCGCTGGCCGAGCGGCTGCGCGCCGCGCTCGCCGCGCCGGTCGACGTGGTGGTGCAGCCCGTAGCCCACCGCCGCAAGCGGCTGTTCCTCGCCGACATGGATTCCACCATGATCGGCCAGGAGTGCATCGACGAACTCGCCGACGTGGTCGGCGTCAAGGCGCATGTCGCGGGCATCACCGAGCGCGCCATGCGCGGCGAACTCGCTTTCGAGCCGGCGCTGCGCGAGCGCGTCGCGTTGCTCAAGGGCCTGCCGCTGTCGGTGGTGGACGACGTGATCCGCGACCGCATCCGCCTGACCCCCGGCGCACGCACGCTGATCGCGACCATGCGCGCCAACGGCACCCACACTTGCCTCGTCACCGGCGGCTTCACCGCCTTCACCGATCGCATCGTGCCGATGATCGGCTTTGACG
Source organism: Pseudolabrys sp. (assembly GCA_019635575.1). Lineage (GTDB taxonomy): Bacteria > Pseudomonadota > Alphaproteobacteria > Rhizobiales > Xanthobacteraceae > Pseudolabrys. The sequence continues at coordinate 7,593 of JAHBZF010000120.1, read as the reverse complement.
AAAGCCGCGCCAACCGGCTGCTCCTTGATGCGGATAACCATCTGGCCGGCACGGTGTCGGAGCCGATCTTCGGCAAGACCGGCAAGCTCGAAACGCTGATCGCGCTGCGCGAGAAACTCGGCCTCCCGCACGGCGACACCATGGCGACCGGCGACGGCGCCAACGACATGGACATGATCGCGGAGGCTGGCCTCGGCGTCGCCTATCACGCCAAGCCGAAGGTGGCGGCTGCCGCGCCGGCACGGATCGACCACACCGATCTCACCGCGCTGTTGTTCGTGCAGGGCTACCGCAAGGCGGATTTCGTTTCATCGATGGGTTAAAGCAATGCGCCCTCTCCCGGCAGGGAAAGGGCGCAAAACGCGAGCGGGTCGACCCGTCGGCTAGTTCAGGCTCAACGCCACGAACTGCGTGTCGCCGTCAGGGTTGGCGATCAGCAGCACCGCGGTCTTCTTGCCTTCTTTCTTCAGCCGCTCGATGCGCGACTGGAAGTCGGCGGCGGTCGAGACCGCCTGCTGCTGCAACTCGACAACGACGAAGCCCGCCTGCAACCGCTTGTCGGCGGCCGGCGAACTGGCATCGACGCCGGTGATGACCACGCCCTTGATGCTGTCCTTGATCTTGTAGCGCTTGCGCAGATCGTCGGACATGTTGGCGAGGTTGAGGCCGAGCGCCTTCTGCGTCACGGATTTCTCCGCCGGCTCGTCCTTCTTCGGCGTCAGCGACGCCTGCTGCGCCTTCTCGCCGTCCTCGAGGCGGCCGAGCTTCACCGTCTTGGTCTCTTCCTTGCCCTTGCGGATGACGATGACCTCGACATCCTTGCCGACCGGCGTGTCGGCGACGATGCGCGGCAGGTCGCGCATCTCCTTGATGTCCTGACCGTCGAACTTCACCACCACGTCGCCGGCCTCGATTCCGGCGGGTTTCGCCGGCCCCTTGTCGTCGATACCGGCGATCAACGCGCCGCGCGCCGGCTTGATGCCGAGGCTGTCGGCGATCTCATCGGTCACCTGCTGGATGCGTACGCCGAGCCAGCCGCGCCGGGTCTCGCCGTATTTCTGCAACTGATCGATCACGGCGACGGCGATCTTGGACGGCACCGCGAAGCCGATGCCGATCGAGCCGCCGGACGGCGAGATGATCGCGGTGTTGATGCCGATCACATCGCCATTGAGGTTGAACAGCGGGCCGCCGGAATTGCCGCGATTGATGGCGGCGTCGGTCTGGATGTAATTGTCATACGGGCCGGAGTTGATGTCGCGGTTGCGCGCCGAGACGATGCCGGCGGTCACCGTGCCACCGAGGCTGAACGGGTTGCCGATCGCCACCACCCATTCGCCGAGCCGCACCTTGTCGCTGTCGCCGAACTTCACCGCCTTGAGCGGTTTGGTCGGCTTGACGCGCAGCACCGCGAGATCGGTCTTCTTGTCGCGGCCGACGATGTCGGCTTTCAGCCGCGTGCCGTCGTTGAGGATCACCGTCACCTCGTCCGCTTCGGAGATGACGTGATTGTTGGTGACGACGATGCCGGACGCATCGATGATGAAACCGGAACCCAGCGAATTGACCCGCCGCGCGCCGCGCTCGCCGGGCCCTGCGTTCGGGCCGCCATTCGGCCCCTGATTGGGTCCAGCGTTCGGGCCGTTACGGTTGTTCTCGTTGTTCTGGCCATTCTGGCCCTGGCGGTTGTTCGGGCCTTGCTGCTGGCGGCGGTTCTTGAAGAACTCCTCGAAGAATTCCTCGAACGGCGAACCCGGCGGCAGTTGCGGCATCGCGCCGCCGCCGCCGCGCAGATCGACCGACTGCGAGGTGGAGATGTTGACGACCGCATCGATCACCTGCTCGGCGGTGTCGGCGATGTTCTCGGGGCCGCGCGCCGCGGCAGGCGTCGTCACCGACGTCGCCAGCAAGGCAGCCGCGAACGCGGCAGACAGGACAGAACCGCACCGGAATCCAGAACGGACGCGCATCGATATCGAGCCTCCTAGGGCATTTTCCAGCGAAGGAAGATACAGGTTCGCGTGACGAAAATGCGATGAAACGGAAACGCTGAAACGGAAACGCAGAGCGAGAGCTACAAGGTCCGCGACCGCAGCGTCACCGGCCAGTTCGGCGCGGCGTCGCCCGGTCGCGCGTCGCTCGGACAGTGCCTGCCCCGCTGTCCGGTTTCAAGCGCTCCGCTGTCCCACGCCGGACAACTCGTCGTTATCCGCGAATGAACCAGACCAGGATCAGCCCACCGATGGCGCAACCGAGACCGACCAGCCGCAGCGTCGGTTCCGCCGTCTCGATCACGCTCATCATCGCCCGCTTGGCCGACGCCGGAAATGCGGCGAATGTCAGGCCCTCGATGACCAGCACCAGGCCGAGCGCGACAAGAAAATCGGTCATGGGCGCTCGCTGGTGTTCTCTGGCCTTTAGCGGACGGCGGGTGTCGCCGGCGCGGCTCCAGCCGGCTTGTCGCTGGCTTTGCCGGTCGGGTCGTTGAAGTAACGGAAGAAGGTGGTGTCCGGCTTCAACAGCAACCGCGTATCGTTCGGCCGCAGGCTCGCTTCATAAGCCTGCATCGACCGGTAGAACGCGAAGAAGTCCGGATCCTGATTGAACGCATCGGCGAAGATCTTGTTGCGCTGCGAGTCACCCTCGCCGCGGATCTTTTCGCCGTTCGATTGCGCATCGGCGATCAGCACCGTCACCTCGCGGTCGGCGCGCGACCGGATTTCCTGGGCGCGCTGCGCGCCCTGGGCGCGGAATTCCGCGGCCTCGCGCTGACGCTCGGTCTGCATCCGCTGATACACCGCCTGGCTGTTCTGTTCCGGCAGGTCGGCGCGGCGGATACGCACGTCGACGACGTTGATGCCGTAATTGTCGGCTTCGCGGTCGACCGATTCACGGATGCGGCTCATCAGATCGGCGCGCTGGTCGCGCACCACATGGGTGAAGGTGACTTCACCGAGCACGCGGCGCAGCGCCGAGTTGAGCAGAATGGCGAGCTGCGAATTGGCGCCGGGGATCGATCCCACGGTCTGATAGAAGCGCAGCGCGTCCTTGATCTTGTAACGGGCGAAGGCATCGACCACGAGACGCTTCTGGTCCGACGCGATCACTTCCTGCGCCGGCGCCTCAAGGTCGAGGATGCGCCGGTCGATGGTGATGACGTTGTCGATGAACGGCGCCTTCACATGCAGGCCCGGCTCATTGACGACGCGCACCGGCTGACCCAGCCGCACCACCAGCGCCTGCTGCGTCTGATAAACGGAGAACAGCGAGCTGTAGCCGATCACGACGGCGGCAAACAGCAGGACGGCGATCACGCCGCCGGTCACACCGAGCTTCATGGGCGGCCTCCCTGGCGCTGCTGTTGCTGGGGCTGCGGGGCCGGAGCCTGCGGCTTCGCCAGCTCGTTCAGCGGCAGATACGGCACCACGCCGCCATTGCCGGTGGAGTCGATGATGATCTTCTCAGTGGTACCGAGCACGCGCTCCATCGTCTCAAGATACATGCGCTGGCGCGTCACGTCAGGGGCCTTCTTGTACTGTTCATAGATCGAGAGGAAGCGCGCCGTCTGGCCGGTCGCTTCGGCTACCGTCTGCTGACGATAGGCTTCGGCGGCTTGCGTGATCTGCGCGACGCGACCGCGTGCTTCCGGCACCACCCGGTTGGCATAGGTCTGCGCTTCGTTCTGCGCGCGTTCGAGGTCGGCGCGCGCGGCCTGCACGTCGCGGAACGCGTCGATCACCTGCGAGGGCGGATCGACCTTCTGCAACTGCACCTGCTGCACATAGATGCCCGCGCCGTAGTGATCGAGCGTCTTCTGCATCAGATCCTGCACCGCCGTTTCGATGGTCTGGCGGGCGCCGGTGAGAATCGGCTGGATATCCGAACGCCCGACCACCTCGCGCATCGCGCTTTCCGCGACCGCCTTCACCGTGCCTTCGGGGTTCTGGATGTTGAACAGGTAGTCGCCGACGCCGGTCGGCTTGACGCGCCACAGCACCGAGAAATCGACGTCGACGATGTTCTCGTCGCCGGTCAGCATCAGGCTTTCCTCGGGCACGTCGCGCACGCTGGAGCCGCGGCGCATGTCCTCGACGACGCGCATGCCGATGTCGATCTTGTTGACGCGCAGCGCCTTCGGCGTGAGCACGGTCTCGATCGGATATGGCAGATGGTAATTCAGGCCGGGTTGAACCTCGCGCACCTGCTTGCCGAAGCGCAGCACCACGCCAAGCTCGTCCGGTTCGACGCGGAAGAAGCCGGATACGCCCCACAGCACCAGCGCGCCAAGGACCACCAGCAATACGCCCTTACCGCCGAGATTGCCGCCCGGCAGAACGTTGCGCAGGCGGTCCTGGCTGCGGCGGAGGATTTCCTCGAGATCAGGCGGTGTCGACCCTCCCGATGGTTGCGGTCCGGAACCCCATGGCCCCTTCGGGCCGGAGCCCCACGGTCCGCCACCACCCTGATTACTCCACGGCATCGATATCCTCTCCGCGCCGGCCAAACCGCCGGACTGTCGGCTGGTTTATAGGGGAGCAGCCCCGGTGTGACAACGCAACCGCTGTGCAGCGTTTCGCCACAATTGCGCAGCCCTACCGGCGCACATAAGTGGCGATGGCGAAAGGCGCGCTGTCGTCCGGCCCGGCCGGATGCTCGATCAGCATGGTTTGCCGCCACACCGCCGGGTCGATCGGCGGGAAGAACACGTCACCCTCCGGCGCGGCATGGACGTGGGTGATCTCCAGCCGCTGCGCGACCGGCAAGGTGGCATTGAACAGGTCGGCGCCGCCGATCACCATGATCTCTTTCGCGCCGCGCTTCCTGGCATCGTCGCGCGCCATCAGCAGCGCCGCCTCGAGGCTGGTGGCGAGAACGCAGCCCGGCGCGCGCAGCCCGAGATCGCGGGTGACAACGATGTTGGTGCGATCCTTCAGCGGCTTGCCGATCGATTCATAGGTCTTGCGGCCCATCACCACCGGCTTGTGAATGGTCACCGACTTGAAATGCTGCAGGTCGGAACGCAGCCGCCACGGCAACTGATTGTCCCGCCCGATCACATTGTTCTCGCCGATCGCCGCGACGAGGACGAGACCGGGCAACGCGGCGGCGTTCAACGCGCTCATACCGCGACATCCGCCTTGATGTGCGGATGCGCGTCGTAGTTCTCCAGCGTGAAATCCTCGTAGCGGAACGCGAACAGATCCGTGACCGCCGGATTGATCCGCATCACCGGCAACGGCCGCGGCAGCCGCGAAAGCTGCAGCCGCGCCTGTTCGATGTGATTGAGATAAAGATGCGCGTCGCCGAACGTGTGGACGAACTCGCCGGGCTTGAGGCCCGTCACTTGCGCCACCATCATCGTCAGCAGCGCATAGGACGCGATGTTGAACGGCACGCCGAGGAAGATGTCCGCCGAACGCTGATAGAGCTGGCACGACAGCCGCCCGTTGGCGACATAGAACTGGAACAGACAATGGCACGGCGGCAAGGCCATCTGGTCGACCTGTGCCGGGTTCCACGCGGTGACGATCAGCCGGCGCGAATCCGGATTGCGGCGGATCATCGCCACCACATTGGCGATCTGATCGATGGTGCCGCCATCCGGCGCCGGCCACGAACGCCATTGCCGGCCATAGACCGGGCCGAGATCGCCGCGCTCGTCGGCCCACTCGTCCCAGATCCGCACGCCGTTGTCGTTGAGATATTTGATGTTGGTGTCGCCGGCGAGGAACCAGAGCAGTTCGTGGACGATCGATTTGAGATGCAGCTTCTTGGTCGTCACCATCGGGAAGCCGGCGGCGAGATCGAACCGCATCTGATGCCCGAACACGGACAACGTGCCCGTGCCGGTCCGATCGCGTTTCTCCGCCCCGTCGGCGAGAACCTGTTCCATCAGATCGTGATACTGGCGCATGGCGTGCCCCGTTGGCGCGATCCGTTGACGCTGATGCTCCGGCAACCGGCCAGAGCGGTTTGTTACCTGCGGCGGCAACTCGCCCTGAGGTAATCCTTCCGGCAGCCCCGGCAAAGGGGGCCGGCCCGTCCCAGGCCCCTCGCCTGTGCATAAAAAAGCGGCCCCGGTCGCCCGGAGCCGCCTGTCTCGTACATCCGGCAGGCCGGAGTATCAGTCCTCGACGAACACCTCGTCGCGGCGCTTGCGGATCGACGGCAGGACCGCGATCACCAGCAGGATCAGGGCCAGCACCAGCAGGCTCGCCGACAGCGGCCGCGTCAGGAACACGGTCGCGTCGCCACGGGCGATCAGCATGGCGCGCCGGAGGTTCTCCTCCATCAGCGGCCCCAGGATGAAGCCCAGCAGCATCGGCGCCGGCTCGAAGTCATGCTTGATCAGCCAGTAGCCGACCACGCCGAACAGCGCCGTCATCGCCACGTCGAACGGCGAGTTGTTGAGCGAGTAGATGCCGACGACGCAGAAGATGATGATCATCGGGAACAGCAGGCGGTAAGGCACGCGCAGCAGGCGCACCCAGACGCCGACCAGCGGCAGGTTGATGACAACCAGCGCGAGGTTGCCGATCCACATCGAGGCGATCATGCCCCAGAACAGATCCGGCTGCTTGGTCATCACCTGCGGACCCGGCACGATGCCATGAATGGTCATCGCGCCGACCATCAGCGCCATCACCGCATTCGGCGGGATGCCGAGGGTGAGCAGCGGGATGAACGAGGTCTGCGCGGCGGCGTTGTTGGCGCTCTCCGGCGCGGCGACGCCCTGAATGGCGCCACGGCCGAAGCGTTCCGGATGCCTGGAAATGCGCTTCTCGAAAGTATAGGCCGCGAACGAGGCGACCACCGCGCCGCCGCCGGGCAGAATGCCGAGCAGCGAGCCAAGCACGGTGCCCCGCGCGATCGCGCCGGAGGAGTCGATCAAGTCCTGCCGCGTCGGCATCAGACCGGTGATCTTGGCGCGGACGATGTCGCGGCTTTCCGACGACAATTCGAGATTGCGGATGATCTCGGCAAATCCGAACACGCCCATCGCCACGTTGGTGAAGCCGATGCCGTCCGACAGTTCGGTGACGCCGAAGGTCATGCGGTCGACGCCGGTTTCGATGTCGGTGCCGATCATCGCCAGCAGCAGGCCGAGCACGATCATCACGACGGCCTTGAGCACCGAGCCGCGCGCCAGCACCACCGCGAAAATAAGGCCGAGCGACATCAGCGCGAAATATTCGGCCGGGCCGAACAGCAGCGCGATCGAGGTGAGCGGCGCGCCGAGCGCGGCGACCAGAACCGTGGACACGCAGCCGGCCGCGAACGAGCCGATCGCCGCGATCGAGAGCGCGGCCCCGGCGCGGCCCTGCTTCGCCATTTCATGCCCGTCGAGACAGGTGGCGACCGAGGTCGCCTCACCCGGAATATTGACCAGGATCGAGGTGGTCGAACCGCCATACTGCGCGCCGTAATAAATGCCGGCGAGCATGATGAGCGCGCCGACCGGCGGCAGCCCGAATGTGATCGGCAGCAGCATCGCCACGGTCGCGACCGTGCCGATGCCCGGCAGCACGCCGATCAGCGTGCCGACCAGCGCGCCAAGCAGGCAGAACCCGATATTCGAGGGATGAGCCGCAA
>JAHBZF010000012.1 GCA_019635575.1 Pseudolabrys sp. | reverse complement strand
CGGGTACCACCGTGCCGTCATAGAGCTGGCGGATCAGCGTCGGGTCGTCCTCGCCGCGGTTGGGGTCGATCAGCAGGCGCGAGAAGGTCGCGATCACACCCGGCGCCCCGGTCAGCCTCGCAAGCGCCCGGAGTACCATTTCCACGCCGATGTCATAGGCGATGTGGCGGTCGAACTCCGACGGTGGCAGTCCGAGGTCGCCATATTCGGCCGGCAAATCGCGGCGGGCGTGGTCGGCGACGAGCAGCAGGCCGAGGGAGTGGTCGCCATCGATCACGTCGAAGGGCGGAAATTGCGGTTCGCCGGGCATGGTTTCGATGATCGCAGGCACCTCGGGGGAGGCTTCGTCATTTCACGAAGTCGTGGGCGGGCGCAATGCCGTTGTTTAGCCAATGTTTTCGGGAAATCCTGCCGCGGGCGCGGAAAACTGCATCGACTGCCGATCTAAATCGATTGGCAGGCGCGTTGACATGCGCTCGGACTTTTCCGAAAAGGGGCTGGATTGTGATGGCATCACGCATCAGAGGGTCAGCAATGGCTTTGCTCGGCAGGCAATGCGGTCGCCTGGCGGCGTCGGCATTCGTTCTTGCCGTATCCGCACCTGGTCTTGCCGTCGTGGCGGCAGCACCGGCCGCGGCCGATTTCCGTGTCTGCAACGCCACCCAGAACCTGGTCGGCGTCTCCATCGGCTACCGAGCCAGGACCGGCTGGGTGACCGAAGGCTGGTGGCATGTCGACGGATCGACCTGCAAGACGCTGATCGAGGGCGCGCTGTCATCTCGCTATTACTATCTTTATGCAGAAGACGCGGAGCGAGGCGGGCGTTGGGACGGTCCGATCAGCATGTGCGTCGCCGAAAAGGAATTCAAGATCGCGGGCGTCGCTGACTGCTTCGCGCGCGGTTTCCAGCGTGTCGGCTTCCAGGAGTACGACACAGGCGAGCAGCAGAGCTGGATGGTCCAACTGACCGACGACCCCGCGCCGGACGGCACCGCCGCCGCGACGGGAACAGCAGGTCAATGAGAAGAAGCCGCAAGGTCAAGATCCTGGCCACAAGCGGTCCCGCCTCGTCCGACGAGGCCATGATCGCCAAACTGTTCGATGCCGGGACCGACGTGTTCCGCATCAATATGAGCCACACCGACCACGATTTGATGCGCACGCTGGTGGCGCGCATCCGCTCGGTCGAGGAAAAGGCGGGCCGGCCGATCGGTATCCTTGCAGACCTGCAGGGACCCAAGCTCAGAGTCGGCAAGTTCAAGAACACCAAGGAAGAGCTGTCGATCGGGCAGACCTTCACGCTGGACGACAATCCGGAACTGGGCGACGCGACCCGCGTCCACCTCCCGCATCCTGAAATCCTCGCAGCCGTCGAAGCAGGCGACCGGCTGCTGATCGACGACGGCAAGCTGGCCCTGAAAGCGGTGAAGACCGATAAGCGCTCGATCCAGTGCGTCGTCGTCGCCGGCACGTGGATTTCGGACAAGAAGGGCGTCAGCCTTCCAGATACCGACCTGCCGGTCGGTGCCCTGACCGACAAGGATCGCAAGGATCTCGACGCGGTGCTCGAAGCCGGCGTCGACTGGGTGGCGCTGTCTTTCATCCAGCGGCCGGAGGATCTCGCCGAGGCGCGCAAGATCGCGCGGGGGCGCGCGCTGCTGATGTCGAAGATCGAGAAGCCGCAGGCGGTGACGAGGCTGGCCGAGATCATCGAACTGTCCGACGCGCTGATGGTGGCCCGCGGCGACCTCGGCGTCGAGATGCCGATCGAGGCGGTGCCCGGCATCCAGAAGCAGATCACGCGCGCGGCGCGGCGCGCCGGCAAGCCGGTCGTGGTCGCGACGCAGATGCTGGAATCGATGATCACATCGCCGGTGCCGACCCGCGCCGAGGTGTCGGACGTCGCCACCGCGATCTTCGAGGGCGCCGACGCGGTGATGCTGTCGGCGGAATCCGCCGCGGGCCAATATCCGGTCGAAGCGGTGGCGCGCATGAACCGCATCGCCGAGGAAGTGGAGAGCGATCCGAATTACCGCGCCATCATCACCGGCCAGCGTACGCCGCCGGAACAGACCGGCGCCGACGCCATCGCCGACGCGGCGCGCCAGATCGCCGAGACGCTCGAACTGTCGGCGATCATCTGCTGGACCGGCTCGGGCTCGACCGGCCTGCGCGTCTCGCGCGAGCGGCCGAAATCGCCGATCATCGCGCTGTCGCCGAACATCGATACCGGACGGCGGCTGTCGCTCGCCTGGGGCGTACACTGCGTGATCACCGAGGACGCGCACAATATGAGCGACGTGGTGAGCCGCGCCTGCCGCCTCGCGTTCCGCGACGGCTTCGCCAAGCCGGGACAGCGCGTCATTGTCGTCGCCGGCCTGCCGCTCGGCACACCGGGCGCGACCAACATGCTGCGCATCGCCTTCGTCGGCAACGACGTGGAAGACCTGTGAGCGGACGCTACTGACCGGTGACCGGCGCCGGCGTCGCTTGCGGCGTTACTTGCGGCGGCGCCAGCAGCTTGTCCGGATCGGCGGCGGGTGGTTTGCGCGCCGCGCTGACCGCCGCGATCGCCGCCACCACACGATCCGGCCAGACATGCTGCGGCATGTGGCCGACCCTCTCGAACACTGTCAGCGTCGCCTCCGGCAGTTGCGCCGTCAGCGCACGCGCGTGAATGTTGGTCGAGACCACGACATCGCTGTCGCCGGCGAGGATCGCCGTCGGCACCGCAATCTCGCCGTAACGCGGCTGCTGCGCCGTCACGAAGGCCTGCAACGCGGCGACGTCGCGCGCATTGTCGAGAAAAACCTGCGGCCGCAGTCCGAGATCGATCGCCGCGCGGTCGCGATAGCCGGCCGGCACCGGCTGCGGCGTGAACGCCGCGGCGATGCCGGGGCCAATGAACAACTGGGCGAGCGGATAGGCGAGCGTATAGGCGAACAGCGGGCCAACCACCGGCATCGCGACGATGTTGTAATAAAGCGCGATGCCGCCGATCCATGGATGCGTCACCGGCGAGAGCAGGACGAGACCGGCGAGGCCGTCGCGATAGGTCAGCGCATAGTTGAGCGCCAGCGCACCGCCGAGCGAATGCGCCACCATCACCACCCGGCCGGCGTTGAGCCGCGTCAGCGCGTCGTGAATGAGCGTGACCTGGCGCGCGAGGCGCTTGCCGTCGTCGACCGCCGGCCCATCGCTCCAGCCGAGGCCCGGCCGGTCGATCATGATGACGCGGCGATCGCGCAGCCGGTCGCCGAGCGCCACGCGCCAGTCCTCGAGATTGTCGCTGGCGCCGTGGATCAGCACCAGCGCCGGCTCGCCGGGCTTCGCCGTGCCTTCGTCGAGAACATGCAGCCGCACACCGTTGATCATCACGAGGCGGCCGGCCGGCGGATGCGCGCGCTCGACCGCCCGTGCACCGAAATAGGTATAGAGCGCGCCCGCGCCGAGGATCAGCGCAAGGATCAGAAGCGTCAGCAGCGGGATTTGCAGCAGGCGGGGCACGCTTAACATACGATCTCAGGCGGAAAAGGTTGCAAGCGAAGACAGACGCGGCCCGACAAACGCGCCGCCGGCGTCAGATATCGCGTCCTTCGACCTTTTCCTGCAGTTTCTTGACCTGATCGGGAATGTTCTCGAGCCGCGGATAGACCTCGACGGCGCGGCGATAGGCTTCGAGCGCATGCCGCTCGTCGCCGATCTCCTGCAGGATCAGACCGAGCCCGGACAGCGCGCCGAAATGGCGCGGTTCGAGCTTGAGCACCTGGATCAGATCCTGCAGTGAAGCGCCGTAATTCTTTTGCATGAAATGGACGGTCGCGCGCCGGTTCCAGGCTTCCACGTAATCGGGCCGGATGGCGACGATGGCGTCGAGCAGCTTGATCGCCAGCGCTGTGTCCTTGGCCTCGACCGCGCGGCGGACCCGGCCCATCAGCAGGTTGGCCGTATCGCTCGGCGAAATCATCCACAGCATCCAGATGCGCTGCTCGATCGCCTTGGCGCTGGTGTCGTCCGGGGCAACCTTCAGCGCCTCGAACAGAAAATCGAGATTGTGGGTGGGATCCTCGGCCTTCCCCTTCCTGGTCTTGGGGCTGGGAACGGTCTGGGGCGGATGAATCCACTCCCCCTTGGCGTCGGGGGCCGGGGCGCGCTGCGCAAACGCCCATGACGGAGCCAGGGCCGGCAACAGGGCCAGCGCCAAAAGCCATGCAAAAGGCAGCCGGAATCGCATCGGGGACAGACTAGTCTGTCCCCGGAGCAACGCAAACCAATCGGTCATCAAAGGCGCGTGACGCGGTCAAAGCCGCTGCCGGCGCTTTAGCCCTGGCGGGCCTTGAAGCGCTTCTGGGTCTTATTGATGATATAGACCCGGCCCTTACGGCGCACGATGCGGTTGTCGCGGTGGCGCGCACGCAATGATTTCAACGAGTTACGGACTTTCATCACACTTCTCGGGTTCGGCTGTTGCCGCGGGTTCTAAGGATTGAGGCCCGCCCTGTCAACGCGCCCGGCCAGGGTTCCCCAGAGGGCCGCCCGGCCTCAGGGGTGCCCGCTTCTGGCCCGCTCCCGCCAGCGCATGATGAACCGGGGCAGGAACACCGCCGTAGCGGCCACCGCGAGGAAAATGAGGCCGTACTGGAGCGGGTGCTCGCCGCCCTGCCCGAACGCCAGATGCCGGGCGGCATGGCCGAGCCAGGTGTAGACCACCGTAGACGGCGCCATGCAGATCATGGTGACCACGGTATATTGCCAGAACGGGATCCGGGTCAGCCCGAGCAGATAGTTAAAGACGGTGTAGGGGAAAATCGGCACCAGCCGGATGAAGGCGACGAACCGCCAGCCTTCGGCCTCGACGCTCTGCTTGATCTCGCCGAGCCGGCCGGCCGCGCGGCGCTCGACCCAGTCCCCCGCGAAATAGCGCGCCAGCGCGAACGCCAGCATCGCGCCGAGGCTGCCGCCGATGAAATTGACGATGCTGCCGAGCACCGGGCCAAACACCGCGCCGCCCAGCGCATCGAAGAAGCTGCCCGGCACCATGGCGACGGTGGCAATGGCATAGATCGCGGCGAAGCCGACCGGCGCCCAGACACCGAGGTCACGGGTCAGATCCTCGAGCGCATCGAGCGTCAGCGCATCGCGATAAAGCCACGCGAGCGCCGCGATGCCGATCACCAGCAGCGCCAGCAGCAGGCCGAGCGTGCGCCGCGAGGTCAGACGTGTGTGGGAGATCAACAGGGACAAGAGAGGCCGTCGATTGCACCGGACGATATCGGCCTCGTCCATAGCGCGCGGCGGGCCGGAATCCCAGCCCGTCAAACCGCCAACGCATCTGTGCGCGCGGCATAGCCGTCATTCCCTCCGGATATCGACATTGCGGCAATCCTGCGGCAGGTTGCGGCGATCATGGCGCGCGCGCCAGCTCCCTTTCATCTCACGACATCGAATGATGACCGACCGCAGCGATCAACCGTCCCTTGCGCGCATGCTGATCGTGGTGGCGCTGCTGTGGCTCATCGGCAATGCGCTGCGGCTGACCATTCTCGCGGTGCCGCCGGCGCTGCCCAGCATTCATGACGATCTGCATCTGAGCGCGACGCAGGTCGGCCTCCTGACCGGATTACCGCCGATGCTGCTCGGTCTCGCCGCGGTCCCCGGCTCGCTGCTGATCGCGCGGCTCGGCGTGCTGCCGGCGCTGATCGTCGGCCTCGTGCTCGCCGCCATCGGTGGAGCGCTGCGCGGCATCTATCCGCATATCGCGCTGCTGTACGGCATGACCATCGTCACCGGCGCCGGCGTCGCGATCATGCAGGTGACGATGCCGACCGTGGTGCGATTGTGGATGCCGAAGCGGATCGGCTTCGCCACCGCCATCTACACCAACGGTCTCGTCATCGGCGAAATCATCCCGGTCAGCCTGACCATTCCGGTGATCCTGCCTTGGGTCGGAAGCTGGCAATGGTCGTTCGCGGTCTGGAGCGCACCGGTCGCCGTGATCGCCGTGCTGGTGTGGGCGTTCGCGCCGCGCGTGCAGCAGCCCGCAAGCACGCTCGCGGCCGCGCGTCGCTGGTGGCCGGACTGGAACGACAGCCTGATCTGGAAGCTCGGCCTGATGCTGGGTGCGGTCAACGCATCCTATTTCGGCTGCAACGCGTTCCTGCCGGACTACCTGACCCATACCGGACAGGTGGAATGGATCAGCCCGGCGCTGACCGCACTCAATGTCGGCCAGCTCCCCGCGTCGCTGCTGCTGCTCGGCGCGGCAAGCCGGCTGGAGCGCGCGACGTGGCCGTACCTGTTTGCCGGCCTCGGCATCATCGCCGCGCTGTTTTTCGTCGTGTTCGGACGCGGCCTCGTCGTCGTGGCGGCGGCCTCGGTGATCGGCTTCTTCTGTGCCTTGATCCTGATTCTGGCACTGGCGCTGCCGCCGCTGCTGGCGGCGCCGGAGGACGTGCACCGCGTCAGCGCGGCGATGTTCACCATCAGCTATAGCTGCGCCATCATCATCCCGGTGATCTGCGGCGCGGTGTGGGATTTCACCGGCATTCCGCGATCGACGTTCATCCCCATGGGAATTATGTGCATGGTCCTGATTGTGCTGGCGCCGTCGGTGACGCATGTTGGGCGGCGAACCTAGAGCGTGATCCCGAAACGCGGGATCATCCTCAAAACATTATGAGGCTCCCATGCGGACGATCCCGGTCGGCGCCAAGGGCACCTACAGCCTGAAGGTCACGCCGGCGCACCTCGCCAACCAGTTCAAGGATTCGATGCTGCCGCCGGTGTTCGCCACGCCGATGATGATCACGGCGATGGAGAACGCCGCGCTCAACGCCATCAAGGCGTATCTCGAACCGGGCGAAAGCGCGGTCGGCACCGCCGTCGATATCCGCCATCTCGCGGCGACGCCGGTCGGACATCAGGTGACGGCGGAAGCGGAAGTCACCAAGGTCGACGGCCGCCGCGTGTTCTTCACGGTGACGGCGCGTGACGAAACCGAAGAGATCGGCAACGGCACGCACGAGCGCATGGTGGTCGATGTCGCGCGCATAGGCCGCAAGCTCGACGCCAAGGCGGCGCGGTAGTCCGACACCCACCTTCTCCACCCGAACTGAATTGCAGCTTTACCCGCTGTAAGAAATATTTTACTTTTAGTGGAAGCCGCATCTGCTCCCGCGGAGCGATCCGGCCGACCAACAAAAAGAAGCCCGCGCCAAGCGCGGTGTCTGACAGAGAGGGGCGCTCGACAGACGTTTGCACATTTCAATCACACTGCGGGAGAGCAAACCATGACATCCGCCGACCAACAGCGAAGCGCAACGAGCGGGGCCGGAGCGGCCGCCGCAGTCGAGGAATACGCGGCCAGCGAACTACCCGCCTCCGAACGACATTCCACCTTGAGCATCACGCTGGTGCGCATGGGCTACACCGTTTCCGCGACGGACCTGCTGTTCGGCATGTCGCTCGGCCTCTATTTTTCGTTCTGGACGGCGCTTTATGTCGCCCTGCTCTCGTCGATCGCGATCTGCGCCGTCTCGATCCTGGTCGGGCTCATCGGCCAGCGCGAGGGACTGACCACCGCGCTGATCACCCGCATGACCTTCGGACGCGAAGGCAGCCGCATTCCCTCGCTGGTGATCGCCGCGATTTCGGTCGGTTTTGTCGGCTACAGCACCGCCATCACCGCTGACGTGCTTCCGGGCGGTCAAGGATATTGGCTGCTCTATATAATCGCGCTCAGCATCGTCTACACGGTGCTGTCCTCCGTCGGTTTCGCCAAAGGCCTGACCTGGGTCGGACGGATCAGCGTTCCGCTGATGATCATCGCGGTGCTGGTCGCCGTGATCGCGGCGATCAACCATGCCGGAGGCTGGAGCCAGATCATCAACGGCCATCCCGCGCAGCCCGACAAGCTGAGCATCGTGACAATGATCGCGCTCGGCACAGCCAAGTGGATGCAAGGCGCGACGGTCTCGCCGGATATCACGCGGTTCGCCCGCAACGCCGGCGCGGTCTACACGACGACCATCGCCGAATTCCTGGTCGGCAATCTCGGCTTCAACCTGCTCGGCATCATCCTCGGTCTCGCCGTCGGCACCGGCAATATGGGCGAGGCTTTCACGACCATCGGCGTCGGCGCGCTCGCTACCATCGCGATTTTCGTGCAGGGCTTCCCGCACGAGGTGAACAACCTCTACGCCGGCAGCCTGGCCGGCCGCAACGCGCTCGACGTGCCGCGTCTCTACGTCAATCTGGCGTCCGGCGTGCTGGCGGCGGCGCTCGCCTATTACGGCCTCACGCAGGGCCTGCTGCAGAGCTTCCTGCGCTATCTCGGATATCTGGCCTATGCGATGCCGCTCATTCCAGGGATCATGATCGCGGACTACTTCTTCATTCGCCGCGGTCGTTACAGCCATCAGGTTGCCGCCGCGGAAGCCGTCAACTGGCGCGCCGTCGCCGCATTCGTCATCGGCCTTGCCGTCAATCTGTATCTCGGATTGTTTGCCAAGGATGCGCTGTGGCACACCCTGCCGGTGATCGGCTTCGTGCTCTATCTGCTGTTCTCATGGCGCCAGATGGCGGCGGCATGGTCGAAGCCGGCGTCTTGAGACGCCATCCTCTCTTGCGAAAAAGCGAAACGCCGGGTGCTGCACCCGGCGTTTTTGCGTCTCGATCTTGGTGGCAACATCAGCGCCCGCGCACCCGCGCGAGCATCCGCTCCACATGCGCGACCGGCGTCTGCGGCAGGATGCCGTGGCCGAGATTGAAAATGAACGGCTTATCGGCGAACGCGGCGAGCACGTCATCGACCGCGCGGTCGAGCGGCTCGCCGCCCGCGAGGAGCACCTCGGGATCGAGGTTACCCTGCACCGGCACGCGTGACTGGATGTCGCGGCGCGCGAAATCGCGATCGATCTCGGTTTCGAGACTGACGGCATTCACCTTCGTCTCGTCGACGTAGCGCGGAATGCCCTGCCCGGCGCCACGCGGGAAACCGATGATCTTCGCGCCCGGATGCCGCGCCCGCACCTTGGCGACCAGCGCCTTGGTCGGCTGCACGCTCCAGCGCTCGAAATCCTCCGGCGCGAGGCTGCCGGCCCAGGAATCGAAAATCTGCACGCAGTCGGCGCCGGCGTCGATCTGCGCGCACAGATAATCGGCGGATGCCGACACCAGCTTGTCGATCAGGCCGGCGAATGCCCGCGGATGCGCGGTGAACGCCGCCTTGGCCGGGCCCTGATCCGGCGTGCCACGGCCGGCGATCATGTAAGTGGCGACAGTCCACGGCGCGCCACAGAAACCGATCAGCGTCGTCTGCGCCGGCAATGCTGCCTTCACTCGCCGCACGGTCTCGTAGACCGGCGCGAGGCGCGCGGCATCATGCGCGGCATTGACGCTATCGATCTCCGCCGCACTGGTCAGCGGATCGAGCCGTGGTCCCTCACCCTCGACGAAGCGCACGTCGCGGCCGAGCGCATAGGGGATCACCAGAATGTCGGAGAACAGGATCGCCGCGTCGAAGCCGAAACGGCGGATCGGCTGCAACGTCACCTCGGCCGCGAGTTCCGGATTGAAGCACAGGTTGAGGAAACTGCCGGCCTTGGCGCGCACCGCGCGATATTCAGCAAGATAACGGCCGGCCTGGCGCATCATCCAAACGGGCGGCGGCGACCGGCGTTCGCCGGCGAGAACATCAAGAAGCGGTTTGCTCACGAAACAAAAATCCGTTCGGACGACACTGCGCCCGAACG
This sequence comes from Pseudolabrys sp., assembly GCA_019635575.1. Classification (GTDB taxonomy): domain Bacteria; phylum Pseudomonadota; class Alphaproteobacteria; order Rhizobiales; family Xanthobacteraceae; genus Pseudolabrys. The sequence goes on along the minus strand of JAHBZF010000012.1, from coordinate 36,479 downwards.
GATCATCGTCTCAGAACCGCCAGGCCGGGATGGCCTAGCAGAGACCGCGGCGGCGGTCACGCGGCGTCAGAACGAGATCTTCGCCGCCTTGATAATCGGCGCCCATTTCTCGACCTCGGACGCCATGAACGCCTTGGCATCGGCCGGCGTGCCGCCGGACGCCTCGACGCCGAGATTGTCGAAGAAGGTCCGCGCCTTCTCCGACTTGATGTAATCGTTGGTCGCGGCATTGAGCTTGGCGATCACATCCGCCGGCGTGCCCGTCGGCGCGAGGATCACGTACCAGACCGCGGCCTCGAAGCCCTGCAGGCCGGATTCCGACGCGGTCGGCACATCGGGGAGCTTCGACCAGCGCTTGCCGCCGGCGATCGCCAGCGCCTTGATCTTGCCGTCCTTCACCGTCGGCACATAGGCCGCCATGGAATCCATGCCGACATCGATGTGGCCGCCGATCAGGTCGGTGATGATCGGCGGGCTGCCGCGATATTGCGTGTCGACCAGCTTGATACCGGCGCGGGCCTGCAGCAGTTCGCCGGTGATGTGGCCAAGCGTGCCGTTGCCGGGGAAACCGGCCGTAAGCTTGTCCGGATTGGCCTTGGCGTAGTCGATCATCTCCTTGAGGGTGGAGAACGGCGCCTCCTTCTTGGCGACGACGATCACCGGCGCCTTGCCGATCAGGACGACCGGCGCGAAATCGCGATCCGGATCATACGGCATATCCTTGTACATCAGCTTGTTGGTCGCGGCCGGACCCGTGGTCGCGAACAGGAAGGTGTAGCCGTCGGGCGCAGCCTTCGCCGCCGCCGCGCCGCCGATATTGCCGCCGGCGCCGCCGCGATTGTCGATGATGAACGGCTGGCCGAGCGTGGTCGTCAGATGCTCGATCAAGCCGCGGGCGATTACGTCCGAGGTCGTGCCGGCGGTGAACGGCACCACCAGCGTCACCGGCCGCGACGGCCAGGTCTGGGCGCTCGCCGCGGTAGCGGAGAGCAGCATGGCGGCAGCGGCCGCCAGAAAGCGCATGCGCATGATGTAACCTCCCGGCTTGTTCTGACGATCAGGGCGCGTATTCGGGACGCTTCGGCGTGAACACGTCGATATTGATCACGGTCTCGTCGCCGATCACCTCGCCCCAGTGGGTGACGCCGCCGGGAATGACCACCAGCCCGCCCGGCCCGACCTCATGCGCCTCGTCGCCGATGTGGAACAGCATGCGCCCCTCGACGATATAGGCGATCTGCTCGTGCGGATGGCTGTGCGGCTTCGGCTCGTGCTTGGGATGCAGGCGGTGCATCGCGATGGTCGCGCCATTGCCCGAGAACGCTTTCTGCTCGACGCCGCGGCGGATTTCCTTCCACGGAATCTGGCTCCAGTCGATCTTGTGAATATCCATGGCACTCTCCTTCTTTATTTAGCGGGACCGAGCAGCCCGGTCGGGCGCACGAACAGGAATAGCAGCAGGATCGACAGCGCAGCGACATTCTTGAACGCCGAGCCGAGGAACACGATCGCCAGCGCCTGCGCCACACCGAGCAGGATGCCGCCGGTGAACGCGCCGAGCGGGCGGCCGAATCCGCCGACGATGGCGGCGATGAAACCGGAGATCGCGAACGGCACGCCGACATTGAACGCAGTATATTGTGTCGGCGTGATGAGGATGCCGGCGAACGCGCCGAGCGCCGCGCTGAGCGCAAAAGCCAGCGCCAGCATCCGCGATACCGGGATGCCCTGCAGCGCCGCGGCGTCGCGATTGATCGAACAGGCGCGCATCGCCTTGCCGGTCTTGGTCGAGGAGAAGAACAGCGCCAGCAGCACGATCACCAGCAGCGAACACGCAACGATCCAGAGGAACTGGAAATTGACGGCGAGGCCGAGCACGCGCAGCGGCGGCCGGTCGGTGAACACCGGCAGCGTGCGCGGCTGATCGCCGGCCGCGAGCAACGCGAGCCGCTCGATGACGATCTGCGCCGCGAGCGTCGCCAGGATCATCACGAACATGGTCGAGCCGCGGTTCCACAAGGGCCGCACCACCAGACGCTCCAGCACCACGCCGGCGAACGCCACCAGCACGATCGCCAGCGCCGCCGCGAGCGGCAGCGGCAGGCCGTAGCGCGCGAACGCGGTGTAGGTGACCATGCCGCCCATCATCACGAACGCGCCCTGCGCGAAATTGACGATGCCGCTGGCATTGTAGATGACGCAGAAGCCGATGCCGATCAGGCCATAGATACAGCCGACGCCGATGCCGCTGAGGATCGATTGCGCGACGAGGTCAAGCATGGGCGGCCTCGCTCTGCGTGCCGAGATAGGCGGCGATCACGTCCTTGTTGGCGCGCACCTCGTCCGGCGTGCCGCGCGCGATCAACCGGCCGAAGTCGAGCACGGCGATCTGGTCGGTGACGCTCATGACGAGGCTCATATCGTGCTCGATCAGCAGGATCGCGGTGCCGGCGGCGGCGATGCCGCGCAGCAGCGCCGCCAGTGCCTCGGTCTCCTGCTTGTTGAGACCTGCGGCCGGCTCGTCGAGCAACAGCAGCTTCGGCTTTGCCGCGAGCGCGCGGGTGATTTCGAGGAGCCGCTTCTTGCCGTAAGGCAACACCGCCGCCATCGTGTCGGCCTGATCGGCAAGCCCGGTCTGGCGCAGCAGATCGCGGGCGCGCTCTTCGACCATCTGCTCTTCGTGACGGCTGGCGAGACCCGGCAGCAGCGCGGACAGCAATCCGCCCTGCGTCTGCATGTGGAAGCCGACCTTGACGTTCTCCAGCACGGTCAGGTCGTCGAACAGTTGCACGAGCTGGAACGTGCGCACGAGGCCGAGCCGCGCGATCGTCTCTGGCGGACGGCCGGTGATATCCTGCCCGTCAAAGATGACCTTGCCGGCACTCGGCGCGAGGAAGCCGGAAATCACATTGAACAGCGTGGTCTTGCCGGCGCCGTTCGGGCCGATCACGGCGGAAATGCCCTGCCCCGGAATCTCCAGCGACACGTCGTCGGTGGCGACGAGGCCGCCGAACCGCCGCGAGACATGATCGAGACGCAACAGACTCATGCCGCGCCTCCCTGCTGCGCGGACGTTTGCTGCACGTCCGTTTTCTGCGCAGCCTTGCGACGCCGCCACAGTTCCGGCAGCGAGACAAGCCCGCGCGGCGTGTAGATCAGGATCAGCACCAGCGCGGCACCGTAAGCGAGATCCTGATATTCCTTGAAGCCACGAAACGTCTCCGGCAGCAGCGCGACGATGACCGCGCCGAACACCGGCCCGACGATGGTGCCGATGCCGCCGACATACAGCATGGTGAAGGCGAGCACGACCATGTGTAGTCCGAACACCTCCGGACTGACGAAGCCGACCGCATGCACGAACAGCGAGCCGGCGACCGCCGCATAGGCGGCCGAGATCAGAAACGCCATGAGCTTGGTGCGCGCGACGTCGATGCCGAGGGCGCGCGCCGCATCCTCGCTGCCGGCGACGGCGACGAACGAGCGGCCGAGCCGCGAGCGGCGGATGCCGCGCACCATGAGCAGCGACAGCAACGCGACGACGATCAGGAAAATCAGGATGCCGCGATCGGAGGTGATCGTCCAGCGACCGACGCCGAGCGGCGCGATGCCGGAAATGCCCATATAGCCCTGCGTCACGGAATCCCACTGCACCGCGACTTCATAGGCGATCAGCCCGATCGCCAGTGTCGCCATGGCGAGATAGTGACCGCGCAGCCGCAGCACCGGATAACCGACGATCAGCGCGCAGACGAGCGCGCCGCCGATGCCGAGCACCGCCGCCGGCACCGGATCCCATCCATAGGTCGCGGTCAGCACCGCCGAGGTGTAGCCGCTGATCGCGGCGAACGCGTTGTGGCCGAACGAGACCTGTCCGGTGAAGCCCATGAACAGATTGAGGCCGGCGACGAACACCACATAGATGCAGGCGAATTGCAACACGGCCATCAGATAGCCGCCGTTGACGAACACATAGGCGGCGAGCGCCGCGACCGCGAGCCACAGCACCAGCAGCAGCGGATTGCTCCGCGCTTCAGCCCAGATAGAAGTGAGCGAGTTCATCATGCGACTTCACCTGGCGCGGATCGATCTCCGCGGCGATCGATCCAACCGACATTATGTAGGCGCGGCGCGCCAGCGTCAGCACCAGCGGCGCCTTCTGCTCGACCAGGATGATCGGCAGGCCTGCGCGGTTGAGCTCGCCGAGCGTCTGTAAAATCTCCTCGATCACGCGCGGCGCGAGGCCGAGCGACGGCTCGTCGAGCAGCAGCAGTTTCGGGTCCGACATCAGCGCGCGCCCGACCGCAAGCATCTGCTGCTCGCCGCCGGAGAGCGAACCCGCCGTCTGCGCCAGCCGTTCCTTGAGACGGGGAAACAGCGTCATCACCCGGTCGTGACGGCGGGCGAATTCCTGCTTGTCGTTGAGCAGATACGCGCCCAGTTCAAGATTCTCGGCGACCGTCATCGGCGCGAAGATGCCGCGCCCTTCCGGCACAAGCACGAGGCCCATGGCCGCCGCCTTGGCCGGGCTGCGGCGTGGCACGGCATGGCCGTGAAACGCCACCGATCCTTGCGTCGGCACCAGCCCCATCAGCGCGCGCATCAGGGTCGACTTGCCTGCGCCGTTGGGACCAAGCACGGCAACCAGCTCGCCCGTCTCGACGTGCAAATCCACCGGATGAAGGGCCTCGACGTGCCCGTAGCGCGCCGAGAGCCCTTCGACCGAGAGGATCCGCGATGGTTCGACGGCTGCGGTCACTTCACCACTTTGACCTGGCCGTTGACGATGGTCGCGAGCAGCAGCGGATTTTCCGTGATGCCCTGATGGTTGTTCGGCGCGAAGTGGTAGATGCCGGTGGTACCCTGGAAGCCGTCCATGGTTTCCAGCGCATCGCGCAGCTTGGCGCCGTCGGTCGACTTGGCCTTGGCCACCGCAGCGGCGACGAGCGTCATCGCGTCCCAGCCACGGCCGGCCCAGTTCGGGTCACGGTCCTTGTACTTGGCGCGCCACGGCTCGAGGAACGTGCCGATCTCCTTCTTCAGGGCGCTGTCCGGCAGCGCGTCATAGACCTGCGCCGGAGACGCGACGAAGAAGAACTTGTCGCCGAGCACCTCGGCCACCGGCCGGAACACGGCGATGTCCTCGAGGCTCGTCAGCATGATCATGTCGAGGCCGAGCTGCTTGATGTTCTTGGCCGCCGTCAGCGTGGTACCGCCGAGGCCGATCTTGAGGATCGCGCGCGCGCCGGCCGCATACATCTTCTGGATCTGCACCGAGAGGTCGGCATCGTCGGTCTTGTACTGCTCGACGCCGACGATCTCGAGGCCGTAATCCTTGGCCTCCTTCTCGGCCGCGGCCTTTTGCGCGTTGGCGTAAGGCGACGGATCATGCAGCACGCCGATCTTCTTGATCTGCGTTTTCTTCTGGATGTATTCGAGCCGGGTCTCGACCTCGAAGCGCGGCGGCGGAATGGTGGTGAACGCCCATTTCACGTGATCGGGCTGCTGCGGCAGAATCGAGCACAGCACCATCGGCGTTTCCGCGCGCACGATCAGCGGCGCGGCGGCGAAATTGCCGGCCGAGACGCAGCCGCTGACGAACACGTTCACTTTGTCGGACGAGATCATCTTGCGATAGACCGTCACCGCTTCCTGCGGCTCGGACTTGTTGTCCTCGACGATCAGCTCGATCTTCTTGCCGGCGATGCCGCCCTTGGCGTTGAGCACGCCGATCGCCACCTCGACGCCGTCACGCCAGGCGCGATCGACGGTCGCGGCATAGCCGGTCAGGCCGGCGGCCATGCCGACCTTGTAGGTCTCCTGGGCCGCGGCCGGCGCGACGAGCGCGGCCGACAGCGCCAGCGCCGCGGTTGTAGTGAGCAGTCTAAAGGACATGGTGCTTCCCCCTTGTGATTGATTATTCGTAGTGTGAGCGACCGGAAGGCGTCTGCAAAGCCCCCGGCCGGCCGTCGAGATCAGTCGAAAATGAACTCCCGCATGTTCGGAATGCCGAGCCCTTCGTAGCCGGTCGAGTTCAACTTCAGCGACATCGCCTTGGTACAGGCGCGCAAAAGCTGCAACTGCTCCGGCTCGACCGGATCGTGCACATACTGGGTGGTGCCGACCACCGCGATGGCACCGACCAGTTCGTTGTCGAAATTGAGGATCGGCGCGGCGACGGCGGAGATGCCGAGCAGCGTCTCGTCCATCGACACATCGTAAAGCTGCTCACGAATGCGCGCGAGACGCTGCCGCAGCGCCGGTACGTCGGTAATGGTGTGCGGCGTGAACGACTGGAGCTTGCGCGCAAGGATGCGCTGCTGTGTCGCGGACGGCGTGAAGGCGAGCGTCACCCGTCCCTGCGCGGAGGCATGCGCCGGCAGGCGATAGCCGAGCCGCACCGAAATCGTCACCAGATTGGGGCTGTCGACCACCGCATTGACGATGGCATCGCCACTCGCCGGCATGCTGAGGACGATCGTCTGATGGGTGAGATCGCGCAGCCGCACCATGTACGGTTCGGCGAGCCGGCGCAGATCGAACTGGTCGATCGCCGCCTGGCCGATATGCACCAGCTTCGGCCCGAGCCGATAGCATTCGGTCTGCGCGTCCTGGTCGACGAAGCCGAGATGCTTCAGGGTCGAGAGGTGGCGATGCATCTTCGCCTTGGCTTCGCCGAGCTGGTTGGCGAGCGCGGTGAGCCGCATCGGCTGGCCGGCGGCGGCCAGCGCCTCGATGATCTGCCCGGTCATCACCACCGACTGGATCATGCCCGAGCCGCCGGCACGATCCTCGTCGCCCGCGTCGATATCGCTCGCGTCCGGTTTGGACGACGGTTTCTGCGCGTCCTTCTGCGTTTCCTTGCGCGGCTTGTCCGTCTGTTTCATCAGCCGGACGTCCATGGATCGAAACCGTTGAGCGGCGGCAGCACCTTCGGCTCATTGCCGGCGTAATCCGGAAACTCGGCATTGGGAGCCAGTGCCCTGTAGCTGCCGCGGAAGAACATGAGCGGCTCGCCGGTCGCCAGCCGCTCGAAGCGCCGCACCAGTCCGATCAGGATGACATGATCGCCGGCCTCGTGGTGCGCGTGACGATCGCATTCGAAGCTCGCCAGCGCGCCATTGATGATCGGGCAGCCGTTCTCGGCGATGCTGTAGTCGGTGCCGTCCCATTTCTCTCCGGACGATACCGCGAACCGGTTCGACACCGCGCCCTGATCGCTGGCCAATACGCTGACGGCAAAGCGTGGCGCGTGGAGAAAGCCCGCGAGACTGTGCGCCCGCTTCGCGATGCTGAACAAGACGAGCGGCGGATCGAGCGATACCGAGCCGAACGAATTGGCGGTGATGCCGATACGCTCTCCGTTGTCGCGCACGGTGGAGATCACGGTGACGCCGGTGGCGAAGGCCGCCAGCGCATCGCGGAAGCTGCGGCGGTCGAACACCACCGGCTCCTGCATGATGTCTTGTCCGATTTTTTGTCCGGCTGCGCTCATGCGCGCGCCTCCGGCACCACGAACTGCTCCCAATAGCCGGGGCGGCTCTGCTGCTCGGCGTAGCTGCCCTGCTGGTCGGCGGCACGGCCGATCAGATCGGCGGCGGACACCTGCTTGCGATCGAGATAGGCGGCGAAATCGTCGCGCATCCGCGTGATGACGCCGAAGCCGCCGGTGAACACCGCCGACGTGACCTGCACCGCGCTCGCGCCCGACAACAGGAAGCGGGCAATGTCGAGCCCGGTGCGCGCGCCATTGGTGCCGAGCAGCGGAAACGATTTACCGACCGCGCGGCGCGACTGCGCCAGCCAGCGGCAGGTGAGCGGCAAGGCCCACGGGCCGCCGAACGCGGCATTGGTGCCGAGCGTCGGCGCGAAGCTCTCGATATCCGGCAGGAAAGCGATGAAGCGGCCCATCACCGTCACCGCATCGGCACCCGCCTCTTTGGCCGCCAGTGTGAGCGCGGCGACATCCTCGCTCTGGCCGGTGAGCTTGATCCACAGCGGGATCTTCACCGCCGCGCGTACACGCGAGACGATGGTGCGCACGCGGGCGCTGTCGCGCTCCAAAACGATGGCGCCGGGCGCGGCCTCGTTGCCGTGCGGTGCGCCGATATTGAGTTCGAGGATGCGCAGGCCCGCCTCCTCGATCCGCTTCGCCATGGCGACGCAGTGATCGAGATCGGCGAGGATCAGGCTGGCGATCACATAGGCATCCTGCGCCTTCGCCTCGCGGTCGAGCGGGGCGATCATCGCCAGCCATTCATCGAACGACTGCTGCGCGAGGCCGGAGCGGCAGAACAGGCTCGCGTCGGCGGGTGGGTTGAAATCCCACGGCAGACGGCGCCATTCGCTGTCGAGCAACGCGTAATCGGTGCGGTCGAGTTGGCGGCGCGCCGCCTCACTCTCGTTGACCGATTTCGACACGACGGCGGCGGCGCCGGCGGCAAGCGCCTGACGGATGCCTTGGGCATACATCAGATGCTCGCCCGACCCGCAGATCAGCGGCGACTTGAGGTCGACGGCGCCGAGCGAAACAGCGGCGCGCGCGGTCATGCAGCACTCTCGAACGACGATGCCATCAGTCTATTCGGCCGCCGACAGCACCGGCCGGAACGGCAGCGGCTTTTCCGGATCGTCGCGGCGTTCTTCAAGACCATCGAGCAATTCCGAAATCCGGTCCACATAGGGGTTCTTGTCGTAGATTTCATAGAGCGTTCCCGCAAGCCGCACAGGATCGCCGGAATAGTAGCGTTCGTAAAGCTGCTGCCGGCCGGAGAACGACGACACCGCCGCATCGAAGGCAAGCCGGAACAGCTTGATGCGGTAGCGCGAATCCGCGTTCGCCGCCTGGAAGTAGGTTTCGACGTCCTTGCCGACCGGGCCGGCCAGTTCCGCGTAGGACGGCACGGCGACGAGACCGCCCGCGCCGAGGATCTGGATGATCTCGCACATGCGGATGAACATTTTCGGGAACATCATGCGCACGGTCCACAGCGGCATCGCCGCCGGCGTGGTGAAGCCTTGGGCATTCGGCGCCGCATCGACCTCGCTGGCGCGCAAACAGGCACGCACGAACTCGGTATACTGGATCATCTCCGCCAGCATGCCTTGCACATGCAGGTGCGCGTCGATCTTGGTCGAGCGCGCGATGGAGAAAGCCAGCGCCATCATGAACTCGGCCTTGGCCAGGTTCTTGGTGCTGAACTGGTGCATGATCTGCGGCATCGCGCCGGTGCGGTTGTACAGACCGTTGCACATCTCCGCATCGCGATAGATGAACACCTTCTCCCACGGGATCAGCACGTTGTCGAAGATCACCATGGCGTCGGTCTCGTCGAGACGCGACGACAGCGGATAATCCATCGGCGAGCCGGGATTACCGTGGATCACCGATGGCCGACAGATGAAGCGCAGACCGGGCGCATTCACCGGTACGGCGAACCCGAACGCATAGGGCTTCGCCTCCTCGCTGTTGGCGAGATAGGTCGACGGCATCACCAGCAGGTCTTGGGAATAGGCACACAGCGTCGATACCATGCGCGCACCATGCACGACGATGCCGGCATCGGTCTCCTTTACCACTTTCGCCGCCAGATCCTTGTCCTGCTTCTCGACCGGCTTGGAGCGGTCGACCTGCGGATTGATCAGCGTGTGGGTCATCGCGATGTCGTTCTCGCGACAATAGAGATAGTAGTTCCAGATATTGTCGGCGTATTTCTGCTCTTTCTGGCCGAACGCCTCCTTGGCGCAGGCGAAGCCGGTCAGCGTGATATTCATGAAGTCCGGGCTGCGGCCGAACATGCCGCAGGTCGAATCCATCCACGTCTTCACCATGTCGCGGCGGCGTTCGAGATCGTTCATGCTCTTCGGCTGAATGAACGACAGGCCGACACGCGCGCCGCTGGTCGGCGACTGATAGGTCATGCGCTCGACCAAGTTTTGATGGTGCTGCATGTCGTAGAGTTCGGCCATGGTGTAGGCCGCGCCGGCAAAGCGGCGGTCTGTGGTGACATCGGTCACCAGTTCGCCGTCGATCCACATCTGGCGGCCGTCCCGCAGGGACTCGAGATATTGCTTGCCGGTCCGGATACCCATCACTCTCTCCGCAGATGTTATGCGATCAGCCGTCGACGCCTTCGAATACGATCAGGCCGTATCCGGTCAGCATCGGCGCGTAATAATGGCGGTGAATACGCCGCACTTTCTCGCCGAGCGCCGAGCGCATGGCGAGCCACATGATCATCTCGACCGATTCCGCGCCGCCGCGCTCCATGTAGTCGTGATGGCGCAAGGCGACGAGCGCCTGCGGATCGGATTCGAGCTTGTCGAGGAATTCGTTGTCCCACTGCGGATTCATGAAGCCGAAGCGGTCGCCATGTAGTTGATGCGACATACCGCCGGTCGCGACCACGAGCACGCGCAGGTCTTGCGGATAGGTCTCGACCGCGTGGCGGATCGCCTGACCGAGATGGAAAAACCGCTTCGGCGTCGGCAGCGGATGCTGGATCACGTTGGCGGCGAGCGGCACCAGCGGCGCCGGCCAGCGATTGTCGGTGAGCAGTGGCAGGATCGAGAGAATGCCGTGATCGACCGTCATCTCCTGACAGATGGTCGGATCGAATTCGTCTTCGACGAGGCTTTGCGCCAGATGCCAGGAGAATTCGGCATTGCCGGGCAGATCCGGGAAATCGCGTTTGCCCCAGCCCTCGTCGGCCTGCGGATGCCGGTCCGCGACACCCAGCGCGAAGGTCGGATAGGCGTCGAAGAAGAAGCGGTTCATGTGGTCGTTGTAGACCGCGACGATCAGATCGGGCTTGAGCTTGTCCAGCCATTCCTTCGCCGGTTCGAAGCCGTCATAGAGCGGCTTCCACATCGGGTCTTTCTGCAGACCGCGATCGAACGAATGGGCGATGGAGGGGGCGTGCGAACAGCCGATACCGCCGACGATGCGTGCCATATCCGTGATCCTCGTCAGTGATCTCTCGGCACGGCGACGCCCTGCTGGCCCGGCCGCGTCTTCATGAATTCATCGAAACTCTGGCCGCGCATCTGCGCGCCCATCTTCAGGAGGTTTTCGCCGACCGCGCCGCCGACCTTGATCAGCACGTAGATATTGCCGCCGGCGGCGACGAGTCCCTTCCAGTCGCGCTTGCGCACCAGATCGATCTCGGCGTCGGTCATGCCGAAGCGGCGCATATAGCCGGCCTCGTCCGCCTTGAAGGCGTCGCGGTTGGCCGGATCGGTCAGCGACATGGAGAACTTGTTGATGCGGTAGCCCTGCCGCGAGCGCGCCCCGGTGAAGACCGAAGTGCCCGCAATGGGGGTATCGCGATACGTAGCGCCTGCCATCATGGCCGTCCTTGTGCTTCCATCCCGCAGGTTTCCCTGCCGGCCCGTGAGGGGCTCTGTCAGCATGTCATTTTTACGAGACACGCTTCTTTGTTACGGAACAGGCTAACAAACGAATTTTGGAAACGTCAATGACGGAATCGAAATTGACAGGAAAAATCGCTGTTTTTATAGTCTCACCAAGAAACCTTGTTCCACACTGAGAAACAACAACCGCTTTTCGCGGAACGCCCGAGGGAGCCGAATGCCGAGTTACGCGCTGGCCGTCGATATCGGCGGCACATTCACCGACGTTGTTCTGCGCAGCGACAGCGGCCAGACCTGGGTCGATAAAACGCTGACGACCCCCGAACAGCTCGACGTCGGCTTCTTCCGCGCCGTCGATTCCGCGCTGGCCAAGGCCGGCATCAAACCGGCCGCCGTCACCGACGTGGTGGTGCATGCGACCACCGTCGTCACCAACGCGGTGATCGAGCGCAAGGGTCCACGCACCGCGCTGCTGGTCACCGAAGGTTTTCGCGACATCCTGACGATCCGCGACGAACATCGCTACGAAATGTTCGATCCGCAGATCGAATTCCCCGAACCGCTGGTCGGCTCCGACATGACCTTCGGCGTGAAGGAGCGCGTGCTCGCCACCGGCGCCGTGCTCACGCCACTCGACACCAAAGCGGCCGAAGCGGTCGCCGATGAACTGAAAGCCAAGGGCGTCGTCTCGGTCGCGATCTCGTTCCTCAATGCCTATCTCAATCCCGCCAACGAGCGGGCGATGCGCGACATCCTCAAGAAGCGTATCCCGAATCTTTACGTCTCGATCTCGTCGGACGTGGCACCGCAGATTCGCGAATATCCGCGCACCTCGACGGTGGTGATGAACGCCTATACGGCACCGATCACCGGCCCCTATCTCGACGCGCTGGTCGCCGGCCTGAAAAAGCGCGGCTTCGGCAACGAGCCGCTGATCATGTTGAGCAACGGCGGCGTGATCGGCGTCGAGATCGCGAAGATCTTCCCGGTGCGCATGGTCGAGTCCGGCCCGGCCGCCGGCGCACTCGCCGCCGCCTACTTTGCTGAAGTGCTCGGCCTCGACCGGCTCCTCTCGTTCGACATGGGCGGCACCACCGCCAAAGCCTGCATCATCGAGGATCGTCATCCGCTGGTGAGCGGCAACTTCGAGGTCGACCGCATCTATCGTTTCAAGTCGGGCAGCGGCCTGCCGATCCTCATTCCCTCGGTGGACATGATCGAGATCGGCGCCGGCGGCGGCAGCATCGCCTCGGTCAGCAATCTCGGATTGCTCAAGGTCGGCCCGCAGAGCGCCGGCTCGACGCCCGGCCCGGTCGCTTACGGCCGCGGCGGCACCAATCCGACCGTCACCGACGCCGATCTCGTGCTCGGTTATCTCGACGCCGACAACTTCCTCGGCGGCGATATGAAGCTCGATCTCAAAGGTGCCGAAAAGCAGATGGCCGAACTCGGCAAGAAGCTCGGCACCGCGACGCGCGACGTCGCCGCCGGCATCTATCGCGTGGTCGGCGAATCCATGACTGCCGCGGCGCGCGCGCATGCGGTGGATCGTGGCATCGATTATCGCGGCGTGCCGCTGTTCGCGTTCGGCGGTGCCGGTCCGGTGCACGCCTGCTACGTCGCCGATCTGCTCGAAAGCCCGATGGTGATCTATCCGCCGCTGGCGAGCGTGCTGTCCGCCTTCGGCACGCTGGTGACTCCACCCCGGCTCGACCTGAGCCAGGGTGCGCTGGCGCGACTGTCCTCGGTCGATTGGCATGGCGTCGACGGCATCATCGACAAGCTGGTGGACGACGCCCGCAAGGGCCTCGCCAGCGCCGGCTGCAAGCCGGACGAGATCACCTTCAAGTTCGGCGCCGACATGCGCTATTTCGGCCAGCAGAACGAAGTCACTGCCTGGTTCGACGCCGATCCGCGCAAGAAGCACGACGCCGCCGCGGTGCGCGAGGTGTTCGAGACGGAATACGAGAAGCTCTACAGTCTGCGGCTGCCGGAGGTGGACATCGAGATCGTGTCGTGGCGGCTGGTCGCGACCGGACCGCTGGCGTCGCGCGACAGCAAGATCGACCTGAAGGCGCAGCCGGCGAAACCGATCCGCACCCGTAGCGCCCGCTTCAACGGCGACGACGTGCAGGCGCCGGTCTATGCGCGCCGCGAATTGGCACAGGGCCAGAGCATCGACGGCCCCGCGATCATCGAGGAACGCGAGACCACCATCATCATTCTCCCCGGCTGGTGCGCCAAGGTCGACAAGACCGGGTGCATCATGGCGACAAAGGACTGAACCCCATGGACGGCATCGAACTCGAGATCGTCTGGAGCAACATCATCAGCATCGTCAGCGAGCAGGCGAAGGCGCTGCAGCGCATCGCCTTCTCGCCGATCGTGCGCGAAGCGGGCGACCTCGCCAACGCGCTGTTCGACAAGCGCGGCCGCATGGTGGCGCAGGCGGTGACCGGCACGCCGGGCCACATCAATTCGCTCGCCGCCGCCGGCAAGCATTTCGTCGAGGCATTCCCGACGCAGACGCTGCGCGAAGGCGACGTCCTCATCACCAACGATCCGTGGCTGTCGGCGGGACACTTCTTCGACATCACGGTGATGCTGCCCGCGTTCCACAAGGGCAAGCTGATCGGCTTCTTCGGCTCGACCATCCACCACACCGACATCGGCGGTTACGGCGTCGGCGCGGGCGCGCGGGACGTGCACGAGGAAGGCCTGTGGATCCCGATGCTCAAGCTCTACGATGCGGGCGAGCCGAACAAGACGCTGTTCGAGATGATCCGCCGCAACGTGCGCACGCCGGATCATGTGTTCGGCGACCTCGCGGCGCAGGTGTCGAGCGCCAAGCTCGCCGGCAAGCGGCTGTCCGCGCTGCTCGACCGGCAGGGTTACGAAGACATCGACGAACTGTCGGAAGAGATCATCTCGCGCTCGGAGAAGGCGACGCGGGAATCGATCCGCAAGCTCAAGGCCGGCACCTATCACGGCGAAAGCTCGTTCGACGTGCCGGGCGGCGACGTGATCACGCTCAAGACCGCCGTGACGATCGATCCGAAGCTCGGCGAGATCACCATCGATTTCGCCGGCAGTTCGGGGCCAAGCCCCTACGGCATCAACGTGGTGATGAACTACACCCACGCTTATTCGACCTTCGCGATCCGCTCCTGCCTCGATCCCGAACTGCCGAACAATTTCGGCAGCCTCGCGCCGATCAAGGTGGTCGCGCCGGAAGGCTGCATCGTCAATTGCAAGTATCCGGTGCCGGTGAATGCCCGCCACGTCGTCGGCATGTATGTGCCGATGCCGATCCTCAAGGCGCTCTATCATGTGATGCCGGAGCGCGTTCTGGCCGAGGGCTCGGGCGCGGTCTGGACCATCCAGATCCAGGGCCGCGACGACCGCGGCGACCCCTTCACCTCGTCGATGTTCAACTATTCCGGCGGCATGGGCGCACGGCAGACCAAACCCGGCCCGTCGGCCACCTGCTATCCGACCGGCGTCGCCGCGGTGCCGATCGAGGTGCTGGAAGCCTCGATGCCGATCCTGTTCACCCGCAAGGAATTGCGCGAAGGCTCCGGCGGCGCCGGCGCCTCGCCGGGCGGCGACGGGCAGATCATCCAGTGGACGATGCGGACCAACACCGACTGGCTGCTCAACACGGTGGCGAGCCGCACCGACCTCGCCCCCGAGGGCCTGGCCGGCGGCAAACCGGGCGCGGCCGGACGCTTTCTTGTCAACGGCAAGCCGGTGAGCGAAGCTCGCAAAATGGTGATGAAGCCCGATGACCAGGTCACCCTGGAAACACCGGGCGGCGGGGGATACGGCGCAGCCTGAGACATCTACCGCACCGCTCTCTCGTGACGGCATCCGATGCGTTCAAGACGGAATCAGCTCAAGACTGAATCAACAATGACAAAACAGACCGGGAGGAAACGACAATGCGGAGTGGAAGTATCGCGGCAGGCTTGACCGGCCTGCTGCTCGGGGTGTCGCTTGCAAGCGTCGCGCAAGCGCAGGTCTCCGACGACAAAGTGAAGATCGGCGTGTTGACCGACATGTCCGGCCCGGCCTCGACGCCGACCGGACAAGGCTCAGTGACCGCCGCGCAGATGGCCGTCGACGATTTCGGCGGCAAGGTCAACGGCAAGCCGATCGAACTGATCTTTGCCGACCATCAGCTCAAGCCTGACGTCGGCGCCGGCATCGCGCGGCGCTGGTACGACGTCGATCAGGTGGACCTGATCGTCGACGTGCCGGTCTCGTCGGTTGGCCTCGCCGTGCAGAACGTCGCCAAGGAAAAACAGAAGCTCTTCATCACCCATTCCACCGGCTCGACCGACTTCCACGGGAAATTCTGCACGCCCTACGCGATCCAGTGGGTGTTCGACACTCGCGCGCTCGCGGTCGGCACCGCCAAGGAAATCACCAAGCGCGGCGGCAAGAGCTGGTTCTTCATCACCGACAATTACGCGTTCGGCCATTCGCTGGAAAAGGACGCGAGCGAAGTGATCAACGCCAACGGCGGCAAGGTAGTCGGCTCGGTGAAGCCGCCGTTCGCGGCGCCTGAACTGTCGTCGTTCATGCTGCAGGCGCAGGCATCGAAAGCGCAGGTGATCGGCATCGCCGGCGGCCCGCCCAACAACACCAACGAGATCAAACTCGCCTCCGAGTTCAACATCATCAAGGGCGGCCAGCAGCTCGCCGGCCTGCTGGTGCTGATCACCGACATCCACGCGCTCGGTCTCAAAACCGCGCAGGGCCTCGTCCTCACCACGTCGTTCTACTGGGACATGGATGACAAGACCCGCGCCTGGTCGAAGCGCTACTTCGAGAAGATGAACCGGATGCCGACAATGTGGCAGGCCGGCGTCTACTCATCGGTAACGCACTACCTTCAAGCGGTGAAGGACTCCGGCACCGACGCTCCGCTGAAGGTGGCCGCCAAGATGCGCGAGAAGCCGATCGAGGACTTCTTCTCCCGCAACGGCAAGCTGCGCGAAGACGGTCTGATGGTGCACGATCTGGTGCTGGTGCAGGTGAAGACGCCGGAGGAATCCAAGGCGCCGTGGGACTACTACAAGATCCTGGCCACCATCAAAGGCGAGGACGCGTTCGGCCCGCCGGACCCGGCCTGCACGATCGGCAAGTAATCCAGTCACGCCCCTAAAAGGGTTATGGCCCATAACGACGAAAAGCCGCCCTTCGGGGCGGCTTTTTGTTACCGGCGGATTCCTGAAGCATTCTCTTCAGCCAATCGATAAAAGCCGGCAGCAACCGTTTGTTAAGTCCATTCCCGCATCTTGCCATCAAAGCAGCGATGGAAAGCCGTGCGCTATCGCCTTGCAATCGCGGTTCTATTACCGCTCGCATCTGTGATCTGGTTGAATCGTGGCGTGGATGCCGCCCCTGAGGGACGGACTGCCGCCACGGCTGCGAACTCGTCTGCCGGCTCATCCAGTTTGGCCAAGCTCAAGGCGCTTTATCGGCGCCCCGCCAAGGCGGAGTTCCCGCCGGACAACCCGTTCAGCGACGCCAAGGCCGCGCTGGGCCGCAAGCTGTTCTTCGATACCGCGCTGTCCGGCCCACGCACCCATTCCTGCGGCACCTGCCATCAGCCGTCGCTGGCCTGGGCCGACGGCCGCGCCCGCGCGCTCGGGGTGAACGGCCAGACGCTGCCGCTGCGCACGCCAACTCTGATCGATATCTGGTCGGTGCCGGTCCTTGGATGGGACGGCAAATTTCCGGATCTGGAATCCGTGGCGTTCACGCCGATCCTCAGCCCCGGCAATATGGGAATGCCGTCGGCCGAGGAAGCCGTGCGCCGGGTCAATGAAAACCCGGACTACAGCCCGCTATTCGCCGATGCTTTCGAGACGCCCGAGATCACCCAGCGCAAGATCGAGCTGGCGCTCGCCACCTTCGAGCGGACCATCACCTTCCGCGACGCCCCGTTCGACCGCTGGATCAAGGGTGACGAGCGCGCCATCAACCGCTCCGCCAAGCGTGGTTTTGTGCTGTTCAACGGCAAGGCCAATTGCGCCGCCTGCCACAGTGGCCCGTCCTTCACCGATGGCTCATTCCACGATATCGGCAGCGCGAGCGGCGGCGACATCGGCCGCGGCCGCATGTTCCCGCAATCGGAAAAGCTACGCTACGCGTTCAAGGTGCCGACCTTGCGCGAGATCGATCGGCGCGCGCCGTATATGCACGACGGCGCAGTGGCGTCATTGCAGGACGTGATCGCGCTGTATGACAAAGGCGGGATCGACCGGCCGAGCCGCTCGGACGAAATCCGCCCGCTACACCTGACCCGGCGCGAAAAGAACGATCTGGTGGCTTTTCTGCGGACCTTGACCGCGAAGCCGGGGGCGCCGGAGCCCACACCGGCCGCCGGAACTACCCCGGTCCGCTAGCCAAACATCGGCTCAGCAGAGACAGGGCAGCGCCGCACCCACCAGGCCAAGCCCGGCGACGAGGCACACGGCGCTCGCATTTTCCAGAGCTTCACGGCTTACCGTCCAGCGCAGCGATGCGCCGGCCAGCGCCGGGCTGATCAAAGTTCCAATTATCCCAAGAACGCCAGTCATCACGCTCCCCTCCACATGTGCTCACTGTACAACGTGGGTGCTGAGGAGCCGTTTCCCCGATCG
Source organism: Pseudolabrys sp. (assembly GCA_019635575.1). GTDB lineage: Bacteria > Pseudomonadota > Alphaproteobacteria > Rhizobiales > Xanthobacteraceae > Pseudolabrys. The sequence continues at coordinate 18,453 of JAHBZF010000012.1, read as the reverse complement.
CTAAAATTGCAGGTAATCCACGGGAACTTCGCGCAGCGTTATGCGCGATCACCTCGCGCTATCGCTTCACAATTAACTACAAAGCAAATCAAAACCACGCTAAAGGCCGCGGCGCGCTATACTAAACAGATCGTAAATCAGTAACCGTGTTTTTCGATGATTAACCATATGATCATCGCGCCTCGGCGCGGCTGGCGGCACTCTCTTCTCACCGTTGCACTCGGAACGTTGCTGGCGACCGTGACCGCCGAAGCCGCGCAAGCCCACGTCAAATGGTTCTGCGCCTATGACGTCGCCGGTCAGCCGCGCGGTCTCGAGAACGTGCTGTGCGCGGATTTCGAGCTGCTGGTAGCGGCAGCGATGCTGTTCCTGTTGTCCGGCACCTTCCTCGAAGGCACGCCGGTCGGCGTGGCGATGATCAACGGCCTCAACCGCATCACCCGGGTTCTGCGCGACAACACCGAACTGGTGATGCGCGCGGTCGCCGGATTCTTCTTCGTATCGCTGTGGGCGCTTGGCGGCATCATCCTGACGCCGGAGCTGAAAACCTCATCGACCTGGATTCCCCTGCTGCAGCTCGCGATCGCCGCCGGCATGATGTCGCGCGTGACGCTGCCGCTGTCGGGGCTCGGCATCGTCGTCCTGTTCGGCATCGCCGTATGGAATTACGGCGTGTTTCATCTCGCCGACTATCCGATCTTCCTGAGCGTCGCGCTCTACTTCGGGCTGGTCGGCCTGCGCCGCGATCTGTTCGGCGTGCGTCCGGTCGACGTGATCCGTTATGGCGCGGCGATCACTCTGATGTGGGCCTCGATCGAAAAATGGGCTTATCCGGAGTGGAGCTTCCCGCTGTTCAACGAACATTCGCGGCTCGCGCTCGGCTTCGACCCTGAGTTCTATATGCGCGCCGCCGGCGTCATCGAATTCGCGCTCGCGTTCTCGCTCCTGTGGACGCCGCTGGTACGCCGCTGCGCCGCGATCATGCTGGCAGGCATGTTCATCAGCGCTTGCTTCGAGTTCGGCAAGATCGACGTGATCGGCCACTCAGCGATCATCGCCGTGCTGTTCGCGATCATCGCGGATGACAAGGTGGTGACGGTGGAACGCCGCGCGCCGTGGCTGCTGCCACCGGCTTTCGCCGCCTCGCTCGCGGCATATCTGATGATCTACTACGCCAGCCACGCGCTGCTGTTCAAAACGGCGATCCTGTAATCGCCGTATCCGGCGCGTCACTGAACGGTGACGACGAGCTTCATCTTGGGATGGATGGCGCATCGGACCGTGAAGGTCCCCGCCTCGGTAAACGCCACCTCGAAACGTGCGCCCGGCTTCTGGTCGCCGGAATCGAAGCTGAAGGCGGTGGTCCGCAGATAGGCATGATGCAGCAGATCGGCGTCGTCGTTGACGATGGCAATCGACTGGCCCCGCTTGATGGTAATCTCGCCGGGCCGGAACTCCCGGCCCTTCTGCGAGACGGACTGGACCACATCGGCCAGCGCCAGACCGGTGATCGCGCCGCCGGCAAGAGCCACAGCGACCGTTGCCACCGCGAGGCGGCGGCATCCGAACCGCCCTAAAATCGGGGTTTTGGAGCTTTTGAACCGCAAACCCGAGAGCCTCCGCGTCATTTGGGCGATCCCCACTGTCGGACCGGCCGGTTAAGCCGGCGTTAACAATCTCACCAAGAAGCGCTTTCTCCACACGCCAATTTAAGGCGTTCCCGGCCATTTTCGGACCTGATCCCACGGGCAATGGGATGATGGAACCGCGGCCGATGTCGACCGAGATCACCCGATCGCTGCACGCGCGTCTGCATGGGCGCCGCGGGACGATTCGCAGCCGGATTCTGGTCGCGTTCCTGGCGATCGGCATGATCACCGCGACGCTGGGCGCCTACGCGATCTATGGCATCCGCAACGCCGGCACGCTGGTTACCAAGACGTTCGACGAAACGCTGATGTCGATCAACTATGCGCGCGCCGCAGCGGCGGATTTCGCTGCGATCCAGGCAGCATTTCTCCGCCGCGAGACCAACAAGGACGAGAAAGCCCGCGCCATTCTCGACGACCAGATCGAGAAGCTGATCGACACGCTCAACGACGATCTTGCGGTCGCGGCCGAGCGCTCGCACTCCAAACGCGCCACGGAAGCCGCAGCCAATGTCAAGGAAGCGGCGGCGACGTGGAGCAAGCTGCGGACCAAGCTGCACGAAAATGCTGCCCCGCCCGATGCCTGGGTCGAAATCGACCGATATGCCGAGACCGTCAACCAGCAGATCGACCTGCTGGTGAACTATACCGCCGGCGATGGCTTCCTCTATCGCCAGGAGGCTCTGGAAACCGTCGCCCGCGACGTCCGTCTCAACATGATCGGCACCGCGCTCGCGCTGCTGCTGGCGGCCATCGTCTCCTGGCTGCTGGCCAAGCGGATCATCGGTCCGGTTGCCGTCGCATCACGGGTTGCGAAACGGATCGCCGACGGCGATCTCGACGTTACCATCCCGGTCGGCGCGCACGACGAATTGGGCGCGCTGCTCGAATCCATGGGCACCATGCGCGACAATATCCGCGCCATGGTCGAACGCGAGATTTCCGAACGCCGTTCGGCGCAGACGCAGCTCGCGGAATCGCTGGAAAGCTCGCGCGAAGGCATCATCCTGCTCGGGCCGAACGGACAGCTTCGCCTCGCCAATTCGCAGGCGATCGACTATCTGCGCGAAGATCGCGATCTCCTCGACCATATCACGTCGGCGTTCGGCACCGACGAAGCACGCCTGCCCGACGGGCGCTGGCTGCGCGTCAGCAACAACCGCACCCATGACGGCGGCAGCATCGTCATGTTCGGCGACATCACCACGCTGAAAGAGCAGAAGACGCAACTGCGCGACACCAATCTGCGGCTCGACGCGGCGCTCGACAACATGTCGCAAGGTCTGTGTTTCTTCGACCGCGACAACCGCCTGCAAGTGGTCAACCGGCGCTATTGCGAGATTTTCAATCTGTCGCCGCAACTCATCCGTCCCGGCATCAGCTATGACGACATGCTGATGCTCAGTGTCGCCGCCGGTAATTACGGCGGCCGCACCCTCGCGCAGATCGTCGAGGATCGCGAGCGGCATCTGCGCAGCGGCGAAGTGGGACCGTATTTCCAGGAGCTGGCCGACGGACGGGTGATCTCGATCGCGCAGCAGACCACCAGCGACGGCGGCTGGGTCGCCACCTACGACGACATCACCGAGCAGCGCCGCGCCGAATCCCGCATCGCCTTCATGGCGCGCCACGACACCCTTACCGATCTGCCGAACCGGTCGCTGTTCCGCGAGCGCGTCGAGCATGCGCTGGCGCAATCCGGCCGCGGCATCGGCTTCGCCGTGCTGTGCGTCGGCCTCGACAAGTTCAAGGCGATCAATGAAACGCTCGGCCACCCGGTCGGCGACAAGCTCCTGGTCGCGGTCGCGGCACGCCTGCGCGGCTGCATCCGCGAGGTCGACACCATCGCCCGCCTCGGCGGCGACGAATTCGCGGTCGTGCAGACCCAGGTGTCCTATCCGGAAGATGCGGCGCTGCTGTCGCGCCGGATCATCAATGCGATCTCCGAACCGTTCGAAATCGACGGCCACCGGATCACCATCGGCTGCAGCGTCGGCATTTCGATCGCCCCCAGCGATGGCGCGTCGAGCGAGAAGCTGATCAAGAGCGCCGACGTCGCGCTTTACCGCGCCAAGAGCGAAGGCCGCGGCACCTGGCGCTTCTTCGAGGCGGAGATGGACGCGCGGTTGCAGGCGCGCCGCGCGATCGAACTCGACCTGCGCAACGCGATCGACAACGGGGAACTCGAAGTATTCCACCAGCCGATCTTCGATCTCGACAAGAACCGCTTCAGCGGCTGCGAGGCGCTGGTGCGCTGGCGGCATCCGGTCAACGGCCTGATCTCGCCCGACAGCTTCATCACCATTGCCGAGGATATCGGCGAGATCACGCGGCTCGGCGAGTGGGTGCTGCGCCGCGCCTGCGAGGACGCGAGCCGCTGGCCGTCCGGCATGAAGGTGGCCGTCAACGTCTCGCCGATGCAATTCCGCAACCCCGGCCTGGTGCAGGCGGTGCGTAACGCGCTGACCGCATCCGGTCTGCCGGCGCAGCGGCTGGAACTGGAAATCACCGAATCCGTGCTGCTCGCCAACAACACCGCCACGCTCGCCACGCTGCATGAGCTGCGCGCACTCGGCGTGCGCATCGCGCTCGACGATTTCGGCACCGGCTATTCGTCGTTGAGCTATCTGCGCAGCTTCCCGTTCGACAAGATCAAGATCGACCGCTCGTTCGTGCGCGACCTGACCGCCGCCGAAGGCTCGAAGATGATCGTGCGCGCGATCATCAACCTCAGCAAGAATCTTGGCATGGTCACGACCGCCGAAGGTGTTGAGACCGACGAACAGCTCGACATGGTTCGCAGCGAGGGTTGCGACGAGGTGCAGGGCTATCTGTTCGGCCGCCCGATGCCGGTCGACGCGCTGCCGGAAGCTTTCAATACAGGTCGCAAGTCGAAGAAGCGGCCGGTGCTGCGCGCGGTTTGACTTTTACGACCCGTGGTCCATCTCGCGCAGCTTGAACCGCTGGATCTTGCCGGTCGCGGTTTTCGGCAGTGCCTCCACCACCTCGATCCAGCGCGGATATTTCCACGGGCCGACGGTCTGCTTCACGTGTTCCTTGAGCGCGGGCGCGAGGTCTTCCGTGGTCTTCGCTTTGAGCACGACGAAGGCCTTCGGTTTCAATAATCCCTCGGGATCGCTCGACGGAATCACCGCCGCTTCCAGCACCGCCGGATGGCTGATCAGCGCGCTTTCCACCTCGAACGGCGACACCCAGATGCCGGATACCTTGAACATGTCATCGGCGCGGCCGCAGTAAATGTAGCGGCCGTCGGTGTCGCGGAAATACTTGTCGCCGGTGCGCGTCCAGGCACCCTCGAAGGTGTTGCGGGTCTTGTCGCGCTGGTTCCAGTAGCCGTCCGCCGCCGACGCGCCACGCACCAGCATCTCGCCGATCTCGCCGTCCGGCACATCGCCGCCCTTCTCGCTGACCAGCCGCACGTCGTATCCCGGCACCGCGCGGCCCGACGCGCCATAGCGCAGATCGGCCGGTGCGTTGGACAGAAAGATGTGCAGCATCTCGGTCGAGCCGACACCGTCGAGAATGTCGACGGCAAACCGCCTCTTCCACGCGAGGCCAACCTGCTCGGGCAGGGCTTCACCGGCCGAGGTGCAGATCCGCAATTTCGGCGAGCCGGTCTCCCCGGCGAGCGACGCATCGCCCAGCATCGCCGCGAACAAGGTCGGAACGCCGTAGAAGATCGTCGGCTGGTGCTGGCGCATCAGCGCGAACATGGTCGCCGGTGTCGGCCGGTCCGGATTGAGGATGGTGGTGGCGCCGACCGACATCGGGAAGGTGAGCGCATTGCCGAGACCATAAGCAAAGAACAATTTCGCCGCCGAGAGACACACATCATCCTCGCGGATCCCGAGCACCTGCCGCGCATAGGTGTCAGCTGTCGCCATCAGGCTGCCGTGGACATGGCGCACGCCCTTCGGCGCGCCGGTCGAGCCCGACGAATAGAGCCAGAACGCCGGCTCGTCGCGATGCGCCGCCACCGTCTCGAACCGGTCAGCTTCAGCCTTCAGCGCCGTCGCGAAGTCCGTATGCGCGTGACCGTTGCCGCCGACCACCAGCACATGTTGCAGATCGGGCAGCCTCGCCAGGATCGGCTCGACCACCGGCAGCAGCGCCGCGGAGACGAACAGCACGCGCGCGCGGGAATCCGCCAGCATGTAGGCGTATTGATCGGCGGTGAGGAGCGTGTTGAGCGGCACCGGGACAACGCCGGCGCGGATCGCGCCGAGGAACACCACCGGAAACTCGACGGTGTCGAGCATGATCATGCCGACCCGTTCCTCGCGGCGGACCTCGAGCCGCTTGAGAAGATTGGCGAGCCGGCGGGTTTCGTTCTGCAACGCGCCGTAGGTGAGGGTCCGCGCCGGATCGATATAGGCGGGCTTGTCTCCGCGACCCTGATCCACATTGCGGTCCAGGAGATCGGTGACAGCGTTATAGGCGGTCGCGCTCACGGCATTCCCTCCAGAATGGCCGCTACTCCGGGTCGGGGCGGCATTTTTGTAATTATATCTCCTATAAAGTGCTCATTCAGGGCTTGGTGTCAATCATACCTTGCATTATCCTGCATGGTTGTGGCCCCGAACCGAGTCGATCGCAGTTCGCCGCGCCATTGCCGGGTACCACACGCTTGAGGTGTCATGTCCGAGGCCGATCCGCGCGAAACCGATTTTCTCCAGCAGCTCGGCCAGAACGTCCGGCAGACGCGCGCCGTGCGCGGCATGTCGCGCAAGGTACTGTCACAGACCTCGGGCCTGTCGGAACGCTACATCGCCCAGCTCGAAAGCGGCCAGGGCAATGTGTCAATCCTGCTGCTGCGCCGCGTCGCGGCCGCCATGGGCACACGGCTCGACGATCTGATCCCCGGCGGCGAAGCGCCGGCCGACTGGGCGGTGGTGCGCGATCTGCTGCGTAACGCCAGCAACGAGCAGATCGTGCGAGTGAAGACAATTCTCACCGGCGACGCGACGCCGATCCGCAATGCGCAAGCGAGCCGCGTGGCGCTGATCGGCCTGCGTGGCGCCGGCAAATCCACACTCGGACAATTCGCGGCTGACCGGCTCGGCTGGCGCTTCGTCGAACTCGATCGCGAGATCGAGCGCGAGGCAGGCTTGTCGATGGCGGAGATCTTCGCGCTTTACGGGCAGGAGGGGTATCGGCGGCTGGAGCAAGCCCAGGTGCGTCGCTTCACCGGCGTGCGCGAACCGCTGCTGCTGGCGACCGGCGGCGGCATCGTCGCCGAACCTCTGACCTTCGATCTCGTCCTCTCGTCGTTCTTCACCGTCTGGCTGAAAGCGAAACCGGAAGATCACATGCAACGCGTGCGCGACCAGGGCGACCTGCGGCCGATGGCCGAGGACCGCTCGGCGATGCAGGAATTGCGCGCGATCCTGTTGAGCCGCGAGCCGCTTTATGCGCGCGCGCATGCGGTGGTGGAAACCAGCGGTCTCGATGTGACCCAAGCCGGCGAAACGCTGGTGCGCACCGTGCGCCAATACGCTGCCGCGGCGGCGTAAATTACTGCATCAAGCTGACGTGAGCGGCGACGATACGCCAGCCTTCGGGAAAGCGCACCCAGGTCTGCATCTGCCGGCCGATGCGGCCCGGCGCGGAGGGACGCTCATAGAGCGTTGACGCCACCGCGAAATCGCGGCCGTAAGTCGTGATCACCGTCCGCGACAGTGTGCGCCCGAGCGCCACCGGCGAGCGCGCCGCGCGGAACGCCATGATCTCATCATAGCCGTAGAGATTTTCGCCGGCACCGTAACGCACCGTGCGCGGATCGTTGCGGAACAATTCGTCAAGCACGGGTACGTCGTTGCTGACCAGCGCCGTCTCGTAACGCTCGAACGCGGCGCGGACCTCGGCGACGACCTCTGGAATGTCGATCTCCAGGCTCATCAGCGCGGCCGCTCCACCTTGTTGGCGCGCTTCTCCAGAAACGCGACCAGCCGCTCCTTGGCATCCTTCGAGCTCTGTACCACGCCGGTGACCATCGACTCCAGGAACAGGCCCTGATCCGGCCCCATCTCGGCGATACGCGGCAGCGCGTGGATGATCGCGAAGTTGCTGAGCGGCGCGTTCGACCCGGCGCGGCGCGCGATCTCGATGCCCTTCGCCAGTCCCTCGCCAGCGTCGACCAGATATTGCGAGAAACCGAACTGATAGCCTTCCTGCGCATTGAGTGTCCGGCCGGTCATCATCAGATCCGTGACGCGGGCGACACCGAGCAGCCGTGTCAACCGCATCGCGCCGCCGCCACCGAGGAAGATGCCGCGCTGGCCTTCCGGCAGACCGTAAAACGTCGTCGGCTCGGCCACACGAAGATGCGTCGCACTTGCGAGTTCGAGGCCGGCGCCGATCACCGCGCCGTGCAGAACGCTGATCACCGGCACCCGCGCATATTGCACGTCGTGGAAGGCATCGTGCCATTCGCGCGAATGGAACGCGCCTTCGGCTGCGTCCTTCTCGGTCAATTCACTGAGATCGAGGCCGGCGGAGAAATTGTCGCCCTCGCCGGCGATCACCACCGCCTTGATGTCGTCGGCGAGATTGCCGAAGAACAGCTTGATGCCGCGCAGCATGTCGGTGTTGATGGCATTGCGCTTTTCCGCGCGCGTCAGCCACAGCACGGCGATCTCATCGCGCCGCTCCGCGCGCAAAGCATCCGGCAACGTCATCTGCAGCCGGCCCCAGTTTCCGCTCACCTGATGGTCTCCTTGTCCCGCGTCCGAATATGCGGTTTTGTCCATACTTGAAAGTATGGACAAAACGACGCCCGCTTGTCAAATTGACCGCACAGACTATCGCAAGCGGCTACAGGCAGCGATGATGACGGCAAAAGCACGGGTCCGCGCACGCAAAACCACCGGAAAACAGGCCCGTTCCCGCATGTCCGCGCGGGCGGTGCGGCCCGCCGCCACCGACGACCCGCAAGGCCGACTGACCCGCCAGGCGTGGATCGAGGGCGCGGTCCAGAAGCTCGCCGGCGACAGCGTCACCGCGCTGCGCGTCGATGAGCTCGCCGACGATCTTAAGGTCACGAAAGGCAGCTTCTACTGGCATTTCAAGAGCCGCGAGGATCTGCTCGCGGCCGTACTTGATCACTGGCATGCCCTCATGACGCAGGAGATCGAGGCGCTGATCATCGCGCTGCCCGGCGATCCCATCGAGCGTCTGCGCAAGCTGTTGCGCATCGCCATCGCGCCACGGCCGGACGTCCCCGGCGGCCCGTTCGAACTGACCTTGCGCGACTGGGCGCGGCGCGATCCCACCGTCGCCAAAGTCGTGCAGGAGGTGGACGAAGCGCGCGCCCGCTTCCTCGCCCGGCTCTATCGCGACGCCGGCTTTGACGCCGACACCGCACAGGACTATGCGATCGCGCAAATGGCGTTCATCATCGGCGGGCGAACGGCGTTCAGCGACGACGGGCCGGCGGCGTTCAGCCGGCGGCGCAGAATCGCCGAAACCCTGTTCCTGCCGAAACGGCCGCAGGATCGATAAACCGAGGGCAACAACCAATGAAAGTGAATATCCTCGGCGCAGGACCGGCCGGTCTTTATCTCGCGATCCTGCTCAAACGCAGCGGCATCACAACAGAGCTCACGGTCTACGAGCAGAATGCCGCGGATTCGACCTTCGGCTTCGGCGTCGTATTCTCCGACAGCGCGCTGGAATTCCTGAAAGAAGACGACCCGGCGATCCACGCGGCGATCACGCCGGACCTCGAACGCTGGCAGGACATCACCATCACCCACAAAGGCGAAAGCGTCGCCATCGACGGCGTTGGCTTCACCGCCGTGGGGCGGCTGCATCTCCTGCAGATCCTGCAACGCGAGGCGCTGCGGCTCGGCGTCGATATCCGCTACGGCCACACCGTCCAGTCGCTCGACGAACTCGCGGGGGCGGACGTGATCGTCGGCGCCGACGGCGTCAACTCGCTGGTGCGGCGCGCCGACGAGACGGCGTTCGGCACCAGCATTCGCTATCTCTCCAACCGCTTCGTCTGGTTCGGAACCACCAAGCGATTCGAGACGCTGACGCAGACCTTCGTGAAGCATCGTCTTGGCTATTTCAACGCGCACCACTATCGCTATTCCGATCGGATGAGCACATTCATCATCGAGACCGACGCGGCGACCTTCGCCAACAGCGGTCTCGCCGTGCTCGACGAAGCCGCGCTCAAAACCGCGCTGGAAGATGTGTTCGCGGACACCCTCGACGGCCATCCACTGATCTCCAACCGTTCGATCTGGCGGCAATTCCCGGTGATCCACAACACGCGCTGGTCGCGCGGCAACACCGTGATCCTCGGCGACGCGCTGCACACCGCGCATTTCTCGATCGGCTCGGGAACGCGTCTCGCGCTGGAAGACTCGATCGCGCTAGCCCGCGCCCTTGCCGCTTCCCCGCGCGATATTCCAGCGGCGCTGACACGCTACGAAGCGGAGCGCCGGCCGATCCTCGAACTGCTGGTGGACGCCGCCAATGCCAGCGCCGCCTGGTACGAAACCTTCCCGGACAAGATGCCGCTCGCGCCCTACGATTTCGCGATGTCCTACATCACCCGTTCCGGCCGCGTGTCGCCGGAAAAAGTGGAGCGCATGGCGCCGCGCTTCATGGCGGCGTACCGGCAACATCATCAAGAATGAAAAAACCCTCCGGCATGCCGGAGGGTTTTGTTTGTCGCGATCGCGCGGACGAAAGCTATGCCGCCGCGCCTTCCTGCTTCGGACCGCCGTCGAAGTCGGAGATGCCGCCATGCGCCGCCGACCACTGAGCCGGCTGATTGAGGAACGCACGCACCTCACGCAGCATGCCGCGATCGAAATGACCGCTCTCTTCCGCGACTTCGAGCACGTCCCACCAGGTGGCGAGATGGTGCAGCTTCACATTCAGGTCGCGAAGGTGCCCCTGACTTTCCGGGAAGATATCGTAATAGAACAGCACGAAGCAGTGATCGACCTGCGCGCCGGCCTTGCGCAGCGCATTGCAGAAATTGACCTTGCTGCGCCCGTCGGTCGCGAGGTCTTCCACCAGCAGCGTGCGCGCGCCTTCGAGCAGATCGCCCTCGATCTGCGCGTTCCGGCCGAAGCCCTTGGCCTTCTTGCGGATATACTGCATCGGCAGCATCAGCTTGTCGGCGATCCAGGCGGCGAACGGGATGCCCGCGGTCTCGCCGCCGGCGATGTTGTCGATCGACTCGTAGCCGATCTCGGACAGGATCACCGCCGAGGAGAAGTCCATCAGGCCCGAGCGCAGGCGCGGATAGGAGATGATCTTGCGGCAGTCGACGTAAACGGGGCTGGCCCAACCGGAGGTAAAGAAAAAAGGCGATTCCGCATTGAAGTGAATCGCCTTGATTTCCAGCATCATCTTTGCGGTCTGGCGCGCAATGGCTTTCTTGTCAGCCGGCGAGGATGAAAAATTACTCATGAGTTCCCCTTCTGAAACCGGAGGATGAAACCGGCGGAGTACTCTGCGCGCCAGATCGCTGCTAGGCCGACCTTGCCCGCAGAAAAACTGTTGTCTTGTCCAGCGATCAAATCTTTATGGCTCTAAGCCATTGACCAGTCAACCTGATCGCCACCGAACAGAGGATGGATTTCCCCCATTTTTTCGACCGGAACATCGTCGCAAACGAACTGCGGCTTTTTCCGGAGCGTCACCCGCTCCTCGTTCGCCGGCAGGCCGTAGAAGGCCGGACCGTTCAGGGAGGCGAACGCCTCGAACTTGTCCAGCGCCCCCTCCTCCTCGAACACCTTGAGATAGGCGGCGAGCGCCGCCGGCGCGCCGAACACCCCGGCGCAGCCGCAGGCCGCCTCCTTGAGATGGCGCAGATGCGGGGCGGAATCGGTGCCGAGGAAGAAGCCGGGGTCGCCGCTGGTCGCCGCTTCCCGCAGCGCCAGGCGGTGTTCCTCGCGCTTGAGCACGGGCAGACAATACATATGCGGCCGCAACCCGCCGTTGAAGATCGCGTTGCGGTTGAACAGCAGGTGCTGCGGCGTGATGGTCGCGCCGAGCCGCGAGCGGTGCGCCCGCACCACCGCCACGCCGTGCAAGGTAGTGACATGCTCCATGACGATCTTCAGCGCCGGCACCTTGTCCAGGAGCGGCAACAGGATCGTGTCGATGAACACCTTTTCCCGGTCGAACACGTCGATCTCCGGCTTCGGCACCTCGCCGTGGATCAACAGCCGCATCCCCGCTTCCGCCATGGCTTCGAGCACCGGACGGACCTTGTCGAGATCGGTGACGCCGTGGGCCGAATTGGTGGTGGCGTGCGCCGGATAGAGCTTCACCGCGGTAAAGATGCCGTCGCGAAACCCGGCAATCAGGTCAGTCTTGTCGGTATCGTCGGTGAGATAGCAGGTCATCAGCGGCGTGAAACGATGGCCGTCGATCGCCGCAAGGATGCGCTCGCGATAGGCCGCCGCCTGCTTCGCCGTCGTCACCGGCGGCACCAGGTTCGGCATGACGATAGCGCGGCCGAAATGCGCAGCGGTGAAGTTCACCACCGATTTCAGCACCTCGCCGTCGCGAAAATGCACATGCCAGTCGTCGGGACGGCGGATCGTCAGTGTCGTCGGGCTCGTCATCAGCTTGGCGTACCTGTGGATGCGTAAGCATACATCAGTTCCACGCCGCGCATGAAATCGTCGAGCGCCATCGCCTCGTCCGGATTGTGCGATCCGTTGCGGTTACGCACAAAAATCATGCCCGACGGCACGCCGGCATTGGCGAACACCGCCGCGTCGTGGCCGGCGCCGCTCGGAATAAGCTCGGTCGGATAGCCGAGCTTCTCGGAATACTTTTTGAGGCGGGCGATAATGCCTTCATCCATCCGCGCCGGCTCGGTGTAGATCCGATCGTCGAATTCGAACTTGACGCGGCGCAGATCCGCGACCGCGCGACATTCGGAACGGAACAGCTCGTAGAACCCTTCGAGCGTGTCGTAACTCTGGCTACGCACCTCGAAGGAGAAATAGACCTCGCCGGGGATACGCGCGATGGCGTGCTGCGAACTGTCGGTGCCGAACACACCGGCCGTGACCACGAGATCGATGCCGCGCTCCAGCAACCGGTTCCAGTGCTCGTCGAGACGCATGATCAGATCGGACACCGCGAACACCGCGTCGCGCCGCAGCCAGCGCGGCACCGTGCCGGAATGCCCGGCCTCGCCGCGACAGGCGACACGGCGATGCCGCAGATTGCCGCGAATGCCGGTGACGATCGCCGTCGGCAGGTCGCGCGCGACCATCACCGGACCCTGCTCGATATGCAGTTCCAGATAGGACGACACGGAATCCGGCGACAGCAGCACCTCGCGCTGCGCGATGGCGTCGACGTCGGCACCCACCGAAGCCATAGCCTCTCGCAACGTCCCGCCACCGGATTGGCGCTTGGCGTCGAGATCGGCGGGCGTCAACAGGCCGAACAGCGCGCGCGAACCCATATTGGCGCGGCCGTAATAGGCACTTTCCTCGCCGCGCAACGCGAGCAACCGCACCGGCGGAACCGGCGCGTGGCGCTCGGCACGCAGCCGGATCAGGCAGAGAAGCCCGGCGATGACGCCAGCGCCGCCGTCGAAGTTACCGCCATGCGGCACGGAATCGACGTGCGAGCCGAGGATGATGCCGGGTTTACCGAGATCGTCGTCCGGGAGCGAAATGGTGAGATTGGCGGCGCGATCCTCGGTGCAGACGAGGCCGTATTCGGCGGCGGTCTCCCGCAGCAGCGTTATCGCGGCGTTTTCGCCCGCGGCGTAGCATTCACGGGTGACGCCCGGATCGTCGGTCGAACGCGTGCGCAACTCGTCGAACAGACGCTCGGCGAGTTCGCGCCATTGCCGCGCGTCGATCCCGTCGCGCAGGCCGGTGGGCGCGTTCACGGCAGCGCCTCCAGCTTGTCGACATTCATGTCGGTGTCGCGCACCGCGCCGATCAGGTCACTCACGCGGGCGATGCCCTTGCGCGCGCAGAACGCTTCGAGGCCGTCGACAATCTCCAGCATGGTGTTCGGCTTGACGAAGGTCGCGGTGCCGACCTGCACCGCGGTAGCGCCGGCGAGCAGGAATTCCACCGCGTCCTCGGTCGAGGCAATGCCGCCGCAACCGATCACCGGAATGCTCACAGCCTTGGCGCATTGATAGGTCATGCGCAGCGCGATCGGCTTGATCGCCGGGCCGGAATAACCGCCGAGAATGTTGCCGAGCCGCGGCTTGAACGTCTCGGTGTCGATCGACATGGCGAGGATGGTGTTGGCGACCACCAGCGCGTCGGCGCCCTGGTCCTGCGCGGCGAGCGCGACCGCCGCCACGTCGGCGGTGTTCGGCGTCAGCTTGACCCACAGCGGGAGTTTGGTCGCTGCACGCAATTCCTTGACCACTGCGCTGGTCGAGCGCGACCGCATGGCGAAGGCTTTGCCGTCTTCCTCGATGTTCGGACACGAGATGTTCGCCTCGATCGCGGCGATGCCGGGGATATCGAGCTGACGCACGATGTCGCCGAACAGCTCCACGGTCGGCGCCGAGACGCTGACCACCAGCGGCGCGGAGAACCGCTCGTATTCCGGCATGATCTTGTCGATGAAGTTCGCCACGCCCTTGCTGGGAATACCGATCGAATTGAGCATGCCCTGCCCGACCTCGCAGACACGCGGCGTCGGATTGCCGCCACGCAGCTCCGCGGTGATGGTCTTGGTGACCACCGCGCCGAGATGATCGAACGAGAATACGCGGGCGAGCCCTTCGGAGAAGGTGCCGGAGGCCGGCATCACCGGGTTCGCCAGCGTCATCCGGCCGATCTTGACGCGCAAATCTACCATGACAGCGCCTCCCGCAACGCGAACACAGGGCCTTCGAGACAGACGCGACGCTGCTCGGTGTCGCCGTCCGGCGTCGCGAACGAGCGCACGCAGCAGAAGCACATGCCGAGCCCGCAGGCCATCTGCTGCTCCATTGCCACTTCGCCCGGAATGCCATGCTTCTCGCCGACGCGCTTCATCAGCAGCATCAGCCGGTTGGAACCGCAGGTGAAGAACGCGTCGGCCTTGCCCTGCACGATCAGCCGCTCCAGCAGTTTTTCGACCGCCGCCGGCTCGCTCGATCCGTCCTCATCGGTCACGACCTCGACCGCCGCGCCGCTTTTCGCGAAGCGTTCAACCGACATCACCAGCGCGCGCGAACGGGCGCTGAGGATCGCCGTGACGCCGACGCCCTGCTCCGCCGCAAGTTCGGCGAGCGGCGCGAGCGTCGCAAGACCGACGCCGCGGCCGAGCACGACGATGTTCTTCCAGCGCGGATCGAGGGTGAAGCCGTTGCCGAGCGGGCCGAGGATGGCGACGCTGTCGCCCGCCCGCACGGTCGCGAGGCCGCGCGTGCCGGCGCCCGTGACCTTGTAGAGAAACTCGACCTGACCTTTTGCCGGCGCGGCGCGATAGACGCTCATCGGCCGCCGCAGATACGGCAGGTCGTTGCCGGTCGCCGGACAGGCGATGTTGAAGAACTGGCCGGCGCGCGCCTGAGCAGCCAGGCCGTCGGCTTCGAGCACCATGTGAAAGTAGTCGCTGTTGACGGCGGTGTTGGACACCACCAGCGCCTGCGTGTCGGCGACGTCGAACGCCGCTTCGGCCTGTGGAGCGGTCGACGGTGCACGGGCCGGACTGAGCACGGTGTTCTCTCCCATTCGGAAACCCAAAACAGCGGAAAGAACCGAGGCTATCTCATTTTTGAGACACACGCAAGAAACGCGTAATCGGGCAGAATCAGCCATTTTTCGCGAGAAATCTCTTTTTTTATTCGCGTCCAGGTCATATACTGGTCGTTTCTTCATTTTACTGACACTGTGAGCGAGAATCGGAGGACGGACGTGGAAGAATTGGCGCAATGGCTGAAGTCGCAGCACAAGGGCTTGCGGACGTACAAGACGTTCCAGCAGCGCGCCCTTGAGATGGGCGCGCAGCACCGCGACCAATATGCGCTGTATTATCTTCTCGGGATGCTGGTCGGCCGTTTCGTCGACTCGTTCGAGGAAAATCCGCTGACGCTCGACGTCACCGACGAAGCGCACCGTCGCCTGGTCGCGTTCGCGGACAAGGCTGCCGGCTACGAGCGCATGTCCGCCGACGAGCGGCTGAAGCTGCTCAACGAGATCGCCGGGTCGGAACTCAACTGATCCCGGATCGCGCCGCCGGCTTGAACGGCAGCCGATCAAAGAAAAAAGAGGAGCCTCGCGGCTCCTCTTTTCGTTTTTGTCGGTGCGGCGGCGCGCTTTATTCCAGCGGCGCGCCCTTGCGCTCGGGAATGAGCAGCGCCGTGGCGATGATGTCGACCACGTACAGGATCGACAGCAGCGCGATCGCCACCGCGAACGAGTAATGCGCGGCGAGCGCGCCGATCACCAGCGGACCGAATCCGCCGACACCACGGCCGAGATTGAACAGCACGTTCTGCGCCGTTGCACGCGCCTCGGTCGGATACAATTCCGACATCAGCGCGCCGTAGCCGCCGAGCATGCCGTTGACGAACAGGCCCATGATCGCGCCGCCGATCAGCAGGTGCATCGGATCGACGAGTTGCGAATAGACGACGACCGAGATCGCCGCTCCGGCCTGATACAGGAAGAAGATCGGTCGGCGGCCGAACTTGTCAGCGAGTTGACCGAACAGCCAGATGCCGAACGCCATGCCGAGGATGGTCACGGCCGTCCACACCGCCGAGCGGGTGAGCGTGTAGCCGAACCGCGTCGACAGATAAGACGGCAGCCAGATCATCACGCCGTAGTAGCCGAAGTTCTGCACCGAGCAGAGGATGAACATGCCGAGACTGATCTTGGTCGTCTCAGCGTCCTTGACCAGCAACGCAAGCGGATTGCCGGTGCGTTTCTGGGTCTTCTCGACGAAGATCGGCGGCTCACCAAGCGTATAGCGGACGATGAAGGCAACGACCGCCGGAAGGATGCCGACGGCGAACATGCCGCGCCAGCCGACAATCGGCAGCAGAATCGGCGTGACGATCGCCGCGAGCAGCACGCCCGCCTGCCAGCCGAGACCGACATAGGACGAAACCCG
Organism: Pseudolabrys sp.; assembly: GCA_019635575.1. Taxonomy (GTDB): domain Bacteria; phylum Pseudomonadota; class Alphaproteobacteria; order Rhizobiales; family Xanthobacteraceae; genus Pseudolabrys. The sequence continues at coordinate 1,717 of JAHBZF010000012.1, read as the reverse complement.
CGCGCGCTTCGAGGCTGGCCAGGCTTCGGCCGCCAGCGCCATGCCGATGCCGAACTCGCCGCCGAGGCCGAGGCCAGCGATGGTGCGATACGCGAGCAGATCCCAATAGCCCTGCGCGAAGGCACACAGGCCGGTGAAGATCGCAAACAGCAGAATGGTCCAGGTCAGCACGCGGATACGGCCGAAATAGTCGCTGAGGATGCCAAACACCACGCCGCCGATGACCGCGCCGATCAGCGTCCAGGTGACCAGCGAGCCGGATTGCGCCGGCGTGAAATGCAGTTCGGCGGCGATCGCCGACAGCATGAAGCCCAGAATGAGCAGATCGAATCCGTCCATCGCATAGCCGAGGGCCGAACCGAGCAAAGCTTTGCGGGCGTAACTTTCGCGCGTCGCATCGGACGCTTCCGCAGCGGTAACAGACATGGTGTCCACCCCTTCCCTTGATCGCCCCCGACGGCGTGATTTGCGACAAAACGTCGCAAGGTATCATTATTGAGACGGTCGCCCTCCGGGAGTCAAGGGCATGGCCTGGGATCGTCCCCCGATCATCGCGTCGGGGCGGCCCGGGTCCAAACCGCAACCTGGCGATGCGCAGCGCATTCGCTGGCTAATCACCCCGCGAGAAAATCGCCTACCGGCGCAACATACGACGCTTGCAGAACAATCTCCGCTGCTTCACAGTGTGGTATCAAATTTGAGACTTCGGTTCAGGCAGCGCATGTCCGAGCAATGGCAGGAAATCGGCAACCGGCTGCGCGCCTATCGTCTCGGCAAGAATTTCACCGCCTCCGACATGGCCGAGAAGATCGGCGTCTCGCGGGCAGCGCTGTACCGGCTCGAAAAGGGCGAGCTGGTGAAGATCGAGACGCTGGAGAAGCTCGCGGAGCTGCTCGAAGTGTCGCTGCCGTCGCTGATGGGCGTCGGCGTCGAATATTACAACAATGCCGTCGCCTTCTTCGAGCGCATGCGGCAGCTCGAGGAAAACGTCATTCAGGTGCTCGGCAATTTCACGCCGATCTCGTTCCTGTTGCTGTCGGATGACTACATCGATCATCTGCGCACCATGCTGCTGGAATCCAACGGCACCGCCAATGAAGACAGGGCCTGGTTTGCCGATTATGTCGAGCGCGTCCTGTCGGTGCTGAAGGAGCGTCGCGGCTCGACGCCGAAACGCAATCCCACCGTCGTCAGCGTCATCAATACGCAAACCATCGAGCGATTTCTGCGCTCCGGCCTGATTGGCCGCTACGATCTCAGCGCCGCGGTGATGCGCAAGCGCCGGGCCTTGGCACGGCGAGAAGTGGAACGGCTGGTGGAGATTTTCCGCAAGCAGCCGATCGGCGTGCAGATCGGCGTCGTCGAGAACTTCGCGGCGGAACAAACCTTTCAGGTGTTCGAGAAAAGCGACGCCACGTTCGTCACCATGAGCCCTTACCGGCTTGGCGATCACCCGAACATCTCGGCCGGCATCGCCATGGTCACCGCGGCGCCGGAAGCCGTGCGGATGTTCAAGGACAGTATCGTCGAACAATGGGACCGCGCGCAGAAGGGCGAGGCCGGCGCACGCTCGCTGGAAGCGCTGCTGGCGCGAACGCCGCTGTAGCATCCCTGATCTCCACATCGCGGCAGGCGCGACGGCGGTGGATGGCGGATGCGGGCGCGTTCGACGCTTGGGCCGTCAGCGGCGGCCCGCTTGCCTGCCAATACCACGCAC
>JAHBZF010000119.1 GCA_019635575.1 Pseudolabrys sp. | reverse complement strand
GACGGTATGGCCGCGCGCGCTGTTCACCTCTCCCCGCGCGCGGGGAGAGGTCGCTTGCCGAGCGGCGCGAGGCAAGCGGGTGAGGGGCAGCTTTTCGAGCTTTACCCCTCACCCGGCTCGCGTTTCACGCTCGCCACCCTCTCCCCGTAAACGGGGCGAGGGTTTCACCGGCCGCCTCGTCCTTCGAGACGCCAGCCTCGCGCGATGCGCTCGGCGTGGCTCCTCAGGATGAGGCGGAGTGAGAGTTGGACTCCGCTCCATCCACGCATGCCTGCACATAGCCCGTCGAAGACGGGCGTGAACGCCCTGATGTAGCGGGCATCCACATCTTGCTTTCTTCCTTGCGGAGCCAAAGACGTGGATGGCCGCAACACGTGCGCCATGACGTGGTGAGCGAGGAGTTAGGCGGGCCGTCTCACGCCGGCGGCTGGAAGGCGAGGATCTTGCGCGCGGGGTAATCGTACAGCACGCCGTTCTGCTTGAACGACGGCAGGCACAGCGGCACCAGCGCCTGCGCGACGTCCGCCGGTGGCGGCAGCGAATCCGGATCGATACCGGGGAATGCGATCGCCATCATATGCGTGCGGGTGCGGCCGGGATTGAACAGATTGGCGCGGACATTCGTCGTCGCCACCTCGGCCGCGTAGGTGCGCACCAGCATGTCGAGCGCCGCTTTCGACGCCGAATAGGCGCTGAAATACGCCATCACCTTGGTCGCGAGGCCCGATGAGATGAATACCGCGCGGCCGGCGTCGGATGCTTTGAGGAGCGGATCGAAGGCGCGCAGGAAATGCCAGTTGGCGGTGAGGTTCACCGCGAACGTGTCGTTCCACGATTTCGGTTCGATGTGATCGACCGGCGAGCCGGTGCCGAGCACGCCGGCATTGCCGACCAGGACGTCGAGCTTGCCGTAACGCTCGTGGATCGCCAGCGCCAGCCGCAGGATGCCGTCGGTATCCTTGACGTCGAGCGGCACCAGGGTCGCGGTCGAGCCGGCGGCAACGATGCGATCGTCCAGCTCCTCCAGCGCGCCGGCGGTACGCGACACCGCGACGATGTGCGCGCCCTGTTCGGCGAGCGCGAGCGCGACCGCCGCGCCAATGCCGCGCGAGGCGCCGGTGACGAGCGCGATGCGCCCCGACAAGGATTTCGACATGCGTGCGTTCTAGCTGGCTTCGGCGAGCAGCGACAATTGCCGTGGCGCGGCGTTCTTGCCGTCCTGATCGGTCAGGCCGGTCGGATAGTCGCCGGTGAAGCAATGATCGGTGTACTGCGGATGGACCGGGTCGCGGCCGTCCTCGCCCATGGCGCGATAGATGCCGTCGACCGACAGGAACGCGAGCGAGTCCGCGCCGATGAATTTGCGCATCTCCTCGAGGCTGTGGGTCGCGGCGAGCAGCTTTTCGCGCTCCGGCGTGTCGATGCCGTAATAGTCCGGATACTTGATCGGCGGCGAGGCGATGCGGAAATGCACCTCGGTCGCGCCGGCATCGCGCATCATCTGCACGATCTTGCGCGAGGTGGTGCCGCGCACGATCGAGTCATCGACCAGCACGATGCGCTTGCCCTTGACCACCGCGCGGTTGGCCGAGTGCTTCATGCGCACGCCGGACTCGCGGATCGCCTGGGTCGGCTGGATGAAGGTGCGGCCGACATAGTGGTTGCGGATGATGCCCATCTCGAACGGCAGCCCGGCCTGTTGCGCGAAGCCGATCGCCGCCGGCACGCCGGAATCCGGCACCGGAACGATGACATCGACATCGGCCGGCGCCTCGCGGGCGAGCTGCGCGCCCATCTCCTTGCGTACGTCGTAGACCGGGCGGCCGCCGACGATGGAGTCGGGCCGCGCGAAATAGATGTACTCGAACACGCAGGGGCGGGGCTTCATCTCCGGGAACGGCTTGATGCTCTGCATGCCGCTCTCGTCGAACACCACCACTTCGCCGTTCTCGATATCGCGCACGTAGGTCGCGCCGATGATGTCGAGCGCGCAGGTTTCCGAGGCGAGGATCGGGCAGCCGTCGAGACGGCCGAGCACCAGCGGGCGGATGCCGAGTGGGTCGCGGGCGCCGATCAGCTTCTTGTTGGTCAGGCCGACGAAGGCGTAGGCGCCCTGAAGCTGCTGGATGCCGTCGACGAAACGATCGACGAAATGATTGCGGGATGAGCGCGCGACCAGATGCAGGATCACCTCGGTGTCGGTGGTGGACTGCATCATCGCGCCGTCGCGCACCAGTTCGCGGCGCAAGGTCAGACCGTTGGTGAGATTGCCGTTGTGGCCGATGGCGAAGCCGCCGGCATTGAGTTCGGCGAACAGCGGCTGCACGTTGCGCAGCACGGTCTCGCCGGTGGTCGAGTAGCGCACATGGCCGACCGCGGAATTGCCGGGCAGGCGGTCGATCACCTCGCGGCGGGAGAAGGTGTCGCCGACAAGGCCGAGGCGGCGTTCGGAATGAAACCGGCTGCCGTCATAGCTGACGATGCCGGCGGCTTCCTGGCCGCGATGCTGCAAGGCGTGCAGGCCGAGCGCGGTGATCGCCGCGGCATCGGGATGGCCGAAGATTCCAAAAACGCCGCACTCCTCGCGTAGCCGGTCCGCATTCAGGTCCAGCGCCGCGTCGGTTGTCTCAGCCATCGGTCCTCGCAGTGGGAGCCGCTATTGCGCGCGGGTTCCCGTGGTGGTGGCCGGCGCGCCGCTGTCGGATTTCTGGCCAGGCGCGTCGGACTCCTGGTCTTCCGGTTTGGGCTTCTTCAGCCGCTTTAAGATGGTGGTCTCGGGGTCTTCCGGCAACATGCCGATCAGCCAGTTTCCGGTGCCCTGGAGCACGACTTTCGACTTGGCGGACTGCACCCAGTCCGGCTGGCGGTTGTCGGGAACCAGCCAGGCGAAGAACAGGAAGGCGATGACGACGATGATCAGGCCGCGGGCCAGCCCGAACAGGAAGCCGAGGGTGCGGTCGAGCGCGCCGACCCGGCTGTCGAGGATCATGTCGGAAATGCGCACGGTGACGATGGTCACCAGCAGCAGCGTGCCGAGGAACACGCCGGCGACGGTGACGACCTTCGCGATGATGTCGTTGTTGATGTACTGCTGGACGACCGGCGTGAGCTTGTTGAAGGCATAGAGCGTCGTCACCGCGGCAATGCCCCAGGCGGCGATCGACAACACCTCGCGCATGAAGCCGCGGATCATGGCCAGCAGGCCGGACACCAGCATGACGATGAGCAGGATGACGTCGAGCAGCGTGAACGGCATGGCGGTCTTTTAGCCCGGCGAATGGACGGTGAGGGCGTGCGCGCGGCCGGCACGATGGCGAATCCATCGCGCCCGGAACCGTCCGGCAATCGCCCCGTTCACTTGATAAGTCATTGATCGTTCGCGGATATTTCGTGCCTTCCGCCGCCTGACGGGTGCCTGTGGAGGCGTCCGCGCGGGCTGGCGTGGCCTGTGTATAGCGGGGCGTTGCGGCCTCGTCACCCCGCCCGGATTGCAGACCTGTGGGCTGTTGCGGGGAAGTATCAGGCCCGTTTGGCCGGGCGCGGGGAGGCGGCGGGGCGCGGGGTGCCGCGCGCGGCGATATCGGCGACCATGGTGGTCAGATGGCCGATGCCGGTGACGGCGAGGCCGGCGTCGCCGCTGTCGCGGCCGGTCTCGGGGGCGACCGCGCGCTTGAAGCCGAGCTTGCCGGCTTCCTTCAGCCGCGCGCCGCTCTGCGCCACCGGGCGCACCGCGCCGGACAGCGAAATCTCGCCGAAATAGACGGCGTCCGCCGGCAGCGCCGCGCCGGCGAGCGAGGAGACCAGCGCCGCCGCGGCGGCGAGGTCGGCGGCCGGTTCGTTGATGCGCAGCCCCCCGGCGACATTGAGATAGACGTCGTAGCCGCCGAGCTTCACGCCGCAATGGGCTTCGAGCACCGCGAGCACCATGGCGAGGCGGCTGCCTTCCCAGCCGACCACGGCGCGGCGCGGGGTGCCGAGCGAGGTCGGCGCGACCAGCGCCTGGATTTCGACCAGCACCGGGCGCGTGCCCTCGATCCCGGCGAATACGGCGGTGCCGGGCGAGCCGAGATCGCGCTCCGACAGGAACAGTTCGGACGGGTTCGACACTTCGCGCAACCCGAGCCCGGTCATCTCGAACACGCCGATCTCGTCGGTTGGGCCGAAGCGGTTTTTCACCGCGCGCAGGATGCGGAACTGCTGCGAGCCTTCGCCCTCGAACGACATCACGGCATCGACCATATGCTCGACCACGCGCGGGCCGGCGATCTGCCCGTCCTTGGTGACGTGGCCGACCAGCATCAGCGCCGCGCCGGATTTCTTGGCGTAGCGAATGAGCGCCTGCGCCGAGCCGCGCACCTGCGTCACCGTGCCGGGCGCGCTGTCGACGGCGTTGCTCCACATGGTCTGGATGGAATCGATCACGATCAGCCGCGGCGTCTTGCCCTCGGCGATGGTGGCAATGATGTCCTCGACCGCGGTTTCCGACGCGAGTTCGACCGGCGCCTGCGAGAGCCCGAGCCGTTCGGCGCGCAGCCGCACCTGCGCGACGGCTTCCTCGCCGGAGATGTAAACGGTGCGGTGGCCGGCGCGGGCGAGCGACGCGGCCGCTTGAATGAGCAGCGTCGATTTGCCGATGCCGGGATCGCCCGCCATCAGCAGCACCGAGCCGGGGACGAAGCCGCCGCCGGTCACGCGATCGAGTTCGGCGATGCCGGAGGGGAGGCGTGGCGCGTCGAGCGTCTCGCCGGTGAGCGGTTCAAGCTCGAAGCGGCGGCCTTTGCGCGCGGCGCGTGCGCCGCCGGGAACGGGCGCGGCCGCGCCTTCCTCGACGAGGGTATTCCATTCGCCGCAACTCTCGCAGCGGCCCTGCCAGCGGCCATAGGCGGCGCCGCAGTTCTGGCAGACGAAGCTCGATGAGTTCTTGGCCATGATCCGTCAGCCGCCGCGATAGACGCGATGATAGCGCTTGCCGAGATTGGTCAGCACCTCGTAGCCGATGCTGCGCGCGGCGGCGCCGACATCGTCGATGCCGATCTCGTCGCCGATCAGGGTCGCGAGGTCGCCGCGCTTGGCGGTGCCGGGCGGCAGCTCGCTGACGTCGATCGCCATCAGATCCATGGAGATGCGGCCGGCGAGCGGACACAGCTTGCCGCCGACCACGGCCTGCGTGCCGGTCGCGCGATCCGCCGCGCCGGCCGCGCGCGGGAAACCGTCGCCGTAGCCGAGCGAGACGATGGCGATGCGCGCGCTACGGGATGCGCTCCACGCCGCGCCGTAGCCGACGCTGTCGCCCTTTGCCACCTCGCGCACTTGCAGGATGCGGCCGCGCAGATCGATCGCCGCGCGCATCGGATTGGTGCGGCCCGGCGTCGGATTGCCGCCGTAGAGCGCGTAGCCGGGACGTACCAGATCGCAATGCGCCGGCGCGCCGAGGAAGATGCCGGACGAGTTCGCGATCGAGGCGGGGATGCCGCGATAGAGCAGGCGGATTTCGCGGAAGAGTTTGATCTGCCGCTCGTTGAGCGCGTGCTCCGGCGTGTCGGCGCAGGCGAAGTGGCTCATCAGCAGCGCGATGCCGTGATGCTCGGCGCGGATACGTGTCGCCATCGCCGCAGCTTCGGTGACGGTGAGGCCGAGCCGGTTCATGCCGGTGTCGACATGCAGGGCGAACTGCCCGCGCCAGCCGCTCTGCGCGACGAAGGCGTCCCATTCGGCGAGTTCGACCAGACTGCCGATGCACGGCGAGATGTTCAGGTCGGCGAATGTCGGACCGGTGCCGGGGAGAAGCCCGCCGAGCACATAGATCGCCGCTTGGGGCGCGACCGCGCGCAGCCGCCGTGCTTCGCCCAGATCAGCGACGAAGAAGGTCCTGCACCCGGCCTTGGCGAGCGCCGTGCCGACCGCTTCGAGGCCGCAGCCATAGGCGTCGGCCTTCACCACTGCCGAACATTCCGCCGGCGTCGCGCGGCGTGCCAGCGCCTTCCAGTTGGCGGTGATGGCATCGAGATCGATGGTGAGGATCGCGCCGGATTCCGTCTCGCGCGCATCGGGCGCCGTGACGGTATCGGGCAGCGTTTCGGCGGCGGGATTCGCAGGCATGGCGGCGACGGACATGCGCCGTCTTACCCCGGTGTTCCCGGTTCGTCCACTGCGCGCCTTTGTGCGGCCCGCTTTACCCCATCGGCTGGGGCAGGCGGTTGGTGCTGGCGAGGTTGCTGAACCGGGTGATCGCGCCCTCGAAGTGCAGATCGACGGTGCCGGTCGGGCCGTGGCGCTGCTTGCCGATGATGACTTCGGCCTTGGCGTGCGCCTCGTCCATGGCGATCTGCCACTTGGTGTGTTCTTCGGAGCCGGGACGCGGCTCCTTGTTCTGCAAATAGTATTCCTCGCGATAGACGAACAGCACGACGTCGGCGTCCTGCTCGATCGATCCGGATTCACGCAGGTCCGACAGTTGCGGGCGCTTGTCGTCGCGGTTTTCCACCTGACGCGAGAGCTGCGACAGCGCGATCACCGGCACCGCCAGCTCTTTGGCGAGCGCCTTGAGCTTGGTGGTGATCTCGGTGATTTCCTGCACGCGGTTTTCCGAACTGCGGCGCGACGAGCCGGACAACAACTGGATGTAGTCGATCACCAGCAAATCGAGGCCGCGCTGGCGCTTGAGGCGCCGCGCGCGGGCGGCGAGCTGCGCGATGGAGAGGCCGCCGGTTTCGTCCACGTAAAGCGGCAGGCCCTGCAACTCGATCGAGTGGTCCTTCAGCGTCTCGAATTCCGCCTCGGTGATGCCGCCGCGGCGGATCTGGCTCGAGGGGATGCCGGTCTGCTCGGCGATGATACGGGTGGCGAGCTGTTCCGCCGACATTTCCAGCGAGAAGAAGCCGACCACGCCGCCATTGACGGTCGTGGTATGGCCATCGGCCTGCACCTCGCCCTGCCATGCCTTGGCGACGTTGTAGGCGATGTTGGTGGCGAGCGAGGTCTTGCCCATGCCGGGACGTCCGGCGAGCACGATCAGGTCGGACGCCTGCAGACCGCCCATCATCTTGTCGAGATCGTCGAGGCCGGTGGCGAGGCCGGACAGCCGGCCGTCGCGTTGGTAAGCCTTTGCCGCCATGTCGACGGCGGTGGTGAGCGCCTGCGCGAACCGCTGGAAGCCGCCATCGTAACGGCCGGATTCCGCGAGTTCGTAGAGCCGGCGTTCCGCTTCCTCGATCTGCGTGCGCGGCGCGAAATCGACCGGCGCATCGTAAGCGGTGTTGACCATTTCCTCGCCGACCAGGATCAGCGAGCGGCGCACCGCGAGATCGTAGACGGTGCGGCCGTAGTCCTCGGCGTTGATGATGGTGGTCGCTTCGGCCGCCAGCCGGGCGAGGTATTGCGCGACGGTAATGCCACCGATGTCGATATTGCCGTCGAGGAAGGTCTTGAGCGTCACCGGCGTCGCGATCTTGCCGGCGCGGATCAGGCTCGACATCAGTTCGTAGGTCTTCTGATGCAGCGGCTCGAAGAAATGCCGCTGCTCCAGAAAATCGGAAACCCGGTAGAACGCCTCGTTGTTGACGAGGATCGCGCCCAAAAGCTGTTGTTCCGCCTCGATATTATGCGGGGCGGAGCGATAGGCGGGGGTGGAGGGCGCGAGCGGCTCCACCTGCTTGCGGGCAGTCGAATCGAAAGGCGGCATGGGGCTCAGTCTATGACGGCAAAGAGTGGCGCAAATACCGGCGCAAGCCGATAGGGCGCAACGGCTCTCGCACGCTTTCCACGCTACTCACTGATGCGACGATTACCGCACGGCAACAGCAGTTTCGGCTTGACGTCCGCTATTCGCCCGCGAGCCGGATCGGCGGAACACGCTCACCCTCGAACCGCCGCAGCCGCGCTTCCTCCTGCGCGATGTAGTCGCGCGTGATCGGAATCACGTCCTGCCGCTTGGTGAGCTGGATCTGCATCACCATCATGTTCTGCTCCCGGAACGCCATTTCCGACGCCGCGAGATAGAACTCCCACATGCGGACGAAACGTTCGTCATAGATGCGGGTGATCTCCTCGCGGTGGGCGAGGAACCGGGTGCGCCAGGCTTTGAGCGTTTCCGCATAGTGGAGCCGCAGGAACTCGATGTCGGTGACGAGGAGGCCCGCGCGCTCGATCGCCGGCAGCACCTCGGACGGCGCGGGAATATAGCCGCCGGGAAAGATGTATTTGGCGATCCACGGATTGGTGTAGCCGGGGCCTTCGGAGCGGCTGATGAAATGCAGCACCATTGCCCCGTCGTCCTTGAGCAGCGCCGCGCTTTTCTCGAAGAACTGGTTGTAGAACCGCGCACCGACATGCTCGAACATGCCGACCGAAACGATCCGGTCGAAGGTTTCCGGGACGTCGCGGTAGTCGATCAGCCTGAATTGCGCCTTGCCGGAAAGGCCGGATTCCGCCGCCCGCGCATTGGCGATGCGGTGCTGTTCCTCGGACAAGGTGACGCCGGTCACCGACACATCGGCCATCTCGGCCAGATAAAGACCAAGCCCGCCCCAGCCGCAGCCGATGTCGAGCACGTTCTGCCCGGAGGCGAGGCGGAGCTTCGCCGCGAGGTGCCGTTTCTTGGCAAGCTGCGCGTCGTCGAGCGACTGGCCGGGATACTCGAAATAGGCGCAGCTATATTGCCGGTCGGCATCGAGGAACAATGAATAGAGCCGCCCATCGAGGTCGTAGTGATGCGCGACGTTGCGGCGCGATTGGCGGCGCCGGTTGAACTGCTGGATCGGACGGGCGAGCAGGCGCAACGCCCATAGCGGTCGGACCCAGGTGGGGATCACGGTTGCGTTTTGCCGCATGCCGATCGCCAGCAGATCGGCGATCGAGCCACGCTCCATGACCAGCTCGCCGTCCATATAGGCTTCGCCGAGCTTGAGTTCGGGGTCGAACACACAGGCCCATTGCGCGCGGGCCGTGGTGAAGCGGATGGCAATCGGCTCGCCGCTGCCGTCGCCGCAGGTGAAGGCATGCCCCGAGGCGGTGGTGACGCGGACCGTCCCGGTCCGGAAGTAGAAACTCAGCAGCCGCTGCAATAACCGGTTCATGTTTGCCATCCAATCGACACGCCGGCACGCAGCCGGCCAATCGGATAACCCACACCCCCATCCCCCCTGGGGTGGTGTCCTTGAGGTAATATCTTAAGCCTCGAAATAAAACGGCAGCAATGCGGTGGCCTGGTCACACTTATGCGATTTTCGCGGGGGCGGGGCTCCGCGACCCCGACATTGCCCTGGGAATCCTGTATGGGTCAGCCGCCGGCGCGAGGGCGCGCGGCGTTCAAGCCAGACGGATAACGGAATGAAGCGATCGAACGGGAGCCGCGCGATATGGGCCGCCGCGGCGATGATGATGGCCGTGGTGTGGCTGCCGGCGGAGGCCGTCGCGCAGGTGAGCATCGATGCCGGCAAGAGCCCGCAGCAGGTGTTCGCATCGGATTGCCAGGCCTGCCACAAGGACGCGCGCACGCTGTCGAAAGGTCCGACTGGGCTCGCGGCGTTCCTGCGCGAGCATTACACCGCAAGCCGCGAAAGCGCGAAGGCGATGGCCGATTATCTGGTGCGGATCGGCACCGGCGGGCGCGACGAGGCCCCGGCGGCGCGCCGGCGTGGCCGCGAGCCAGCGCCGGAAGCGACGCCGGCCGCTGCTCCGGGCGAGGCGCGTCCGGCCCGTACCCGCCATCGCGGCGAGGTGAGGGACGACAAGGCCGACAACGACAAACCCAAGAGCGACAAATCGAGAAGCGGCAAGTCGAAAAACGACAAGTCGAAAAACGACAAGCCGCAGGCCAAACCGGCCGATGCACCTGCCGAGGTCAAGCCGGCGGAGACGAAGCCTGTCGAGGCGGCGCCTGTTGAAGCAAAGCCGGTTGAAACCAAGCCGGCCGAGAAGCCTGCCGAACCCGCGCCGGTTGAGAAACCTGCGGACGTGAAGCCTGCGGAAATCAAGCCTGCGGAAACCAAGCCCGCTGAAACGACAAAGCCGGCGGATGCCCCACCGGCTGAATCGAAATCAACAGAGCCGAAACCGGCGGCACCGGCGGAGCCGGCCAAACCCGCCGAGTAGCGTTCACCCACCCGGCGCGGCCATCGCGAACCGACGGCCGCGCCGAAGTGTTGTGACGATCAGTCGTTCTTCTCTTCGGCGGCTTCTTCTTCGCCGTCCGCCGGCTGCTCGGCGCCTTCCTCGAACAGCGCCTTGGCGGCGGCCGCCGCAGCCGCCTTCTCGGCTTCCTCGTCGCCGTCGTCCTGACGACGCACGGTCACGTTCTCGCCGCGCTGGAGACGCTCGGCCTCTTCCGCGTTGCGCGCAACGTTGACGAGCACGATCACCTCGACTTCCGGATGCAGCTCGACCGGCACCTTGTACTGGCCGATCAGCTTGATCGGGGCGTGCAGCACGATCTGCGAACGGTTGACCGGCGTGCCGTCGGCGGTGAGCATCTCGGCGATGTCGCGCGGCGACACCGAGCCGTAGAGCTGGCCGATTTCCGACGCCTGGCGCAGCACGGTGAGCGACTTGCCCTCGAACGCGCCGGCGAGCTTGCCGGCTTCACCCTTGCGGGCTTCGTTCTTGGCCTGCAGCTCGGCCTTCATGGCGTCGAACTTGGCTTTGTTGTCCTTGGTGGCGCGCAGCGCCTTGTTGCGCGGCAGCAGGAAGTTGCGCGCATAGCCGTCCTTGACGCGCACGACGTCGCCCATGTGTCCGAGCTTGCCGACGCGCTCCAGCAAAATCACTTCCATCGTCATTCTCCTTTTTGCATCTGTCCGTATGTTTCAGGAAACCATCGGCGGGCCGGCCTTGCGTCCGGCGCGCGCGCGAATGTTGAAGGCCGCTTCGGCGAGGCCGAGCAGCGTCATCACCAGCATCGGCCAGCCGAACATCAGCGTGGCGGCATAGACGCCGGAGAGCAGGAACGGGCGGCTCGGCCGGCCGCGCGTGATCGCGTGCAGCACGGCAAAGCCGAGAATGGCGAAGGCGACCAGCAGACTCGCCGACAAGACGGTTGCGGCGATGCCGACGAGGCCGCCGAACAATGATGTGACGATCGCCGCGAGCAGCACGGCGGCGACGAGCTTGGGGAAGTCCATCGCCGGCAGGTCCGGCCACGGCCGGTTGAGCCGCCCGGAGAGCCGCACGATCCGCGCGGCAATCCACAGATTGAGCGTATTGGTCAGCGTTGCCAGCACCGCCGCGGTGGAGGGGATCACCATGACCAGGAAGTCGACGATCCGCGCCGTGTCGACGCCGGGGATCGCGTCGCCGCCGCGGCCCGCGCGGTCGGGCGATACCTGAATGAAGCGCTCGAACGCCGTCCGCAGCGCGGCGGTGAAGCTCTGTTCGTCGGTGCCGAAGGTCGGGATCGCGGCGATCACGATCAGCGCGCCGAGCACCGCGCACCACACGACCAGCCGGCCGGCCGGATACCATTCGAGCGCGGTGCCGCCGTCAGCGGCGGGGCGCGCCAGCATGGTGAGATAGCCGAGCCACCAGGCGGGCAGGCCGACACCGATCAGGAAAACGAGGAAGAAGGTCCAGCCGAACGCGACGGCGAGCGCCAGCGCGGCGACGATCGCGGCGATCAGCCCGGCGAGATGGCTCCAGCCGAGCGCGGCGATCAGGATCGGCAGCGGCGCGATGTAGAACAGGAGGATCGAGAGCAGCGCGCCGGACTTCACGGAGGCGAACAGCAATGCTGTCGCCGCACCCGCACCCAGTCCGATCAAGGCAATCTGCATCATCTCGAGCTGTCCCGCTGCGAAGAGCGGTTAGAGGCGGATCATGCGTCCGCCCCAACCATCGGCGCCCGGATGAGTCCGGACGCCGCGTTGTCGTCTAGTGGCTTATCAGCCGATCACGTAGGGCAGGAGACCGAGGAAGCGCGCGCGCTTCACGGCCTGCGCCAGTTCGCGCTGCTTCTTGGCCGATACCGCGGTGATGCGGCTCGGCACGATCTTGCCGCGCTC
>JAHBZF010000118.1 GCA_019635575.1 Pseudolabrys sp. | reverse complement strand
TCCGGATGCGATGCGCGCGATCATCGACGTGCATTTCCCCGGCATCAAGCAGCGGCTGGTCGCCGAGGCGCTCAAGCTGTTCTATGAAATCCGCGACGTGCCGGGCATGAAGAAGAAACCGTCGACCTCGGAACTGCTCGACTGGCTCAAGCTATTGATGGTCGAGGACGTCAGCCCGGAGACGTTGCGCGAGCGCGACAACAAGAAGCTGATCCCGCCGCTCGCCGGCGCGCTGATCAAGAACGAGCAGGACGTGCATTTGTTCGAGCGCCTCGCGTTCATGGCAAGGCGCGACGGACGCTGACAAGCCGCGTCCTATGTGTTCGAGCGCCCCGTGTTCATGGCAAGGCGCGACGGACGCTGAAGCTCAGCGGAAGAACGGACCGACGTCGAACGAATAGGTGACGCCAAGACCGGTCGTCACCTGATCGCGCGAGCCGCGCAACGCCACCAGCGGCGAATCCGCGGCGGGTCCGATGAGTCGTTCGTATTCGACGAACAGATGCGTCGCCCATTGCGGCGTGATCTCGTAACGCGCCATCACGCCGGCGCCGTAGGATCTCACCCCGCCCGATGGGTTGTAGACCGGCAGGCCGGATAGCACCGACTGCGCCGGATCGACGCCGAAATAGGTCTGCATCGTCTTGCCGCTGTCGAACGACAGGCGCGGCCCGCCGGACAACGTGAGTTGCGGCGTCACCGGCATCACCACATCGGCCGCGAGATCGCCGGTCAGCCCGTGATGCCCGCTCACGCCCTGGCGCAGTTCGCCGCGCGCGCGTAGCCACGGCGTGAACCAGTATTCGGCGAAGCCGCCGAGTTCGACCGCGAAATTCACGTCACCGAGGCCGCGCAATTTGGCATCGTCGCCCTCGCGGCGCGGCAGACGCACCTTCAAGGTCGGGCCGAGACGGAAGTTGTCGAATTCGACGATGCCGATGCTGGCGCCGTCGCGCGGCGACTGGAAATGGCGCGGCGTGCCGGCGCGGCGGATGTCGAACAGCGGCACCGGCAGGAAGCGATAGTTGCTCGACCCTTCATAGGTCGGAAGCACGCGGCCCTCGGCACCGAGCGTCACGGTCCATGGGCCGGCGAACCACTCCGGCGAGAACCAGCGCGAGTCGGCCCGCGCCGGCGACGCGACAGCCAGCACCGCCGCCACCATCATCCCTGCGCTTACCCCTCGCCCCGCCATTCGCATCGACTGCTCACACCTACGGCCCGCAACATTCTAAAGCGGGGCGGTTAATAGCGCGCCACACTCACGATCCGGCTGTTTCCACTGTCTTGTTACCGGATGCGTCCGGCTTTTTCTTCCCTTTTTTCCGCTTCCTGGGCTTCGTCGCGGGTTCCACGGGCTTTTCGGCCACAGCAGCGGCGGGCTCGGGTTCCACGACAGGTGCGGGTTCGGGCGCAGAAGCATCGGACGCGAGCGGTGGTGGCGCAGCCATCGGTATCACCGGCGCGACAGTCTCGGCCAGCGGCGGCATCACCGCCTCTGCGACGACCATCGGCTCCGGCGCGACACTCGACATCGGCTCCGGCGCAAGCGCCGATGTCGGCGTCAACGCTGCGACTTGTTCCTGCAACTTCCGCCGTGCCGCGCGGCGCGCGTCCTTGCGGCGGCGCGCACGCTCACGGGATCGCGCCCATGCCTGATGCGCCTGATCGACCGGACGGCCGACCAGGGACAACGTCCGCATCACCGCGCGGCCGGCCCTGCCGCCCGCCCAGACCAGTTCATAGGGCGCGAACAGCCGCCAGGTCTCGTCCTCCTCGACAATGCCGCGCGCGACCAGTTCACCGGCCATCGCCGTGGTGTTGAGGCCGTGACCGCCGAAGCCGCTCGCCACCCATACGCCGGGATGAAGCTCGCCGATCTGCGGCATGCGGTGGATCGGCAGGCCGAGCGTGCCGTTCCACAGATGCGCGGCGGTGACGGGGCCGAGTTGCGGATAGAGCCGCATGATATCGCGCGCCAGCGTGCGCGCGTAACGGCGCGGATTGCGCGGCGCCGTGGTCATTCGCCCCGACCACATCAATCGATCTCCGCCGACGATGCGATAGTGGTTGTCGGCGCGATCGCCGTCGCTGACCGCGCCGCGATAGGCAAGCATGTCGGTGAGCTTTTGCCCGAGCGGCTGCGTCACCATCACATAGGTGGTGATGGGCACCAAAGTCGCCGACAGCCGCGGCATCAAGGGACCGAGATCGACATTGCCCGCAAGCACCACATGCGAGGCGCGCACGCGCGCGAGCGGCGTGGTGATGCGCTTGCGCACGCCCGCCGGATCGATCGACACCGCCGGCGTGTCTTCGAAGATGCGCACACCCGCCTGCTCCGCCGCGGCGGCGAGGCCGAGCACATAGTTGAGCGGATTGATCGCGAAGGCGCGTGGGTAATGCACCGCGCCGAAGTAGCGTTCGGTCGGCAGTTGCGCGCGCACGCGCTCGCGCGGCCAGTATTCGGCCTCGGTGCCGAAATCGCGCAGATCGGCCGCGAGCTTTTCCAGCTCCGCATCGCGGTCGGTCTTGGCGACATAGAGCCAACCCGGCTCCTGCTTGACGCCAGGCATCTTTGTCTCGGCGATGGTCTCGCGCACGTAAGCGAGGCCACGCTCGGACAGCGACCACAGTTCGCGGGCGTGATCGACGCCGATGCGCTCGACGATCGTATCGAGGTCCTCGCCGAAACCCGGAAGGACGAAACCGGTGTTGCGGCCGGAGGCCGCGCCGCCGATCCGTCCGGCTTCGAGCACGACCACCGACCAGCCGCGCCGCGCCACTTCCCGCGCGGTGGTCAGGCCGGCGAGCCCGCCGCCGATCACGCAGACATCGACATCAAGGTCGATCGCCAGCGCCCCGCGCACGGGCGCGGCAACCACGTCCGCCGCATACCAGTCCGACGCGAACGGCGCGGATGCCGCCGCATCGCCGTCATGTTCCAGGGGACCAATGAGACCATTCATCGCGGCTTATTACTATGCCGTCGTGTCCGGGGGGAGAGGCCGCATGGTAGACTGTCCCCTGCGCCGAAATCTACCGGAGCCGACCGCCCATGCTGCAACTGTTTCTGCTCCGTCACGCCAAGGCGGAAGCCGCCGCGCCATCCGGCAAGGACCATGACCGCAGGCTCGCGCCGGCCGGCCGCGCCGACGCGCAGCGGATGGGAGCCTATCTCGAACGGCACGCGATTCGCGCCGACCGCACCGTGCTGTCCACCGCGACGCGGGTGCAGGAGACCTGGGCCGCGATCGCGCCCGCGCTGTCCGACCCGCCCGCGACCGTGTCCGAGCCGGGCCTGTTCAATGCCTCGGTGATGGACATCCTCGACGTCATCCGCGCCCAATCCGACCAGACGCAGAGCGTGATGCTGGTCGGACATAATCCGGGACTGCACGACGCCACCACCTTGCTGCTCGCCTCCGGCGATGCGCAGATGCGGGAAAAGCTGCGCGAGGGCCTGCCGACCACCGGCCTCGTCGCCATCACCCTGGTCGGCACCACGTCATGGCGCAATGTCCGCCCGCAAAGCGCACGGCTCGACCGGTTCATCGCGCCGCGCGACCTCGTGGCTGCGACCGAATGAGACTTTGATTTTCCTCACGCTGCGCCGGAAATAATGACAGAATATGGCCGGGCTCACCGGAGGACGGCGCAACACGCCGGGGTCACACCATGTATCAACGCATTCTCGTTCCGCTCGATCTCGCCGAGGTCGAGATTGCCCGCCCCGCCATCAAGCAGGCGATGGAATTGGCGAAGGCCAGCAACGGCACGATCCACCTGCTCAATGTGCTGTCGCTGACGCCGGTCATGCTGGCGGAATATGTGCCGGCGGATTTCGACACTAACCAGCGCCAGACCGCCGAAGAGACGATGAAGGCGCTGGTGTCGGAATGCGCGCTCGGCGGCCGCGTCACCAGCGCGGTACGGCAAGGCGGCATCTATCACGAGATTCTCGAAGAGGCGAAAACCATCAACGCCGATCTGATCGTGATGACCTCGCATCGTCCGGCGATGCGCACCTATTTCCTCGGCTCGAATGCCGGACATGTGGTGCGCTACGCGAAGTGCTCGGTGCTGGTGGTGCGCAACTAAAGCAATGGGATCAATACATCATGCTTCCGGCAGCAACGCCGCCGGCGGCTGCGCGACATTATACAGGCCGGGCCGGTTGAGACGGAAAAACTGTCCGCCCTGCCACAGGAACAGCGCGAGGAACGCGAGCACAAACGCCGCGCCCGCCCAGACGCCGGCCTGCAACGCGCGCACGATCATCGCCGCCATCGCGAGCGCCGTGAGGCCGAGCACGGTAACGCCGATCCAGTAGACCGGCGGGAATAGCCCCGCCTCGCAGCGCGGCTGGTGGCCCGTCTCCGTGATCCGCCGATGCAGCTCCGTCACGAACGCGCGGAACTCCGGCCCCTGTGGCTGCATCTCCACCATGCTGCGCACGGTTGCGGAGATCACCGGCATGCGCGGCGCGACCGAAGACCAGATTTCAAGCTGATAACGGCCGCGCTGCATGGTCGCGGGCCGGAACGACATCCGCAGCCGGGTGATCTGGTCATAGCGGATTTCGCCGGAATGGCGGCCGCGGCTCCAGGTGAGCGCATCCGGCATCAACGCAAACGAGAAAACCGGCGACATCAGCGACGGCTTGTAGGCGTAGCGCGTCACGCCATCGCCGCTGTCGGGCTCCGCATCCGCTTGTGCATTCATGGTTAACACGCTCTGAAAACCTTTATTTCTCGCCACATTTACGCCTTAACCATAAATCGCACACGCGGCTATCGCGGGCCTGCGCGTGTTTCAATTTACCTTCCTTTAGAATATCTTAACAGCCGATCCGGTGACGCCGGCGTGGAGAGCGTAATGAGTAAGCTGACCGACTTTTTCGGCAAGACCAGCCAGGGGCTCGAACCGGCCCGCACCGCCGCACCGGCACCGGGCACCGTGCAAGGTCACGGAAATGGCAACGGAAACGGCAATGGCAACGGCCATCACGCCGCGAAATTCGATCCGCAGAGCATGAGCGAGATCGGCGCGCGGATCGGCGAGGAAAACGAGGCGCTACGCAACCTGCTGGTCGATACCGGCCGCAAGATCACCGAGCTCGACGAGCTCAAGGACGCCTTCGCCAAGATCGTCGCCCCGTTCAACAACACCCTGCGCTCGCTGGAGCAGGAGAAGTCCACCTCTCTCAGCCTGCGCGGCGCGCTCGACGAGAGCCGCACGTCCTACGAGACGCTGCGCGGCGAATTCTACAATGTCGAGAAGAAGGCCACAGCCTACGAGGCGGAGCTGGAGCGGTTCCGCGAAGATCTCGAACTGTCGCGGGAAACCGCGCGCGGGCTGGAAAGCACCCGCACCGAGCTCAACAACGAGGTCGCCAGCAACCGCGCGCAGATCGCCGAACTGGAGCGACAGCTCGCGCAGGAAACCGCGCAGCGCCGCACCCTCGCCGACAGCCGCCGCGCTACCACCGAGCAGCTCGACGCGGCCGAGAAGCGCATCGTCGAGCTCGAGGCCGAACTCGCGGCGCTGCGCGAGAAGATCGCGCTGCTCGAGGACGACAAGAAATCGCTGCAGAACGCGCTCGACCAGGCGATGGCGGACAATTCCCGCCTCACCCGCCGCCTGACCGAAAGCGAAAACACCCTGACCGCGACGCGCGCGCAACTGGGCAAGGTCGAGGCGAGCTTCGCCGAAGCCTATGGCGAGCGCGGTCGCCTCGCCGCGGCACTCGACGAGGCCAAAGAGCAGCATATGAGCGAGCGCAACACGCTCAACATGCGGCTCGATGCGCTCCAGTCGCGCACCGGCACCGCGGAGAAAATGCTGGCGGAAACCCGCCAGAACCTGATCTCCCGCACCGAGGAAGTGCGTGCCTTCGATCGCCGCGCGGTCGAGGCCACGATCGGCCATACCAATGCGGAAAAGAAGCTGACCGCGTTGCAGGCCGCGCATGACGAGCGCGATCGGCAGATGCGCGACCTCGAAACCTCGCGCACCGCGCTGGTCGAGCGCACCAATGCACTGACCAAGACGCTCAAGACCCGCGAAACCGCCCTCACCCGCGCCGACGAAAAGATCCAGCAGCTCACCGAGCGCGTCGCGCATCTCGAAGCGGATATCCAGATCAGCCGCACCAATGTCGAGAAGCGGGTCGAGGATCTCTCCGGCGCGTTGCAACGCGAGCGGATGGAACGCTCGGTCGTGGAAGGCGCGCTCGAAGCCGCGCGCAAGGACAATTCGCGGCTGCAGAGCGAGGTCGGCACGCTGCGCTCGGCGTTGCGTCGCGGTCCGCTGCCGGAGGAACCCGCGAAACCAGCGGCCAATCCGTTCAGCGCCGGCCGCGGCGACGTGGAACCAATCGTCAAGTCATAAATTAGAAATACTCGCCGGAGTTGGGAACGCCCGGCTTGCCGGGCGTTTTCTATTGGTAGGGCGCGCTCATACAGCGTCCGCTGGGACATGACGGGTGGAGTGGGCGATGAGTTCGTCGAAATCACAGGAGAAGGACGGAACCGGGCCGGTACGCGACGAACAGCGCCAGCCGTTCGATACCAGCGACCTCAGCCGAATTCCGCAGCCGAACCCGTCGGATCCACCCTATCGCCCGTTTTGGGTCAGCGACGACAACGGATCGCCGCAAGAAGGATAGCCAGGACAGAGAGCTGGGAACCAGAGGCCGGCTCCGTTCGTTCCCCGCTTCTCGTGGGAATAAATCATGGCCGCCATCACCCAGCTCGATCCACCGCTCCCGCTCGATACGCCAAAAGGCAGCGGACTCGCGCATCTGGTGGTCGATTACGGCCCCGAGCATGATCTGATGTGGGTCGTGTTCCTCGATGCCGATGGCGCGTGCTGGACCGTGCCGAATCCGGAAGTACGGATGTCCTGGAACTGGTCGCTCGGCCGGCGCAAGCAAGAGCGGCGCGAACCGGCATCGGCCCCGCGTCCCCTGCATCCGGTCGATCTCGCGTCTGGATAGCCGAAAGGCGCCTAGTGCCGCGCGGCCGATCGGACCTATAGTCCGGTCATGCGCCTTTTGTTGATCATCATTCCGCTGCTGCTGATCCTCGTCGGATCGCTCTGGTTCGCGAGCATGGCGTGGACCGCGCTCGGCGGCGAGCCGATGCCAGCCTATGGCTATTACGCCATGGGCGGCGGCATCGCGTTTTCGCTGCTGATCGGCTGCGGGTTAATGGCGCTGGTGTTCTACAGCAACCGCCGCGGCTATGACGACGCGGCGGCCGGCGACATGACGAACGATCCGTCAGACACCGACCGCCGATAATTCGCCAGCCTTGCGATCGTCACGCCGCCTGTTTCGGCAGCAGACCGAAATCGGTGAGGATGCGCTCGCCCGACGCGCGCAGCGCTTGCGCCTTGCGCGCGAGATCGGCGTACAGCAGTTGCCCGCCACGCTTGACCACCCGGCCTGCGACCAGAACCGTGTCGACATTGGCGACGCCCGCCTGCATCACCGACGACGCCACCGGATCCCAAACCGGCTGCATGTTGATGTCGGACGCGCGCAACAGCAACACATCCGCCTCTTTGCCCGGCGTCAGCGAACCGACCTTGTGATCGAGCCCGGCCATGCGGGCGCCGTTGATCGTCGCCCATTCCAGGGCGTGGCGGACCGTGATCGGCATCTCGAACGGCTTGCCGGCTTCCGTCTCGCCCAATTCGACAATGCGGCGATTGCGTTCGTGCTGCAGGGTGATGCGCATCGCGGTGAACATGTCGCCACGCGCCGACGGCTCGACGTCGGAGCCGATCGATACCGGCGCGCCGCACTCCATCAGCGCGCCGGTGAGCGGATCGCCGTATCCCATCTGCAACTCGATCTCGGCGGTGACGCTGAACGATGCGCCCTTGGCGGCGATGGCGCGCACATCGGCAAGGTCCATGTCGTTGCCGTGGACGATATTGGTTTTCGGGCCGATCAGACCTTCGGCGAGCAGCCGCTTGAAGCCGTCCGGCGTCAGCGCGCTGCCACCACTGACATGCATGCTGGCGATCAGATCGAACTCGCGCGCCAGTGCCATGTCGGTGCGCGACACATCATAGATCGAATAATAAGGGCCGAGGATGGCGAGGCCGAACGTGACGAGCCCGTCGTCGCTGGCGAAACGGCCCTTGCGCAGCCGCTCGATCTCGCTGCGAGGCATCGGCACTTCGCTGAAATGCGGCTGGCCCGGCTTCGGATCAGGTTTCGGCGAGCCGTGCAGGAACACGGCGCGCGCGCCGGATTCGGTGAGGCCCTGGATCGCCGCGTCGGTGTGCTCGGGCGTGCGGTTGGAGTGGCACCAGTCAACCAGCGTGGTCGCACCACTATGCAGCTGGTTCAGCGCGCCCATCAGATTGGCGATATAGAGGTCTTCCGGCCGGAAGTGGCCGGCGAGGCCGCGGTGCATCGACTGCATGTATTTGGCGACCGTCCAGTCGGCGGCGACGCCACGCAGCGCGCTCTGCCAGGTGTGGACGTGGGAATTGATCAAGCCGGGCAGCACGATCATCTGCGCGGCATCGATCACCTCGGCGCCATCGGCCGCGATGGTCGGGCGCACGGCGGCGATCTTGCCGTTCTCGATCAGGATATCGCCACGCGGCAAATCCTTGATTGCCGGATCCATCGTCACGATCGATCCGCCCTTGATGAGAATGCGCGCCATGGCCGTGCCCTCCTTCGTCCCGTGTCTTTTGTCCGTGCCGTTATATCGGCCGGATCGGTTTTGAGCCTATCATGCAAAACGAGCGGCCCGCAGGGGCCGCTCGTCGCAGTTCAAGAATGCTGAAACGCAGGATCAGCGGTGGTGGCGGTGCCGGTGGCGATGCGCCATCCGTGCCGGCTTCTTCTCGAAGCGCTCCCACTGCGGGTTGGCGTCCCACGCCGCATTCACCAGATAGCCGCCGACGATCGGCACGAGGCAGCCGCCGAACAGGACGCCCGCCTCGCGCAGGGTCAGTTCACGGCCTTCCAGCGCGCTGGCGAGCATCGGGGCCACCGCCATGCAGGCGATGCTGGTGGCGGCGATCGCACCACCCTGATTGATGGCGTTGACGCCATCGCCGCGCCAATTCCACTTCCAACCATTGATCCAGAAGTAGCCGGCGGTGGCCGCGGCGCCGGTGACGGTACCGGCGACGACGACGCCCTTGCCGACCTTCTTGTGACGCCAGCCATGGGCATCCGCACTCTGCACCGAGAACGCGCTTGCGGCGATCAGGCCGGCCAGCGCGATGATCCATTTCTTCATTGACGTTCTCCTGTCACGACTCAATCCGCCAGCATTTGGAGCCGGGAACCCGATAAAGTCGAGCCTCGGCGCCGCCGCAGGCTGATTTTTCGGCGCATTTTTTGCGTCAAATTTTAATGGGCCGACGCCGCTTCGGTCTCGTGCGCGGCCACAGAGTCAATCTGCTGGAACGCCCGTCCACAGCGAAAGCAGTCGTGTACCGGCAGTTTCCTGGGGACAACCGCCGACCGCCCGCCCGCAAGCGATGCCAATAGGCCGGCGAACACGTTTGCGCTAGGATCGTCGCACGGTGATTCGGCGTCGCAGACCGGGCGGATCGGTGCACAAAGGATCAGCGTTATGACCAAGTTTGTCGGCTTGCTGGGCCGCAAAGCCTTTTCGGATTCCCTGTCCCATTCCAGTGCCGCGACCGAGACCCGGGTGCCGTCCCCGGCTCCCGTCGAACTCGACGAAGACCTGTTTTCAACGCTCGGCGCGCAGATGGGCGGCGACAACGAAGTTCTCCGCAATCTGCTGATCGACGCCAGCTACAAGATCGGCGAACTCGACGAGATCAAAGCCTGCGTCACCAAGCTGATCGATCCGGTCGGCAAGACGCTGCGGGCCTTCGAGATCGAGAAGGCCGACAAGCTCGCGTTGCAATCGACGCTGACGGCGCTGCGGACCGATCACGGCACGCTGCGCGAGGAGCACAGCCGCCTCGAACAACAGGCGGGCCAGACCGCGCGCGACGCCGCGCGGCTACGCGAGGAACTGGCCACGGCAACCCGCGCCGCGACCACCCTCGAAGCCGCCCGCGACAAGATCGCCGATCAGATTGTCGGCCTGAAAACACAAGCGACCGATCTCGAAACCCGCCTTCATGCCGAGACGACCGAAAGCCGCCGCCTGCGCGAGGACGGCCGCCGGTTCGAGGAGCGGATCGTCATCGCCGATCGGCGCAATGTGCAGCTCGAATCCGAGCTCGGCGCGGTGCGGCAGAAATTCACGATGCTGGAGACCGAGAAGCGCACCATCCAGACGGCGCTGGAAAAGGCGATCCAGGACGCGGCGCGCGCTGCCCGGCACGCCGTCGAGGTGGAGAACCAGGCGGCAGCGATGCAGTCGCGGCTGCGCCAGGTCGAGGCCCAGCTCGGCGAACTCAGCGGTGAACGGACGCGGCTGATGGCTGCGCTGGAAGACGCCAACGAACGCTACGAGCGCGAACAGGCCGCGGCAAAGACCCGGTTCGATGCCATGGCCTCGCGGGTTGCGACATCGGAAAAGCTTTTGATCGAAGCCCGCGACCAGATGACCGCGCGCGCCGACGAGTTGCGCCAGCACGAGCGACAGATCGGCGACCTCACGCTCGCGCACGACACGCTGCGCAACAAGCTGACCGCCTCGGAAACGGCGCGGGGCGATGCCGACGCGAAAATCCACGAGATCGAACAAGACCGCGCGGTGCTGCACGAACGCAATGCGACGCTGACCCGCACGGTGAATTCCCGCGATCTCGCGCTCAATCGCGCCGACGAGCGCATCACCGCGCTCAACGACATGATCACCGCGCTGCAAAACCAGCTCGACGGCGTGCGGCTGACGCAGGCGCGCGAGATCGAAGACCTCAAGGCCGCGCTCAACCGCGAGAAGGTCGAGCGCTCGGTCGCCGAGGGCGCGCTCGAAGCCGGCCGCAAGGATCTCGCCCGCGTCATGCGCGAGGTGATGGCGCTGCAGCGCCGGCAGACGGCGCAGGAGCCGGGGCCGACGCTGGTGTCCGCCAACGCGGCCTGACCTTTCCAGTCATCGCGCATCGTCAAACCGCCGGGTCCGCCCGGCGGTTTTGTTTTGTACGGAACACGCGGCTTACGCCGTTCCGTCGCGAAAGCCGGCGCGTTTGAGCCGCATCACCGCCGCGTCGAGCGCCGACAGGAACGCCGAACGGTCCTTCGGCGCAAACGGCTTCGGGCCGCCGGTGACAGCGCCAGCCGAGCGCAACTCGTCCATCAGGTTGCGCGTCGCCAGCGCCATCCCGATCGCTTCTTCGGAAAAGAGTTTTCCGTTCGGCGCGATCACCTGCGCGCCGGCCTTCACGCAGCGGGCCGCCAGCGGGATATCCGCGGTGACGACGATCGCTGCCGCATCCGCGCGCTCGGCGATCCAGTCGTCCGCAACGTTCATCCCGGCCGACACAATGACGCGCTCGATCCACGGCTCGCGCGGTACCGCCATGAAGCTGTTGGCGACGACATAGACATGCAGGCCGTAGCGATAGGCGACGCGATAGGCTTCGTCCTTGACCGGACAAGCATCGGCATCGATGAAAATGCGGATGGCGGGCGGCGTCGCGGGCGACGTGGCAGAATCGTGGTTTATCGCACCAGTTCCTTCATCGCCCGGTCGAGGCCGTCGAGGGTGAGCGGATACATCCGGTTGCCCATGAGCTGGCGCACCATCTGGATCGACTGGGTATAGCCCCACTCCTGCTCCGGCACCGGATTGAGCCACACCGCCGCCGGATAGGTGCGGGTGATCCGCTCCATCCACACCGCGCCGGCCTCGTCGTTGTAATGCTCGACCGAGCCGCCCGGCGCCGCGATCTCGTAGGGCGACATCGACGCATCGCCGACGAAGATCACCTTGTAGTCGTGCGGGTAAGTGTGCAGCACGTCGAAGGTCGGCGTCGTCTCCTGGAATCGGCGTCGGTTCTCTTTCCACACCCGCTCATAGAGGCAATTGTGGAAATAGAAATGCGCCATGTGCTTGAACTCCGAGCGCGTGGCGGAGAACAGCTCCTCGGTCGCCTTGATGTGCCAGTCCATCGAGCCGCCGATGTCGAAGAACAGCAGCACCTTCACGGCATTGTGCCGCTCCGGCCGCATCATGATATCGAGATAGCCTTTGTGCGCGGTGCCGCGGATCGTCCCGTCGAGATCAAGCTCGTCCGGCGCGCCGGTGCGGGCGAATTTACGCAGCCGCCGCAGCGCCACCTTGATGTTGCGCGTGCCGAGCTCGACCTCGTCGTCGAGATCCTTGAACTCGCGCTTGTCCCACACCTTCACCGCGCGG
>JAHBZF010000117.1 GCA_019635575.1 Pseudolabrys sp. | reverse complement strand
TCAGCCGCGCGAAGATTTTCGTCTCCATCGTCTCCGGACCACCGAAGCGCAGATTGGCTTCGAGGCCGGTGAGACCGTCCGGCGAGAAGCTGGCACGCTCCTCGAGGAAGATGCGGATCTCGTCGTCCCAGTCGATGTCATCGAACGCGAAGGTGATCAGCCCCGCCTCTTCCGCCGCCTCGGCATCGAGCGCCTCGCCGGTCAGCGACTTCGCGTGCGCGAGCGCCTTGTCGTCGTCGAGGAAACGCGTCTGCAACCGCGTCAAGCCGTTGCTCATCGGATAGGGACCAAAATTCATGTCGGTCAGTGTCATGGTCGCCGGCGGACGGTTGCCGCCGTTGAGCTGGCCGACCAGCATGTAGGAGCGGTCGCAAGCGAAAACGATTTCCGCCAGCGTGCCGGTAAAGCAGGAGCCCGGCTCGATCACCGCGACGAGGCTGCGCGAGGTGAGATCGATCCGCTTGAGCACCCGTTTCCAGTACAGCGTGATCTCACGCGCCAGCCAGTGCTTGGCGTTGACCTGGAGGAAGGCGTCATAAGCGGCGACCTGCTCGCCGTCGCCTTCCGACTTGAACACGATCGCGGCGAGATCGAGCTCGTTCAGGCGAATGTCGAGGATCGCGTCGTCGAGCTCGCGGGCAAGCTGCAGCGGCCAGAACGCAACACCTTGCTCCGCCATCGCCGCCGCATCGGCCGGCGGCGCCGTCTGCGGTCCGCGCACCGTGATGGTGGCGAGCCGCGCCGCGCGATCGACCGCGACCGTCACGAACGGATAGTCGATCGTGTCGCCGTTGCGCTTGCGCGACAGCGGCGTCAGCACAACGCCTTTGGCATCTTTCGGACGATCGGACTTCGCGGCGAATTCCTTGGCACGCTGCGCGACGATCTCTTCCAACTTGCTGTTCGGCGCGACTTCATCGACCAGTCGCCAGTCCACCGCACGCTTGCCCTTCAGGCCTTCCTCGGTGGTGCAGAACACATCGGCATGATCGCGACGCACCTTGCGCTTGTCGGTCACGCGCGTGAGGCCGCCAGTGCCGGGCAGCACTGCCAGCAGCGGCAATTCCGGCAGCGACACGGTCGACGAACCATCGTCGGTGAGGATGATGTGATCGGCGGCCAGTGCAAGTTCATAACCGCCGCCAGCGCAGGAGCCAGTGACGATGCAAATGGTCTTCTGGCTGGAGTATTCACTCGAATCCTCGATGCCGTTGCGCGTCTCGTTGGTGAATTTGCAGAAGTTGACCTTATGCGCGTGGGTCGCGCCGGCCAGCATGCGAATATTGGCGCCAGCGCAGAACACTTTCGGTTTACCGGAGCGCATCAGCACGACTTTCACCGACGGATGCTCGAACCGCAGCCGCTGCAACGCATCCGCCAGCTCGATATCGACGCCGAGGTCGTAAGAGTTCAGCTTGAGGTCGTAGCCTTCAAACAGGCCGCCCTTCTCGTCGACGTCCATGGTCAGCGTCGCAACATCGCCATCGACAGCGAGCTTCCAGTGACGATACTGCGACGGATCGGTCTGGAAATCGATGCGCGTCTTGCCGTGGGCCAGCTTTCGGTCGGTATCCGCCATCACACTCTCTCCGGCTTTTGTTTGGTCGCGATCGGCGTCCGGTCGCCGCGCAACAATCGCGTGCTGAAATCGGCAATCACCCGCAGCGTCTCGTCCGGTGCTTCGCGCTGCGGCGTATGTTTGGCATCGATCAACGCCACCTCGACCGGGCAGTAGCACTCGTCCTTCGCCACCTCGATCTGCTTCACGGTGCCGTATTGATCGTTGGCACCCTGCACGATCAGCATCGGCACGCGGATGAACGCGAGCTGCTCGCTGATGTCCCACTGGCGGAACGCCGGATCGAGCCAGGCGTCGTTCCAGCCGCGGAACGCATTGTCGGGATCGCGATGCCAGCGGCCAAGCTTGGCTTTCAAATCGGTCGTTTCGTAGGCCGTCTTCGCCTCGCGGATCGAGGCGATGCTGACATCCTCGACGATGAAATGCGGCGCGATCAGCACGATGCCGTCGAGCCGATGATCCTGATGCGTGCCGGCATAGATGGCGGCGATCGATGCGCCATCGCTGTGGCCGATCAGCAGGCCGTGCTGCCAGCCGATCGCGGCGAGCACGGCCGGCAGCGCCACGCGCGCCTCGTCGTGCATGTAGCTCATCGGGCGCGGCAGGCTGACCGGTGATGACTGGCCGTAACCCGCGCGCGAATAGACAAACACGCCGGCGCCGGTCGCCGCCGACAGGCTCTCCGGGAAATCGCCCCACAGGCCGGCGCAGCCGAGACCCTCATGTAGCAGAACGAGAGTCGGTGCCTCGGACGGGCGCGGCCCGACCATGCGGTATTCGAGCCGCTGGCCGGCGACCTCGAGAAAGCCCTGATCGGCGATGTGTCCCTGACCGTGAGACGCCATATCGGTCCGCTGCCCTGGGTTTCCCGCATCGGGCGCCGCACACGGCCTCCGATGCAATTAGAATTATATTTCTAGTTTGATGTGGATCATTGAACTATAATTCATATCGCTGGTCAAGCCTCCTCCGCGACAATCGACCGCCGGATTGCCTCGCATTTGAGGAATCGGATTAAGCCGCCCTGAACCGGCCGGCGCCCTGAATACGTCCATGCCCGGTCATCTGCCCCGCCATCCGCAGACCTACCGTGCCTCCTGGCCCGGCGCGCTGATCATTGGCGTCGCCTTTCTGGCTTTGATGGGTGCTGCGCTGTTGACCCAGCATCGCAGCGCGGTTTCCGTCCCGGTCATCCAGAAACAAGCCCGCGCGCCTGACACGACGGGACGCTCGTTCCTGCCGACGGCAGACGGACGCACCTGCCGCGAACTGACCTTCGACCGTGTCACCAGCGAGATCATCGAAAGCCGCACCCGCGCTTGCTGGTTGCCGGAGGTGAGCGACGAACCCGAATTTGTCACGGCGCCGGTGCCGGCCGCCGGTAACGCCTCGCGCAACGGCGCCCGCAATGGCTTCCGCTGGGGCCAGACTGCGCCGGGCGGCTAACGCCCGCTTCTACAGTGGCAGCCCCGGTTGGGCGCTGATGGCCGCGACGGCGAGCACGATCACCACGGTGAGGCTCAGGGCAAGCCCAAGTGCAATGACGAAGAAAAAACGGGGCGGCGACAGGCTGGCCATGACCAAAACTCGAGGTTGCGGTGACGAGGTGCGAAGTCGGCATCCGCGTCGGGATGCATGGCTTTTGGTCGCTGCCGGCGGCGACCGGGTTCACGGCGCGATCCGTCCCGCCGGACGCTATGCCGCACCAACCGATGGCCAGCCATTCGCTGCCGGTCTATCTCCAGCCCCGGATCGCTATTATGTTGCATTGCGAAAAGGGAGAACCCGATGACGACCGCGACCGGCGCCGCCCCCGCGAAACCCGCCACCGCATTCCAGGCCATGCTGCGCGGCTTCCGCGGCCGCTGCCCGAACTGCGGCGAAGGCCGGATGTTTCGCGCGTTTTTGAAGGTTGCGGACGAATGTCCCGCCTGCGGCGAGGAACTGCATCATCACCGCGCCGACGACTTTCCGGCCTATCTGGTGATCGTCATCGTCGGCCACGTCCTGATCCCGATCGTGCTCGCCGTCGAAACCGAATTCGCGCCATCCTACTGGGTGCATCTGGCGCTCTGGCTGCCCGCCGTGCTGATCATGACCCTCGGTCTGCTGCAGCCGGTGAAGGGCGCCATCGTCGCCGGCCAGTGGTACGGCGGCATGCACGGTTTCGAGGAAGCCAGACGCTTGCGCGAACTCGCGGCCGCTCAACTGCCGGCACGCTGAAACCGACCGCTGCCGCGGGTTGCGCGTCCCCCGCTCATGACTAGGATGCACGGCGGGGACAACGCGCACAGAGTGACCGCACACGATGACGGCCGACCGCCGGGCTGACCGCAGCCATTCGATTTCGTTTCACCGCCACGCCACGCCGTTGGCCGCGCTGCTGCTGATCGGCGGCATGCTGATGGCATGCTCCGGGCTGCGCGAAGCGCCGAAGCCGATCGAACCGAACATCATGCCGGCCAACTACAAGTCGCAGTTGCTGACCGAGATGCACCGCCGTCTGGTCGATCCGGTCGGCGTGCGCGACGCATTCGTGTCCTCGCCGGCGCTGCGACAGAGCGGCGGCGTCGAACGCTACATTTCGTGCATGCGCTACGTCGCGAAGGACGAGACCGGCCAATACGCGCCGCCGGCCGAACGCGCCGCCTATTTCTATGCCGGCGAAGTGACCCAGGTCGTGGACAAGGACGCGTCGAAGGAGATCTGCCGTGGCGTCGCTTATGAGCCATGGCCGGAACTGACGCGGATGTGCAAGGAAGTGGTCTGTCCGTCGCGCTGAGATCAGCCGAAACATCCAACTTTGGTCTATCGGATATGCGCAAATGCATGATCCGATGAATTTACGGGCAATTTACTTGGTTTGGCCGCAGGCAGGCGTTTGATTGTCGACGTGCGCAGTTGCTGCTTTTCCCTGCGATGAGAGGCAGTGACGTGAATCCTCCACCTATGCACAAAGGGCCGCTTCGGCGGCCCTTTTTTTATCGATCATAACGTCTGGCAATAGTTATCAGCCGCGAACCCGCACCACCCGGTCGCGTGCCGCGCGCAGCACCCGTGGCAACGCCCCGACATTGTTCGGCGCCATCACATGCACGCCGGATACGCCGGGCGTGCGCGCCAATTGCTCGATCAGCGCGACGCAAATTGCCTCGCCTTCGGCGGCGGGATCGGATGCCTGTTCCATGCGCGCGACGATATCGTCGGGGATGATCGAGCCGAACAGCTTGTCGCGCATCCAGCGCGCCGACTTTGCGGATTTCAACGGCGCGACGCCGATCAGCAGATGCACTTGCCTGGCGATGCCGGCTTCGGCGAGCCGCGCGCAGTAGCGCGCGACAACGCCGGCATCCATGCAGAACTGCGTCTGCACGAATTGCGCCCCGCTCGCCAGCTTGGCCCGCAAACCCTCCGGCTGCCAGCCCGGCGGCGGATCGATCGGGTTGTCGGCGCCGCCGATGAAGAAATTCGCATGGCCCGCGACGGCTCGCGACGGCGGCAGCACGCCCTTGTCGCGCAGATCGCGCGCGGTGGTCATCAGCGTGCGCGTATCGATGTCGAATACACCCTTGGCCTCGGGCTGGTCGCCTGCGTCCGGATTGTCGCCGCGCAGCATCAGCAGGTTGTCGATGCCGAGCGCCGCCGCGCTCATCAGATCGCTTTGCAACGCGATCCGGTTACGGTCCCGGCAGGTGAGTTGCAGGATCGGTTCGATCCCTTCCGCCAGCAGCATTGCCGCCGCGGTCAATGCACCGAGATGCGGGCGCGCACCGGCTCCGTCGGTGACGTTCACCGCATCGGCAAGGCCCCTGAGCGGCAGCGCACGATCGAGCAGATCGCTGCGCGCCATCGACACCGGGGGCGTGACTTCGGCGGTCATCACGAACCGACCGGCCTCAAGCTTGTCTCTGAGTGTCATGCGCCCTGCTGACCAGAAACCCGCCGGCGATGCAAGAGGCCACGGCCAGCGGACGATGCGAAGACGGAACGGCTCATGACTAGACGGCTCATGGGCAAGAATGGGACAACACAATAGCCTGGAATGTTTCCATGTGTGGGAAGGCCCATGACGCAATTCGCCGCTTCGGTCGATGATGTCGTCACCGGTATCGCCGATGGCGCGCTGCTCGCGGTGCCGCGCGAGGTCTCCGGCGTGCCGATGGAGGCCACGCGCGCGCTGATCCGGCGCGGCGTGAGGAACCTGCATCTCGTCGCCTTGCCCACCTCCAGCCTGCAGGCCGATCTGCTGATCGGCGCGGGCTGCGTGGGCACGCTTGAAACCTCCGCCGTCAGCCTCGGCGAATTCGGCCCGGCGCCGCGGTTCACGCAAGCGGTACTCGCCCGCAGCATCGTGATGAAGGACGCGACCTGTCCGGCGATCCACGCCGCGCTTCAGGCCGCCGAGAAGGGCGTACCGTTCATGCCGATGCGCGGGCTGATCGGCTCCGACATTCTCGCCACCCGTCCGGAATGGCAGGTGATCGTCAATCCCTATGCCGGCCATGATGATCCGATCGTGCTGCTGCCGGCGATCGTGCCGGACGTCGCACTGCTGCATGCGCCGCTCGCCGATCGCGACGGCAATGTCTGGATCGGCAGGCAGCGCGACCTGATCACGCTGTCGCACGCGGCGCGCACCACCATCGTCACGGTCGAGCACATCGTCGACGATAACCTGCTCGCCGATCCGTTGCGCGCGCCCGGCGTGCTGCCGGGATTCTATGTCGACAGCATCGCCATCGCGAAACACGGCTGCTGGCCGCTCGGCCTGCCGGACTATTACGACACCGATGCCGCGCACATGAAGGAGTACGCACAGCTCGCCGCAACGCGCGACGGCTTCGAAGCGTATCTCGCGCGGCATGTGCTCGCCGCCCGCGCGAAAGCATCATGATGAATCACGACTCCATCCGCGACGAGGAGCTACTGGCTGCAACCATCGCCGACCTGATCGGGGACGTGCGCCACGTCGCCGTCGGCAATGCCTCTCCGATCCCGGCGACGGCCGCGTTGCTGGCGCGCGAACGCGGACGCCAGCGCGGCGTCGCGCGGCCCTATGTGTCGCTGCTGCAAAGCCGCAAGCACAACTTCTTCACCGACGGCGGCCGGGAGCTGTTCGATTGCGCCGGCCAGGGGCGCATCGACGTGTTCTTCCTGTCGGGCGGACAGATCGACGGACAGGGCAATATCAATCTCGTCGCCATCGGCGACTATGCGACACCGAAGGTTCGCTTCCCCGGCTCCTACGGTTCGGCGCATCTCTATTACGTCGTGCCGAAGATGATCCTGTTCCGCACCGAACACTCACGCCGCACGCTGGTCGAGAAGGTCGATTTCGTCAGCGCACCCGGCGTGAGCGCGGACGGCGTGCATCGCACCGGCGGACCGATTGCGCTGATCACCAACCGCTGCTTCTTCCGCTTCGATCCGGCGCGCAAACGCTTCCGGCTCGAAAGCATCCATCCCGGCCACACGATTGAGGAGATCCGAGAGCATACCGGCTTCGACTTCGATCAACCCGACACGGTGACAGTGACGACACCGCCATCTCCCGAGACATTGGCGCTGATGCGCGGCACCGTCGCGCCGCAGCTCGCCGAGGTCTATCCGCAATTCGCCGCCGAGATATTCGGCATCACGGCCTCCGCATGACCCCGGAGACCTGCGCCAACGGCATGGAGTCCTGCCGCACCGGACGCTATGCTGACCTGACAAGTGCGCTATAACCAGCGATCTCTCCTACACGGACGGACTATGGACGCGACCACCGATCACTCCCGCAAGCCGCTCAACCGGGTCGAGGACGACGCGCTGCTGCGCGGCGCCGGCCGCTATGCCGACGACGTCGTGCAGCCGAAGCAGACCTACGCCTGCTTCGTCCGCTCGCCGCACGCGCATGCGCGGATCGTGTCGATCGACGCGACCGAGGCCCTCGCGGCGCCGGGCGTGCTGGCCGTGATCACCGCCGCCGACATCGAGGCGGCCGGCATTGTTGACATGACACGGCATCCGCCGCTCGCCGGCCGTAACGGCGTCAAACTGGTCCTGACGCCGCGCCAGCCGCTGGCGAAATCGGAAGTGAAGCATGTCGGCGACGCGGTCGCCGCCGTCGTCGCCGAGACGCCGCGCGCCGCGCAGGATGCGGCCGAACTGGTCGCCGTCGATTATGAAGAATTGCCCGCTGTCGTCGATGCACGCGAGGCGATCAAGCCCGGCGCGCCGCAGCTCTATTCGCAGGCGGCCAACAACATCCTGATCGACTGGCCCGGACCGGTGCCGTCGCCTGAGATGGAGGCGGAGGTCGACCGCATCATCAAGACCGCGAAACACGTCGCGCGAATTTCCGTCGTCAATCAGCGGCTCGCCATCGTTTCGATGGAGCCGCGCGGCGGCACCGGCATCTACGACGCGAAGACCGATTCCTACACGCTACGCGTCTGCTCGCAGAGCGCGGATGCCGTGCGCGGCCAGATGACCGGCATCATGGGCATCGACAAGACACGGATGCGCGTCATCACCGAGGACGTCGGCGGTGCATTCGGCATGAAGACCGGCTCCTACCCGGAATATTTCGCGTTGCTGGTGGCGAGCCGCAAAGTGGGCCGCCCGGTGCACTGGATGTCGACCCGCTCGGAAGCCTTCGTCACCGACCATCAGGGCCGCGACGCCTATAGCGACGCGGAGCTTGCGCTCGACGACGATGGCAGGTTTCTCGCCTTGCGCGTGCGCCATCTCGCCAATCAGGGCGCCTATCTCACCCAGGTCGGCGCGCACATGAACACCAACAATTTCGCGCGCTGCCTGCCCTCGGTCTACGACATTGCCAAGATCGACGTCGGCGCCACCTGCGTCGTCACCAACACGCTGCCGACCGGTCCGTATCGCGGCGCCGGTCGCCCGGAAGCGAACTATGTGATGGAGCGGCTGATCGAGGAAGCGGCGCGCGTCACCGGCATCGACGCGGTCAAACTGCGCAAGAAGAACTTCATCGCCAAAGCGAAGATGCCGTACAAGACCGCGGTCGGGAACACCTACGACAGCGGCGATTTCAGAACGGTGTTCGACCGCGCCATCGAGCTATCCGATTATGCGGGCTTTCCGAAGCGCCGGCGCGAAGCGGCCAGGCGCGGCAAGCTGCGCGGCATCGGCATCTCCTGCTTCCTTGAGCACGCCGGCTCCGCGCCGAACGAACAGGCGGCGCTGCTGTTTCCGAACGGCGAACGCATGGTGATGGGCCTCAATGTGCAGAGCACCGGCCAGAGCCACGCCACCGTCTTCTCGCGCCTGGCCGCGGAGCGGCTTGGCATCAAGCCCGAGCAGATCGAGCATCGCCACGGCGACACCAATCTCGGCGTTTCCGGCTTCGCCTCGGTCGGCTCGCGCAGCGGCATGGTGGTGAGCCACACCTTGCTGCGCACCATCGAGGCGATGCTGACCAAGGGTAAGAAGTTCGCGGCGAACCTGCTGGAAGCCGCCGAATCCGACCTCACCTATCGCAACGGCTTTTTCGAGGTGATCGGCACCGACCGGCGCGTCGGGCTGTTCAGCGTGGCGGCGCATGCGCGCTCGACCGGCGACACGCTCGACACCCGCGGCGAGACGCAGACACCACAGACTTTCCCGAACGGTTGCCATATCGCCGAGGTTGAGATCGACCCCGACACCGGCAACGTCACCGTCGAGCGCTATACCGCCGTCGACGATTGCGGCAATGTGCTCGACCACACCGTCGTCGACGGCCAGGTGATCGGCGCGCTGGCGCAGGGGCTCGGTCAGGCATTTCTGGAAAATGCCGTCTATGACGCGAACGGCGGACAGCTCGTTGCCGGCTCGTTCATGGATTACGCCATGCCGCGCGCCCATAACATGCCGCGCGAAATTCGCGACGCCATGGTGTCGGTGCCCGCCACCACCAATCCGATGGGCGTGAAAGGCGTCGGCGAGGCCGGCACGACCGGCTCGATCGCGGCGGTGATGAACGCCATCGCCGATGCGGTGCCGAACGGCGCGGCCAATCATCTCGACATGCCGGCAACGCCGGCGAAGGTCTGGGCCGTCTGTCAGAAGGGCCTCGCCGCGACGGCGAAGTAAGCAACGCGAACGCTTTGATCAAACGACAACGGCCGGGCTCTGCCCGGCCGTTGTGCGTTCAGCACCTGACGCGCATCAGCCCTGCGAGATGAACTTGCGGTTCGTATAGGCTTCAAGACCTTCAATGCCGCCTTCCTGGCCGTATCCGCTTTCCTTGATGCCGCCGAACGGCGTTTCCGGCGTCGAGATCGCGACGCTGTTGACGCCGACCATGCCGGATTGCAGCGCCTCGCCGATCGCGGCGGCGTTGCTCGCCGAATTGGTAAAGGCATAGGAAGCAAGACCGAACGGCAGCGAATTGGCACGCGCGACGACCTCGTCGAAGCTCTTGAAGGCGACGATCGGCGCGACCGGACCGAACGGCTCCTCGGTCATCAGCTTCGCGTCGTCCGGCAGATCAGTGATCACCGTGGGCTCGAAGAAGTAGCCCTGATTGCCATGCCGCTTGCCCCCGGCGACGATCTTGCCGCCGCGTTTCTCGCTGTCCTGCACGATCGCTTCCATGGCGTCGAGGCGGCGCGGATTGGCGAGCGGTCCCATGGTGACGCCGCGCTCCAGTCCGTCGCCGAGCTTGATGCCCTTGGCGTATTCGGTGAAGCGCGCGAGGAACTTGTTATAGACCGGCTCCTGTACATAGAAGCGCGTCGGTGAAATGCAGACCTGACCGGCGTTGCGATATTTGAACGCCGCGATGGTGTCCGCCACCTTCTCCGGATCGGTATCGCTGAACACCACCACCGGCGAATGACCGCCAAGCTCCATGGTAGTGCGCTTCATGGTCTTGGCCGCGAGCGCGGCAAGATGCTTGCCGACCGGCACCGAGCCGGTGAACGAGATTTTCTTCACGTCCGGCGACGCCAGCAGATGCTCCGACACGTCCGCCGGACGGCCGAACACGAGATTGATCACGCCCGCCGGCAGGCCGGCATCGGCAAAGCACTTCACCAGTTCGACGCAGGCACCGGGGGTTTCCTCCGCCGCCTTGAGGACGATGGAGCAACCGGCGGCGAGCGAGGCGGCGATCTTGCGTACCGGCGTTAGCGTCGGGAAATTCCACGGCGTGAATGCGGCAACGACGCCGACCGGCTCCTGCATGACGAGCTGGCGCACGCCCTTCTGCCGGCCCGGCACGATGCGACCGTAAGCGCGGCGACCTTCTTCCGCGAACCACTCGATGATCTCGGCGGTGCCGATCACCTCGGCCCGCGATTCCGGATAGGGCTTGCCTTGCTCCTGCGTCATCACCTTGGCGATATGGTCGTAACGCTCGCGCACCAGATCGGCGGCCTTGCGCATCACCTTGGAGCGGTCATAGGCCGAGGTGTTGCGCCAGACGGCGAGACCCTTGTTGGCCGCATCGAGCGCACGATCGAGATCGGCCTTGGTCGCGTGCGGTAGCGGGCCGAGCGCCTTGCCGGTCGCCGGATTGAGGACGTCCTCGCTCTGGCGGCTGGTGCCGTCGAGCCATTGGCCATCGATATAAAGGGCAAGCTGGGTATACATCGGTATGTCCTCGCTGAAATCGTCGCGCGTCCGGTTGCGAATGCGTTGGAATGTAGCGCGCTGGAATGTGTTCGCGTTTTCTCGACGCGAACCGGCATTCACGCTGCTCGAAAACGCTCTAGCATTTCAATCCGCGTGCCGCCAATCGCGACCTGAGGACCTGCCGGTCAGGAACCGGTGAACACCGGTTTGCGCTTCTCCATGAAGGCGCGGCGCCCCTCAGTGTAATCCTTGCTGGCGAAGCAGGCTTGCACCATGTCCTCGCAGGTCTTGAGGTCGCGCTTGCTCTCGTCGGTGAGCGTCTGTTCGACGATGAACTTGACGGAGTCGACGGTCAGCGGCGCGTTGCCGGCGATCGTCTCGGCATAGTTCTGCACATAGGATTCCAGCTCGCCATCCGGAACGACTCGATTGACCAGCCCCATCATCTGCGCCTCCGCGGCGGTGAACTGCCGCGCGGTGTAGAAGATTTCCTTGGCGAAGGACGGCCCGACCAGATCGACCAGCTTCTTCAAGCCGTCATAGCGATAGCCGAGGCCAAGCTTTGCCGCCGGCACGCCGAATTTCGAACCCTCGGTGCAGATGCGCATGTCGCAGCACAGCGCGAGACCAACCCCGCCGCCGATGCAATAGCCGCGGATCATTGCGATGGTCGGCTTCGGGAAGCTGTAGAACGCATGATTGGCGTGATCGACCGCGGCGTTGTAGCGGTCGATGCCTTCCTGCGAGGAGCGCTCTTTCTCGAACTTGGAGATGTCGGCACCGGACACGAACGCTTTGCCGCCTGCGCCGGTCACGACCACCACGCGGATGTTCTTGTCGTTCTTGAAGTCCTCGAGATAGCTCGACGCTGCTTCCCACATATCCAGAGACACGGCGTTGAGCCGTTCCGGATTGTTGAAAGTGAGATAGCCGATCTTACCTTCCTTGCGCGACAGCATCTTGTCGGTGGTCATTCGCTCCGTCCTTTCCACGTCGTGGCCGAGCATCGCCCGTCGAAGACGGGCTTGAATGCCTGATGTCCCGGTCCCGACAAAAAATCAAACCGCCTTGGCGTCATGCAGCGCCTTGATCTCGTCGGCGCTGAAGCCAAACTCCTTGAGAACCTCGTCGGTGTGCTCGCCCAGCTCCGGCGGCCGCAGCGCCACCGCACTGTCGGTGCGCGAGAGATGAAACGGCTGCGCCAGGAGGCCGAGCGGACTGCCATCCTTGCGATGCGCGGGCGCGACCACGTCGAGGTGCTTGACCTGCGGATCGGCGAACATCTGATCCACCGCATAGATCGGCCCGCATGGCACGCCGGCGACGTTGAACGCATCGACCCATTCGGCGCTGGTGCGCGTCGCGGTCACCGCTTCGATCGCGGCGTTGAGCGCGTCGCGGTTGTCCGAGCGCAGCTTGCCGGTCTTGTAAGCCGGCATCTCGATCCATTCCGGATGCTCGACCGCGCGGCACAGCCGCTCCCAGATCGCCTGGCCGGTCGCGGCGATGTTGATGTGACCATCCTTCGTGCGAAACACACCCGTCGGGATCGAGGTCGGGTGGTTGTTGCCGGCCTGCCGGGGTACTTCACCCTCGGTGAGATAGCGCGCCGCCTGAAAGTCGAGCATGAAGATCTGCGCTTGCAACAGGGAGGTCGTCACCCACTGGCCTTCGCCGGACTGGTCGCGCTCGAGCAGCGCGGTGAGAATGCCGAGCGCGCAAAACAAACCCGCCGTGAGATCGGCGATCGGGATGCCGACGCGCATCGGCCCCTGCCCCGGCGCGCCG
>JAHBZF010000116.1 GCA_019635575.1 Pseudolabrys sp. | reverse complement strand
CTCGAAGGCGAAGGCAACGACTATGTCGGCAAGGGCCTCTCGGGCGGCCGCATCGTCATCAAGCCGCCGGCTGACACCGGCATCGTGCCGGAAGAGTCGATCATCGTCGGCAACACCGTGATGTATGGCGCGATCTCCGGCGAGTGCTATTTCCGCGGCATCGCCGGCGAGCGTTTCGCCGTGCGCAATTCCGGCGCCACCGTCGTCGTCGAAGGCACCGGCGACCACGGCTGCGAATACATGACCGGCGGCGTCGTCGTCGTGCTCGGTCCGACCGGCCGCAACTTCGCGGCCGGCATGTCCGGCGGCATCGCCTACGTTCTCGACGAGAACGGCAGCTTCAAGGACCATTGCAACATGGCGATGGTCGAACTCGAACCGCTGCCGGAAGAGGAAGAGATCGACGACCGCGCGTTCGGCCTCAAGAACGATCTGGAAAGCCACGGCCTGGTGGATGTGATGTCCGACATGACGCGGCTCGACGATGTGCGGCTGCGCAAGCTGCTGACCCGCCACGCCGAGTACACCGGCTCGAAACGCGCGAAAGAGATTCTCGCCGACTGGCCGAAATACCGGCGTCTGTTCAAGAAGGTGATGCCCGTCGAATACCGTCGCGCGCTCGCCGACATGGCGAAAGCCAACCTGCAAGCGGCGGAGTGAGGAGAAGCACCATGGGCAAGATCACCGGCTTCCTCGAATTCGAGCGCAACGACCGCGACTACGCGCCGGTCGAAGAGCGCGTGAAAGGTTACCGCGAATTCGTCATCCCGCTGGGTGACGAAGAGACGCGCAACCAGGCGGCGCGCTGCATGGATTGCGGCGTGCCGTATTGCCACGGCACCAATCGGATCACCGGCGCGCCGACCGGCTGCCCGGTCAACAACCAGATTCCGGACTGGAACGATCTCGTCTATCGCGGCGAATGGGACGAGGCGGCGCGCAACCTGCACTCGACCAACAATTTCCCGGAAGTGACCGGCCGCATCTGCCCGGCACCGTGCGAGGCGTCGTGCACGCTCAACATCGATGACAACCCGGTCACCATCAAGACCATCGAATGCGCGATCGCCGATCGCGCCATCGAACAGGGTCTCAAGCCGGAGATCGCCGCGCACAAGACCGGCAAGAAGGTCGCCGTGGTCGGCGCCGGTCCGGCCGGCATGGCCTGCGCGCAACAGCTCGCGCGCGCCGGACATGATGTGCATGTCTACGAGAAGCACGCCAAGGCCGGCGGCCTGCTGCGCTACGGCATTCCCGACTTCAAGATGGAGAAGGTCCACGTCGACCGCCGCGTCGAACAGATGCAGGCGGAAGGCGTCACCTTCCATTACGGCGCGCATATCGGTCACACCATCGCGGCGGAGACGCTGCTCAACGATTACGACGCGGTCGCCGTGACCGGCGGCGCCGAAGCGCCGCGCGATCTGCAAATCCCCGGCCGCGACCTCAAGGGCATCCATTTCGCCATGGATTTCCTGCCGCAGCAGAACCGCCGCGTCAGCGGCGAAGCGGTGACGGCCGAGCCGATCCTCGCCACCGGCAAGCGCGTCGTCGTCATCGGCGGCGGCGATACCGGCTCGGACTGCATCGGCACTTCGATCCGCCAGGGCGCGGTCTCGGTGACGAATTTCGAGATCATGCCGCAGCCGCCGGAGCACGAGAACAAGGCGCTCACCTGGCCGCTGTGGCCGCTCAAGCTGCGCATCTCCTCGAGCCACGAGGAAGGCGCGTCGCGCGACTTCGCCGTCACCACGGTTGCGTTCGAGGGCAAGGACGGTCACGTCACCAAGCTGAAATGCGCGCAGGTCGATGCGTCGTTCAAGCCGGTGCCAGGCACCGAGTTCGATGTCGAAGCCGATCTCGTGCTGCTGGCGATGGGCTTCGTCCATCCGGTGCACGAAGGGCTGGTCGCCTCGCTCGGTCTCGCGCTCGATCCGCGCGGCAACGTCAAGGCCGACACGGTCGCGTACAAGACCTCGAAGGCCAAGGTGTTCGCCGCCGGCGACATGCGCCGTGGCCAGTCGCTGGTGGTGTGGGCGATCCGCGAGGGGCGGCAGTGCGCGCACGCGATCGACGCGTTCCTGATGGGATCGACGTCGCTGCCGCGCTGAACGCGCTTATCTGAAAATATCGAACAGGCCACCGCCGCGCGGCGGTGGCGGCGCCGGCCGCTGCTGCGGCGGGCGTTGCTGCATTGTCGCCGGCGGGCGCGGATGCTGCTCGCCGCCGGCGCGACGCTCCGGCGTCGCCGCGGGCGTGGGCCGGCGGCCGCGCGCGTCCGGCGCTTCCGTCGAGGCGGGATTGGATGACGTCCGCGTGGCAGCCGGCGCCGGTGTGGCCGACGCGGGCGTGGCCGCCACCGGCGGCGGCGCGGTCGATGCCGGCGTCGTGCCGGGCAAGGCGCGCGGCCAGGCGAAGTTGTCGGCCCGGCCCGGCGGCGGCGCGACCGGTTCGCCCTTGACCAGAACCTGCGCGGCGACCGGATCGGCCGCGGATGGACGTCCGCCACCGGCCAGCTCGCCCGCGTTCTGCGGCGCGGCGGTGAGCGACACCACCGGCCCGGCGAGCGGACGCGCGGCCGGGCCCGACGGCGCGGCGAGTTCGGGCGTCGGCGTGCCGGACGGCAGCGCGATCGGCGCGGTGCCGCGACCGGACATCAGACGGCGGATTTCGCGGTCGACGTAGTGCGCGAGCTTGCGCGCGCCGTAGGAGGTGAAGTGCACGCCGTCATAAGCGCGCAGTCGCCGCGTCTGGCCTTCGACGTCCGGCCCGTGCAGCGAATAGCGGTTGTTCTCGTCGACGA
This sequence comes from Pseudolabrys sp., assembly GCA_019635575.1. Lineage (GTDB taxonomy): Bacteria > Pseudomonadota > Alphaproteobacteria > Rhizobiales > Xanthobacteraceae > Pseudolabrys. The sequence continues at coordinate 10,198 of JAHBZF010000116.1, read as the reverse complement.
AGCCGTCCCAGACATCGACATAGACGATGCCCGCCTTCTGCGCGCGGCTGCGGAACAGATCGTTGAGATAAAGCGCGTCCGAGGTCGAGCGCGTGCCGCGGATCGACGGCAGGCCGACCCAGATCACCGGCACGCCGCGCGATTTCGCCGCGGCGATCATCTCGTCGATCTTGCGCGAATAGAGTTCGGCCCAACGGTCGCTGCGGAATTCGGCGCTGCCGCCCGGCGCGCGGGTGGTACGCTCCGGCGCGGCGATGCTCGGCTGCTCGCCCTCGTCGTCGTCATTGGCGGCCGCGGCCGGCTTGTCGTCGGCGGTTTCCTTCTTGGCCTCTTTGTCGTCCTTGGCCTTGTCGTCTTTTTTGGCGTCCTTCTTCTCGTCTTTCTTGGTCTCTTCTTTTTTCCGCGCCGCCTCACGGATCGCCTGACGATCGCTCAGGCCCAGCATGATGACGACGAAGTCGGCCTTCTCCTTGGCGAGCGTGTCGCGCACGACATTGGGCCAGTCGAGATCGCCCCTCGCCTCGTAGCGGATCAGGCCGGAGAAGGTCTTGTTCTTGCGCACCACGCCGACTTCCGGCGTATCGGAAAAGGAGTCCTCAAGGCCGTAACCGAGCCAGTCGGCAAACGAGTCGCCGAACACCATCACCGTGGTCGCAGGCGGCGCGTCGGACTTGTCGCTCTTACGCGGCGGCGGCGCGCGGCTGGAATCCGTTTGCTGCGGCTGCGCCTGCGGGCGCTGCTGATATTGCGGCTGGTACTGCGGCTGATAACCGCCGCCACCGCCGAACAACTGCTCGAGAAAACTCGGCCGGCGGTACTGCGCCTGCGCGTCACCGACCGCGCACAGCATTCCCGCCGCCGCGACCAGCAGGGTCGCAGCAACGGTCGTGAAGCAGGAGCGGATCTGACCCATCGGGACCGGCCGGTGATGTGCCGGCGGCGCCGGCACCAGAAAAACCAGGATTTAAACCAAGGTCATCAGCCCGAGAAAAATGTCAACTTGAAGATCGGCGGCTTCCGGCCATGTCTTTGGCCAACCTGTCTTTTTGTCGCTGGTTAACGCCCGCGCAGCATGTCGAGAACGCTCGCGGAGGCAAATCCGTCCGGCACCCGGCCGGTGCGGCTCTGAAATGCCCGGATCGCCGCGCGGGTCTCGCCGCCGAGCCGGCCGTCCGGCTCGCCGATATTGAACCCGTGGTTCGCCAACAGTTGCTGCAGTTCCAGCCGCTCGGCCCGCGACAGCACGCGCTCGTAACGCGGCCAGTCCTGCACGAACGCACCGCCGCCGCGCAGCCGGTCGGCCAGATGACCGATGGCGAGCGCATAGGCCTCCGCCGGATTGTATTTCATGATGACGCGGAAGTTGTGCGTCATCAGAAAGCCCGGCCCCTGCACGCCGGCCGGCACCAGCAGGAACGCATGATCGTCCGGTCGCGGGAACGCCGCGCGGTTGACGCGATGCACGCCGAGTTGCTCCCACTGCCGCATGCTCAGCATGCGCGCCTTGTCGGCCAGCGAGAAATCCAGCGTCGCCGGCACCACCACCTCGTAGCCCCAGCTATGGCCGGCCTGCCAGCCGTTCTTCTTCATCATGTTCGCCGTCGAGGCGAGCATGTCGGGAATGGAATCGACCGTGTCGCGATGCCCGTCGCCGTCGAAGTCCACCGCGAACCGTTTGAACGCGCGCGGCATGAACTGGGTCGGCCCGAATGCGCCGGCCCAGGAGCCGACGAAATGCTCCGGCGCGATGTCGCGGCGATGCAGGATTTCCAGCGCGATCAGGAATTCATCGCGGAAATAAGCCTGACGGCGGCCGATACAGGCGAGCGTCGCCACCGAGCGCAGCACCGGCCGGTCGCCGGCGAGCGTGCCGTAGTTGGTTTCGACGCCCCAGATCGCCGCGAGGATGTGCCGGTCGACGCCGTAAGCGTGCTCGACCCGATCAAAGACGGGACGGTATTTCTCCAGAATCTCCCGGCCTTTCTGGATGCGCGCATCGGTGATGAGCACATCGAGATAGTCCCAGAACGACTTGGTGAACTCCGGCTGGCTGTCCATCAGGTCCATCAGCCGCAGGTCCGGCTTCAACCCGTTGGTCAGGGTCTCGAAGCTGGCCCGGCTGACACCGTGGCGCGCGGCCTGCGGCCACAGGCTCTGGATACAACGGGGGAAATCATCGGCCGCCGCGCGGATCGCCTCGGCGGTCATCTCCGGATGTCCCGACGCGCCCGATTCGCCGCTCCACGGCTTGGCAGCCGGCATCTTGGTATTGGCCGGGATGGAGCCGGTGACGAGCCGGTCGGCCTTTGGCTGAGCGGCCACTGGCGTCAGGTTACCGCCGGCCGCCAGAGCGGCCACAGCCAGCGAAAGAATGAACCCGCGGGGCGTCCGCGAGCGGGTCGGTCCCATCGGCACCATGAGCCTCAATCCGTCCTTATTTCCCGCCTCTATGGGTGCCCGGTTATCGTTTCGGTGACGTTAACAGCTCCCGCTGTTCCGCCGGCAGGATTATCATCAAGATATCATCAAGGCCGACGGATTAGAGACATAGCCACCAAATCGGGCGAGGCCACGGCCAAGCCCTCCGCGTCCCTGTTCTGGAACCTCGGATTTTCATGACCCGTATTCGCAAGGCCATCTTTCCGGTTGCCGGTCTCGGCACCCGTTTCCTTCCCGCGACCAAGGCGATGCCCAAGGAGATGCTGACGGTCGTCGACCGGCCGCTGATCCAGCACGTCGTCGACGAGGCGCGCGCAGCCGGGATCGAGCATTTCATCTTCGTCACCGGCCGCAACAAGAACGTCATCGAGGATCACTTCGACCGCCAGTTCGAACTGGAGATGACGCTCGACGAACGCGGCAAGCGGAACGAACTCTCGGCGCTGGAAAACGATCTGCCGGGCGCGGGCAATACCAGCTTCACCCGCCAGCAATCGCCGCTCGGCCTCGGCCATGCGGTGTGGTGCGCGCGCGAACTGGTCGGCCGCGAGCCCTTCGCGCTGCTGCTGCCGGACGTGCTGGTGCAGCATCCGCGCGGCTGTCTCGCGCAGATGATCGATGCCGCCAACGAGATTGGCGACAAGGCCAACATCATCGCCGTCGAGGAAGTGCCGCACGACCGCGTGTCGAGCTACGGCGTGGTCGGCGTCGGCGAGACGAAGGGCAAAGCCTTCGCCATCACCAAGATGGTGGAGAAGCCGAAGCCGGCGGACGCGCCGTCCAACCTGATCATCACCGGCCGCTACATCCTGCAGCCCGAGGTGTTCGATATCCTCGAAAAGCAGGAGCGCGGCGCCGGCGGAGAAATCCAGCTCACCGACGCGATGCTGCAGCTCATGGCGAAACAGAAATTCTACGGGCTCAAATTCGACGGCCGCAGCTTCGACTGCGGCTCGAAGATCGGCTTCCTGTCCGCCAACGTCGCCTATGCGCTGGAACGGCCGGACATCGCCCCGGAATTCCGCGACGAGATCAGGAAGCTGCTGGGCTAGCACGCCTGACAAGAGAGTTGGCCACGCCAACAAGAACCAGTTGCTCGCGCGCGTCCGGCGGATCGCCGGGCAGGTCGCGGCCGTTGAAAGGGCAATCGGCGAAGGCGCCGCCACGCGCGTCGCCACGCGAAATAGGAGCGTCGGTCATGTCATCTGCCTCGGGGCGCCATCCTCTGGCGCACGACCATGTCTTCCTTGGCTCGGGTCACGACGAGAACGCACGGCGCACGCTGTGGGTGGTGATCCTCACCGCGACGATGATGGTCGGCGAGATCATCGCCGGCGCGCTGTTCAACTCGATGGCGCTGCTCGCCGACGGTTTCCACATGGCGACCCATGCCGGCGCGCTCGGGATCGCGGCTGCCGCCTACGCCTATGCGAAACGACATGCCCACAACCGCCGCTATAGTTTCGGCACAGGCAAGGTGGGCGACCTCTCCGGTTTCGCGTCGGCACTGATCCTTGGGCTTGTCGCCATCATCATCGCCGTCGAATCCGCCGGACGCCTGTACAACCCCCAACCGGTCGCCTTCGGCGAAGCGACCATCATCGCCATCGTCGGCCTGCTGGTGAATATCGCCAGCGCCATGCTGCTCGGCAGCGGGCATTCACACGGACATGCGCACGGACATGACCATCATGATCACGGACATGCTCATGGACATGCACACGATCATCGCGGGCATGACCACGGCGATGCGGATCGTCACCCGCATCACGACAACAATCTGCGCTCGGCCTATCTGCATGTGCTCGCCGACGCGCTCACCTCCGTGCTCGCCATCGCGGCACTGCTCGGCGGACGCTATCTCGGCTGGGTCTGGCTCGATCCGGTCATGGGAATCGTCGGTGCGGTTGTCATCGCCAGTTGGTCATGGACACTGCTGCGCAATACCGCGGCAGTGCTGCTCGACACGGCCGATCCGCATCTTGAAGCGGAAATCCGCCACGAGGTCGAAGGGCCGGGCGACGCGCAGATCACCGATCTTCACATCTGGCGCATCGGGCCCGGCGCGCATGCGGCGATCGTCAGCATCACCGGTGTCGATCCAGCCACCGTGCGGCATCGGCTCGCGCCGGTCCACGAGATCGCGCATCTTACGGTGGAAGCAAGATAATAGAGGTCCGGCTGCTCTGTCCGCTACTTCTGCAACCGCAGCCCGAGCAGGAATACGCTGGCGTCGTAGTTGTAGCCGCTGACGTTGGAGCGCAGCCACTCGCGCCGCACCTCGCCCTTGAGCCACAGTTCCCGGCTGAATTTGTAAGTCAGGCCGAAGCCGAGCGAATAACGAAGATCCTGACGATCGGCGACCGTGCCGCCCGGCGTCGACACCACGCACGAGCAGATCTGCTGCGTCGTGGTGGCGTCCGTACTCGCGCCGCCCTGATAGACATCGATGCCAAAGCCGAACTTCACCGTGGCGATCAGCCAGCGGCGCAGCGAATGATCGATCTGCACGCCGACATCGCGATAGAGAATGCCGGACACGCCGGGGATCGTCGATTCGCCGACGTTGGTTTTCGCGTTGAATTTGACATTGGTAAGCGCGGTTGCGCTCCACAGCAGCGACGCATCGAGCAGAATGCCTTGTACCGGCGCGAGCCGCGTGTCCTGATAGCCGCGCTTGGTGTAGCCGACCGATACGTCGCCGGTGAGCAGACGCGTGAGTTCGAACGTCGAGCCGACACGACCGACCCATGCCCTGGAATCGCGCTGATAGCCAAGATAATCGGTCGTGAGGTCGTGCACGCGCGTGTCGTAGCCGCCTTCCACATAGGGCGTGACGCCGGGCCGTAGTTCGTAGCCGGCGCGTAGCGTGCCGCCGTACTGGTTGAGGTTGCGGTCGTTGTTGTCCGACGTCGTGCCATCGACCAGCGACGACGACTGCCAGACGGTGCGGTCAACCGTTCCCTTCACGCCGAGTTCGAGCCGGTTGAAGCGATGCGCGATGCCGGCGACGCCGCCGAACGTCGTGAAGATCGGCAACCGCGACAGGCCCGCCTGCAGGTTCGGGCTGTTCGGATAATCGGTGCCGACCAGCAACCGGCCGCCGAGATCGATGCGCGTGTCGCGCGTCACGTCGATGCGGCCATCGACGCTGCCGGTCGCCTGCGGGCGGCTGATCGACGGCGTGAGATCGTCGCGATACCAGTTATAGCTGCCGCGCAGATCGGCTTTGAGTTCGTGACGCACCCAGTTCGACTGCGCGCGCAGTTCCGGCGCGACGGTGACCAGCGCCGACCCGCTGCCGCTGCTGCGCGCGCCGGGATTGGTGTCAAAGCCGCCATAGGCTTCGACAGCGGGAAACACATCGAAGGTGCCGAGCCGCAGGCCGAGCGGTTCATAGGGGTCGCCCTCGGCCGCAAGCTTCTTGCGCTTGACGATCGGCGCGGGCTGCACACCGACCGGCGTCACCGGAATGCGCGCGGCCATCGCCTGCTCGGCGAGCGGCGGGATCGGCTTCTGATAGGACGACGGCGCGGGCGCGGCCACGGTGGGCGCGGCATCGGATGCAGGCGCACCACCGGGAGAAGACATTTGCGGCGGAGCAGCGGGTTTCTTCGCCGGACGGCTCGCGGCGTTCTTCTTGCGCGCATTGGTCGAGTCGAAGCCGGTACGGCCGGCGCCGGACGGAACCGGCGTGAAGCCGCGCGTCGAGGGGCCGAGCGGCGCCTTGCCCGCGGGTTTGAAGCCCGGCGTCACCTTCAGCGCGTCGCGGGATGCCGGCGCGAACGGATCGGCGGACGGCATGGTGGTCTGGGCGCCAGCCGACGCGGCAAATCCGAAGCATGCGGCGGCCACCGCCGCGGCACCCACGCCGCACGGCCACATCCGACTCCGCCTGCTACCCCGACGCGGCACCCGCGATCCTCCTGTGCCGGCTCGCACCCCTTCCGGCGCGAGCAACGGCCCGCAGCCCACCGGCGACGCGCCGGCAGGCTTTGGTTAAGGGAGTAGAAAAGGTTATGGTTAACGAGGCGTTGAGATCGGCCCGGCCCCGCCTTGCCGGGTCGCGACCGCTCCCGCCCCGTGCTAAGGAGGCGCGGCGCCGTTACCCCCTCCCGCCCGGAGCGGAACCCGGAACCGCAGCATTCTTGAGATCCAGCGTCTTCGCGATTCAATGACCCAGACCAAAAGCCCGACCCGTTCAATGACCGACTCATTCGACTCCATCGCCTCCGCCGTGCGCGCCCTGGAGGTCGAGACCGATGGCCTCAAAGCGCTGTCGGCGGCGCTGCGAAACGGGCTCGGCGGCGCGTTCTCCGCGGCGGTCGAGCGGATCCGCGAGGCGCCCGGCCGGCTGATCGTCACCGGCATGGGCAAGTCCGGCCATATCGGCCGCAAGATCGCGGCGACCCTGGCCTCGACCGGCACGCCGGCGTTCTTCATCCATGCCGGCGACGCCGGCCATGGCGACCTCGGCATGATCACCACGCAGGACGTGGTGCTGGCGCTGTCGTGGTCCGGCGAGACCACCGAGCTGCAAAGCCTGATCGACTATACGCGGCGCTATCGCATCACCCTGATCGCGCTGACCGCCGGCGTCGGAAGCACGCTCGGCAAGGCCGCCGACATCACCCTCGCGCTGCCGGAAGCGCGCGAAGCCTGCCCGCACAACCTGGCGCCGACCACCTCGTCGCTGATGCAGCTCGCGCTCGGAGACGCGCTGGCGATCGCGCTGCTGGAGAGCCGCGGCTTCACCGCCATCGACTTCGGCGTGTTCCATCCGGCCGGCAAGCTCGGCGCGGCGCTGAAATTCGCCCGCGACCTGATGCACACGGGCGCGCGCATTCCGCTGGTGCCGCTCGGCACGCGCATGTCCGATGCCGTGGTGGAGATGACCGGCAAGGGCCTCGGCTGCGTCGGCATCGTCGACGCGCACGGCATGCTCGCCGGCATCATCACCGACGGCGACCTGCGGCGGCACATGCGACCCGATCTGCTGTCAGTAAGCGTCGATGACGTGATGACCCGCCAGCCGAAGACCGTGCGGCCGGACCAGCTCGCCAGCGAGGCATTGGAAATTCTCAACTCGTCGAAGATCACCGCGCTGATCGTCGCCGAGGGCAAGCGCCCGGTCGGCATCCTGCATCTGCACGACCTGCTGCGCGCGGGCGTGGCGTAAGACTAGTTGTCCCGCGCGACCGTCAGCGTCGCGCCATCGGCGGCGGTGACGCGGACACGCGTGCCGGCCGGCACATCCGGCCCGTGCACCTGCCACAGCGTGTCATCGACGCGCAGCCGTCCGGTGCCGTCGACGATCGGTTGATCCAGCACATAGGAATGTCCGACCAGCGCGTCGGCGCGCCGGTTGAGAAACGGCTGGTCGCTGCGCGGCCCGACGGCGCGGCCGAACCGCCGCCACAGCGGGATCGACGCCACGCTCAGAAGCGCGAACACCACGAACTGCGCCTGCCACGACCAGTCGATCGTCAGCGAGACGATGCCGACCACCAGCGCGGCGAGGCCGAGCCACATCATGAAGGCGCCGGGCGCCAGGACTTCCAGGATCAGCAGCGCGAGACCGGCAACGATCCAGCTCCAGCCGCCGAGCGAAACGACCAGTGACGTCATGACCCGTCCTTATGCTTTCGGCACCGGCGGGACCGACGCGGAGCCGGACCGCGCCGCCGGCCGCGTGTCGCCGGAGAACGCCGACTTCGAGAGATCGGCGATGCCGGCGAGCGCGCCGAGAATGCCGGTCGTCTCCATCGGCACCATGACCAGCTTCTGGTTCGGCGAGCCCGCGATCTCGCCGAACGCCTTGAGGTATTTCTCCGCGATGAAATAGTTGAGCGCCTGCACGTCGCCCTGCGCCACCGCGGCGCTGACCATCTCGGTCGCCTTCGCCTCGGCCTGCGCCAGACGCTCGCGGCCCTCGGCATCGCGGAACGCCGCCTCGCGACGTCCTTCGGCTTCCAGAATCTGCGCCTGCTTCTCGCCCTCGGCGCGCAGGATCGCCGCCTGCCGCTGGCCCTCGGCGGTGAGAATTTCCGCGCGCTTCTCGCGCTCGGCCTGCATCTGCTTGCTCATCGAGGCGACGAGATTCGCCGGCGGCACGATGTCCTTGATCTCGATGCGGTTGACCTTGACGCCCCACGGCGACACGGCCGCATCGACCACGCGCAGCAGCCGCTCGTTGATCTCGTCGCGGTGCGACAGCATCTGGTCGAGGTCCATCGCACCCATCACCGAGCGGATATTGGTCATGGTCAGCTTGATGATCGCCTGATCGAGATGCGCGACCTCGTAGCTCGCCTTGGCCGCGTCGAACACCTGATAGAAGGCGAGTCCATCCACGGTGACGGTGGCGTTGTCCTTGGTGATGACCTCCTGCTGCGGCACGTCGACCGCCTGCTCCATCACATTCACCTTGTGACCGATCCGGTCGAAGATCGGGATAATCAGATTGAGGCCCGGCCCGAGCGAGCGCGTATATTTGCCGAACCGCTCGACGGTCCAGGAATAACCCTGTGGCACCGTCTTCACGCCGCTGACCACCAGCACGATCGCCAGCAGAACGATCGCGATCACGAACACATCGAATCCGGACATCTCGCCCTCGTCACGGCTGAATTGCCAGACTCATTGTGATGGGTTGCGTCGGCGGCGGCAAGCGGACCGCCATTTGATGTGACGCTTACAACCAGCCGCTCAATTCACGGCGGACCACCGCGGCAATCACACGCAGGCCGTCCTCGCTGTCATTGAGACACGGGATCGCCGCGAAGGCTTCGCCGCCGGCGGCGCGGAAGATGCCGGCGTTTTCCATGGCGATTTCCTCGAGCGTTTCCAGACAATCGGCGGCGAAACCGGGCGTGACCACGGCGAGCCGCTTCACGCCCTCGCGCGCCAGTTGTTCCACCGTCTTGTCGGTATAGGGCTTGAGCCATTCCGCCGGCCCGAACCGCGACTGGAACGTCAGGCGCAACCGCTGCTCGTCAAGCCCGAGCCGCGCACGCAACAGCCGCGTCGTCTCGGCGCACTGGCCGGCATAGGGATCGCCCTGGCGCACATACTCTTCCGGCATGCCGTGGAACGAGGCGAGGATCACCTCCGGCTGAAAGTCGAGCGTCGCCAGATGCCGCTCGATCGAGCGCGCCAGCGCGTCGATATAGACGGGGTCGCCGTAATAGGGCGGCACCGAGCGTACGGTCGGCATGTGGCGCAGCTTCATCAGCGCCTTGTAGAGCTGGTCGTTGGCGGTGGCCGTGGTCGAGGCCGCATATTGCGGATAGAGCGGAAAGGCGAGGATGCGCTCGCAACCCTGCGCGATCAGGCCGGCCAGCACGCTCTCGACGTCCGGCGTGCCGTAGCGCATGGCCCAGTCGACGACGACGCGGTCGTCGGCACGGAACGCATCGGCAAGGCGTTCGGCCTGTCCGCGCGTGATCGTGCGCAGCGGCGATTCGTCCTTCTCCCGGTTCCAGATGCGTTCGTAGTTGGCGCCCGAGCGGCTCGGACGCGTGGTCAGGATGATGCCGTACAGGACCGGATACCAGATCGCGCGGCTGGTCTCGATGACGCGGCGGTCCGACAGGAACTCGGCCAGGTAACGCCGCATCGAGCGGTAGTCGGTGGCGTCGGGCGTGCCGAGGTTGAGGAGCAGGATGCCGACCCGGTCGCGCGGCAGCCGCGGATGATCGGAGGGCAGCACATCCTGGCTGGTGACAGTGGCGGGCGCCCGCTCCACAACCGCGGTCAT
>JAHBZF010000115.1 GCA_019635575.1 Pseudolabrys sp. | reverse complement strand
TTGAGCGAGTTTGCGGTGATGGGCTTCGAGTTCGGCTACACCGTTGCCGACCCCTTGACGCTGGTCATGTGGGAGGCGCAGTTCGGCGATTTCGTGAACGGCGCCCAAATCATGATCGACCAGTTCCTCACCGTGTCAATGCAAAAGTGGGGCCAGCCCAGCGGCTTGGTGCTCCTGCTTCCCCACGGGTATGAAGGACAAGGTCCGGAGCATTCCAGCGCCCGCATCGAACGGTTCCTGACTCTCTGCGCGGAAGACAACATTCAGGTAGTGAACTGCACCACTCCCGCACAGTACTTCCATGTCCTGCGCCGCCAGGTCTACGGTGGTCCGGACAAGCGCGGCATGCGCAAGCCCCTGGTTATCTTCACGCCCAAGAGCCTCTTGCGACATCCCAAGGTCGTATCGCGCATTGACGAGTTCACCAGCGGAGCCTTCCGTGAGGTGATCGGCGAAACGTCAGCCATGTCCACCGACCGTGTAAATCGCGTTCTGATCTGCTCCGGCAAGGTCTATTACGATCTCTACGAGGAGCGCGAGAAGCGCGGCATCGACGACATCTACATCCTGCGCGTCGAGCAGCTCTATCCGTTCCCGACCAAGGCGATTGCCAATGAGCTGTCGCGGTTCAAGCAGGCGGAGGTCGTCTGGTGTCAGGAAGAGCCGCGCAATATGGGCGCGTGGCATTTCGTCGAGCATTACATCGAATGGGTGCTCAACCAGATCGAGGCGAAGCAACGCCGTCCGCGCTACGCGACGCGCCCGGCGTCGGCATCAACCGCGGTCGGGCAGATGTCGAAGCATCTCGCGCAGTTGAAACAACTGCTCGACGAGGCGTTGGGCTAACAAAATTTTCGTCATGCCCGCGCTCGTCGCGGGCATCCGCGGCTTTCATTTTTATTGGACAAGGCGCGGATGACTGGACAGACCCGGTCATGACGGCGGAGAGATCAGAGGATTTAATCAATGACTGAAATTCGTGTTCCCGCGCTCGGCGAATCCGTAACCGAGGCGACCGTGGGCCGCTGGTTCAAGCAGCCGGGCGAAGCGGTGAAAGCCGATGAGCCGCTGGTCGAACTCGAGACCGACAAGGTGACGCTGGAAGTGCCGGCGCCCGCCGCCGGCGTTCTCTCCGAAGCGGCGGTGAAGGCCGGCGATACGGTCGCGGTTGGTGCGCTGCTCGGCCAGATCAAGGAAGGCGCGGCTGGCGCCGCCGCCGCGAAGCCTGCTGCCGCGCCCGCGGCGAAGCCGGCCGACAGCAAGCCGGCCGAAACGAAGTCCGACGCCGCGCCTGCGCCGTCGGTGCGCAAGATCGCCGCCGAGAAGGGCGTCGATCCGGCCTCGGTGCAGGGCACCGGCAAGGACGGCCGCGTCACCAAGGGCGACATGTTGTCTGCGGTCGAAGGCGCCGCCGCCAAGGCGACGCAGGTCGCCGCGCCCGTGCAGATGCGCGCGCCGTCGCCGGCCGACGATGCCGCGCGCGAGGAGCGCGTGCCGATGACGCGGCTGCGCCAGACCATCGCGCGCCGCCTCAAGGATGCGCAGAACACCGCCGCCATGCTCACGACCTACAACGAGGTCGACATGAGCGCGGTGATGGCGATGCGCAGCCAGTACAAGGATCTGTTCGAGAAGAAGCACGGCGTGAAGCTTGGCTTCATGGCTTTCTTCACCCGCGCCTGCATTCAGGCGCTGAAGGAAGTACCGGCGGTCAACGCCGAGATCGACGGCACCGATCTCGTCTACAAGAACTATTATCACATCGGTGTCGCGGTCGGCACCGAGCGCGGTCTGGTCGTGCCGGTGGTGCGCGACGCGGATCATCTCTCGCTCGCCGGCATCGAGAAGGCGATTGCCGGCCTCGGCAAGAAGGCGCGCGACGGCCAGCTCAAGATCGAGGACATGCAGGGCGGCACGTTCACCATCTCGAACGGCGGCGTCTACGGCTCGCTGATGTCGATGCCGATCCTCAATGCGCCGCAGTCCGGCATCCTCGGCATGCACAAGATCCAGGAGCGGCCGGTGGTGATCGGCGGCAAGATCGAGATCCGCCCGATGATGTATCTCGCGCTGACCTACGACCACCGCGTGGTCGACGGGCAGGGCGCTGTCACGTTCCTCGTGCGGGTAAAGGAAAATCTGGAAGACCCGGCGCGCATCGTGCTGGATCTGTAATTTCTATTTTCCGTCATGGCCGGGCTTGTCCCGGTTATCCCGCTTAGGTGAGCACGATGCCATCCTGATCGGGATGCCCGGGACAAGGCCGGGCATGACAATGGATAGTTCGGAGTTGTTTCCCTCATGGCTTACGATCTCGTCGTCATCGGCACTGGCCCGGGCGGCTATGTCTGCGCCATCCGCGCGGCGCAGCTCGGCCTGAAGACCGCGGTCGTCGAGAAGCGCAAGACCCTCGGCGGCACCTGCCTCAATGTCGGCTGCATCCCGTCGAAGGCGCTGCTGCATGCCTCAGAGCTGTTCGACGAGGCCGGCCACGCCTTCGCCAAGATGGGCATCGGCGTCTCGGCGCCGAAGCTCGATCTCGCGGCGATGCAGAAGTTCAAGGACGAAGGCGTCGACGGCAACGTCAAGGGCGTCGACTTCCTGCTCAAGAAGAACAAGATCGACGTCGTCTACGGCGCGGCGCGCATCGCCGCCGCCGGCAAGGTCGAGGTCAAGGGTAACGACGGCAAGACGCAGACGCTGGAGGCGAAGGCGATCGTCATCGCCACCGGTTCCGACGTGGCGAAGCTCAAGGGCATCGACATCGACGAGAAGCGCGTCGTCTCATCGACCGGCGCGCTGGCGCTCGACAAGGTGCCGGGCAAGCTGGTCGTGGTCGGCGCCGGCGTGATCGGCCTCGAACTCGGCTCGGTGTGGCGGCGTCTCGGCGCGGACGTGACGTTCGTCGAATTCGCCGACCGCATCATGCCGGGCATGGACAGCGAAGTGTGCCGGCAGAGCCAGCGCATCCTCGAGAAGCAGGGCCTCAAGTTCAAACTGAGCGCCAAGGTCACGGCGGTCGACGGCAGCGGCAAGACGTTGAAGGTTAAGGTTGAGCCGGCGAAGGGCGACGGCGCGGGTGAAACGCTCGACGCCGACGTTGTGCTCGTCTCTGGTGGCCGCGTGCCGTACACCGACGGGCTCGGCCTCAAGGAAGCGGGCGTGGCGCTCGACGAGCGCGGCCGCGTCAATGTCGATCACTACTTCGCCACCAATGTTCCGGGTATCTGGGCGATCGGTGACGTGATCAAGGGGCCGATGCTGGCGCACAAGGCCGAGGACGAAGGCGTCGCGGTCGCGGAAATCCTCGCCGGTCAGGCCGGCCATGTGAACTATGACGTGATTCCGAACGTCGTTTACACCTATCCGGAGATCGCCTCGGTCGGCAAAACCGAGGAAGAGTTGAAGCAGGCCGGCGTCGCCTACAACACCGGCAAGTTTCCGTTCACCGCCAACGGCCGCGCCAAGGTCAACATGACCACCGACGGCTTCGTGAAGATCCTGGCCGACGCCAAGACCGACCGCATCCTCGGCGCGCATATCGTCGGGCCGGATGCCGGCACGATGATTTCGGAGCTCGCGGTGGCGATGGAGTTCTCGGCGTCGTCGGAAGACGTGGCCCGCACCTGCCATCCGCATCCGACCTTGTCGGAAGCGGTCAAGGAAGCGGCGCTCGCGGTCGAGAAGCGCGCGATCCATATGTGATCAAAGCTCACCCTGAAGAGCGATCCGAAAGGATCGTGTCTCGAGGGGCGAGGCGCGTTTTTGAGCAACTCACCTCATGGTTCGAGACGCCCGCCGCGCGGGCTCCTCACCATGAGGTTCTGATCACATCAAATGCACGGCATGCGGCGCGAAGAAGCCGATCGCCGTGAACGCCAGCCCGACCACAGCGAGCGCGCCGGACAGATAAGCCAGCACCATCATGCCGGTGATGATCGTCGCCGATGCCAGAACGATGCCGATCTGGAACGCCGCCGACGCGACCTCGTAGTGGTGGTATCGCGCCATGGCGGTATCGCGCTTGTGCTCGGCCGCCTTTGCTTTTTCGACCAGTTGCTTGCGGCCCTCGCCGGTCGAGGGCTCGTCGTTGTAGCGTGCGGCGGTCGCTTTCCATGCGTCGATGCGCTTTTGCATCCGCTCCTTGGTCGCGGGGTCGGTGACGCCGGCGACATCGATTTCCAGCGCCTCGGCGGCGGTGCCGACCGCGGTCATGCGGATGGTCTTGGCCTGGAAGAAAGCCCACAGGTTCGAGGCTTCCACATTGTCGCTGATGGCGCTGGTCTGTGCGCTCTTGCCCAGCGTTTCCGAGAACGCGAGGAACAGCGCGATCACCGCGATCAGCAGCGCGATGCCCTTGTTATGGCCGGCGGCGTGTTCGGCATGCTCGGCGTGTTCGAGATTTTCGTGCGGCCCGCTCATGCGATCCTCGCGCGTTATGGGGTCGCGTGACGATGATCTGACTCGATCCCGTCCGGCAAGAGCATGGAACCGGGTTTTACGGGGTGTTTATGCGCGGGGATGCGCGTTGCGGTAGACGTCGAGCAGCCGCTCAGTATCGACGGCGGTGTAGATCTGCGTGGTCGACAGCGAGGCGTGGCCGAGCAATTCCTGGATCGCGCGCAGGTCGCCGCCGCGGCCGAGCAGATGCGTGGCGAAGGAATGCCGCAGCGCATGCGGCGTGGCGCTGTCCGGCAGGCCGAGCGCGCCGCGCAACTGCTCCATGGCGAGCTGGATGATGCGCGGCGACAGCGGCCCGCCGCGCGTGCCGCGAAACAGCGGCGTGTCGGCCGCCAGATCGTAAGGGCACTGCCGGATATAATCGTCGATTAGCTGGCGCACCTGCGGCAGCACCGGCACCATGCGGCTCTTGTTGCCTTTGCCGGTGACGGTCAGCGTATCGGCGGACGCCTTGACGTCTGTCGCGGTCAGGCCCAGCGCCTCGGAAATGCGCAGACCGGAGCCATACAGCAAAGCAAGCACGGCAGCGTCGCGGGCGATCACCCAGGGCGCACGGTTCTCGCCGGCGCGCAGTTCGGGATCGGCAAGCTGCTGCGCCGCGGAGACATTGAGCGGCTTCGGCAGGGTCTTGGGGAGCTTCGGCGCACGCACGGCGGCGAGCGCGCCGACCTTGCCTTTGCCGTTGCGCTCCAGGAACGACGCAAACGACCGTGCGCCGGCGAGGATGCGCATCAGCGAGCGGCTGCCGATGCCGTCGGCGCGGCGCGCGGCCATGAAGGCGCGCACGTCCTGCGGTGTCAGCGCCGCAAGGTCCTTGAGGCCCGGGCTCTGGCCGAGATGCCCGGTCAGAAAGCCGAGGAACTGGGCGACGTCGCGCTGATAGGCTTCCAGCGTCTTCGGCGACATGCGCCGTTCGCTGGAGAGAAACGCCATCCAGTGGCGCATTTCCGCGGCCACATCGGGGGCGAGGCTGAAGGCGAGATCGACCATGAGGGGGAGCTTGGCAGGGAACGGTGAAGGCTTCCTTGACCCTTTCATCCCGCGCCGGAATCGGCCAGACCAGACCGATGGCGCAGCCGATTGTCGATGTTCTGGTGCCTGTCGCGCTCGATCAGGCCTATTCCTATCGGGTTCCGCACGGCATGACGCTCGCCCCCGGCGATGTCGTGACGGTGCCGCTCGGCCCGCGCGAGACGCTGGGCGTGGTCTGGGGCGATGGCACGGCGCGGCCGAGCCTGCACAACCGGCTCAAGGATGTGGGCGCCAAGCTCGATGTGCCGCCGCTCAAGGATGAACTGCGCAAATTCGTCGACTGGGTCGCCAACTACACGTTGAGCGCGCGCGGCAGCGTGCTCGGTATGACCTTGCGCATGGGCGCGCATCTCGGCCCGGAGCGCGAGCGCATCGGCGTGCGGCTTGCCGGTCCTCCTGCAGGTCTCGCGCCGCAGCGGCTCACCGCGGCGCGCGCGCGGGTGCTGCGCGTCTGCGAGGACGGCATGACGCGCGCCAAAGGCGATCTGGTCAAGGAAGCCGGCGTCAGTCCCGGCGTCGTCAATGCGCTGATCGATGACGGCGTGCTGGAAGCAGTGACGCTGCCGCCGGAGCCGGTGGCGTCGTCGCCTGACCCGGATTTCCTGACGCCGGATTTCAGCGACATTCAGCGCGACGCCGCGCAAGCGTTGCGAACCATCACCGCCGAAGGTGGATTCAGCACGCTGCTGGTCGATGGCGTCACCGGCTCGGGCAAGACCGAGGTTTATTTCGAGGCGGTGGCGGAAGCGATCCGGCAAGGGCGGCAATGCCTGATCCTGATGCCGGAGATCGCGCTGACCGCGCGCTTCCTCGACCGGTTCGCGGCGCGTTTTGGCGTGCGCCCGGCGGAATGGCATTCGCAATTGTCGCCGCGAAAGCGTGCGCGCACCTGGGCGGCGGTTGCCGACAATGGCGTACGCGTCGTCGTCGGCGCGCGCTCGGCGCTGTTCCTGCCCTATGCCGATCTTGCCTTGATCGTCGTCGATGAAGAGCACGACCAGGCGTACAAGCAGGAAGACGGCGCGCATTATCATGCGCGCGACATGGCGGTGGTGCGCGGCAGCATTGTCAAATGTCCGGTGGTGCTTGCCTCCGCGACGCCGTCGGTCGAGACGGAAGTCAATGCGCGCAAGGGCCGCTATCGCCGCCTGCATCTGCCGGAGCGGTTCGGCGGTCAGCACATGCCGGCGATCGAGGCGATCGACCTGAAAGCCGAAGGCCCGCCGCGCGGCCGTTTCATCGCGCCGCGATTGGCTGAGGCGGTGAACATCGCGTTGGAGCGGGGCGAACAGGCGTTGCTGTTTCTCAACCGGCGCGGCTATGCGCCGCTGACCTTGTGCCGGACCTGCGGCTATCGTTTTCACTGTCCGCATTGCGACGCGTGGCTGGTCGATCACCGCTTCAAGCGGCGGCTCATCTGCCATCATTGCGGCTACTCGATGCCGCAGCCGCCGGAATGTCCGCATTGCCACGCGACGGAAAGCTTCGTTGCCTGCGGTCCCGGCGTCGAGCGACTCGAACACGAGGCGGCCGATCTGTTTCCGGACCGGCGCATCCTGGTTCTCTCGAGCGATCTGGTGGAATCGGTCGAGCGGTTGCAGCAGGAGCTGGAAGACGTCGCGCAGGGCCGGTTCGATATCATCATCGGCACGCAGCTCGTCGCCAAGGGACATCATTTCCCGCGGCTCAATCTGGTCGGCATCGTCGATGCCGATCTCGGTCTCGGCAATGGCGACCCGCGCGCCGGCGAGCGGACGTTCCAGTTGCTGCATCAGGTGACCGGCCGCGCGGGGCGCGAGACCGGGCGCGGCTATGGTTTCCTGCAGACGCACCAGCCGGAGCATCCCGTGATGCGCGCCTTGATCTCCGGCGACCGTGACGCGTTCTATTCGAGCGAGATCGAGCTTCGCGAGGCGACCGGCTATCCGCCGTTCGGGCGGCTCGCGGCGCTGATCGTATCGGGGACGGACAAGCATGCGACCGAAGCCTATGCCCGGCAACTGGCGCAGGCGGCGCCGCGCGACGAGGCGATCCGCGTGCTTGGTCCGGCGGAAGCGCCGATCGCCATGGTGCGCGGCCGGCATCGTTTCCGCCTGCTGGCGAAAGCGCCGCGCGCTGTCGATCTGTCGGGCTATCTGCGCTCATGGATCGCCGCCGGGCCGAAGCGGCGCGGCAACATCAAGCTCGATGTCGATGTCGATCCGCAGAGCTTTTATTGAGACTCAGCCGAACACGGCGCGCCCGATCAGGGACATGCCGGCGACGATCAGGATCACGCAAAGGACCCGGATGAACTGCTCCCGGTTGAGGCGTCCGGCGAGGCGATAGCCGAAGAACAGACCGACAGCCATCACCGGGATCGCGCACAACGCCAGAACGGCGAGACGCCCGTCGTTGTAAACGCCGGCGGCGGCAAAGAAGCCGAACCGGGTGAAATTGCTGATGCCGAGGAGCACGGTCAGCGTGCCGCGCAGCGCGTCCTTGTCGGGCAGCCGGCGGCTCAGATAGATCGCATAGATAAAGCCCCCGGCACCGAACATCGCGCTGATGACGCCGCCCATGACGCCGAACGGAACGACCCAGCCACGGCTGAAGTGTCCCGAGAATGTCGGGCTTGCCAAGGTGTAGATGGCATAGGCGGAGACGAAGATGCCGAGGAAGACCATCATCGGCGTCGGCGGAATCGTCAGGACCAGATAGATGCCGATCAGGTTGCCGATCGCCATCAGCGGCACCAGCCGCAGCAATTCGTCCTTGGCGATTTTCTTGCCGAGCTTGATGCCGTTCACGACGATAGCCGTGCAGTCCATCAACGCGAACAGCGGCACGATGTCCGCCACCGGCATTACATGCGCGATGATCGGCGCCGCGACCAGCGCGCTGCCGAATCCGGCGAGTCCGAAAACGAGATAGGCGAAGATCAGCGCTGGCCCGGCGACCATGATCAGATCGCCGGAAGGCAGATAGGACAGAAGCGCGGACAACATGGGTTCATATGCCCGAGCGCGATCGCCCGTGGCAATCCGTCATTACCGAACGCATGCTTCGTATGCGTTGCAGGTATCGATCGACAGACGCGCCGGTCAGGACACCAGCTTGAGGCCGACGATTCCGCAGACGATCAGCAGGATCGAGACGAGGCGGCCGGCGGTGGCCGGTTCGCCGAACAGCCAGATGCCAAGCAGCGCGGTGCCGACCGCGCCGATGCCGGTCCAGACCGCATAGGCGGTGCCGACCGGCAGCGACCGGAGCGCCCAGCCGAGCAGGACGACGCTCAACACCATGCAGATGACGGTGAGGACCGAAGGAACGAGACGGGTGAAGCTTTCGGTATATTTCAGCCCGATCGCCCAGCCGATTTCAAACAGACCGGCGATGAACAGAATCAGCCACGACATGACCGCACCTCGAATTGGCAGGGTCGTCCCTGCGAATAAAGGGGAAGCGCGGGTCGTCCCGCGATGCAGCAAATAGAACGGAGTACACCCGCCGTCAAATGCAGGCGCGTCAGGCTTCGTTGTTCTCTAGCGGCATCGCGGCGATCAGCGCCTCAGGCATGTAGGGCATCTGGACTATCCGGACATCCGTCAGGTTCGGCGGCAGCGGCGCGCGCTCGCCATAGCCGGTCGCGAACGGGATGCCGAACTGCTTGAGCTTCAGCGCGACCGGAATGCTGTTCTCCTTGCCGAGATTGATATCGAGCAGCGCGAAGTCCGGCGCGTTCTTCTCGATCGTGCACAGGGCGTCGTGCACATTGCAGCGCCGACGATTTGGTCCTGCGGCAGATTGAGAAGCGTGCCGGCATTGGTTGAGGCCGACACCACCGTGAAGTCGCGCGACAACGCCAGCAGGAAACCGAACGGCGAGAATATGGATCGGCTCGCGATCGCAATTCGTCAGGTCGACATGGCCGAGGTGAACCTTGGGATCAGACATGGACGGGTATCGCGGCGTGGGGGCTTGGATGTGACCTGCCGCGCGCGACCGAAACAGGCAAAGGCGACATTGGCCGCGTCCGCTGCGCTGGTTGCGCGTGGCCTTATCGGGTAGGTGGCGATCCAGCGTCGCCAGCAGCGATGTCCACAGTCGCGAATTGCTGGGCTCGGGTCGGGGGTGAGAAAGCTGCGTGGCAGCCCGCACGCGCGGGTCCGTGTCCGGTCCGGGACCCGACAGAATGGCGCGGCCGCCAAGCCGTGAGCCTTCGAGCACATAGGCGGTGCCGGGCAGCGCCGTCGCGTCGTTCGGGAGCGGCGGGATAGCGAGCGCTACGACCGTGGCCCTGAGATCCGCCAAATCCTGCGTCAGCAGGTCGCGGCGTCGCCGTTGCAGCCAGTCCGGCAGAAAACGATCGATTCCGGTGGCTTCCAACGCCCGTTCCAGTGGCACGAAAGCTGCCGCAAGGCTGCTCAGGAACGTCCGGTAATCGTCGATCTGGCACAGATCGAGGCGGCTAAAGCCGGCTTCGACCGCCTGGTGAGCGTCGGCCGTGGCATCGCGCAGGGTGAAACGGGCAGACCGGGCCGGCGGAGCATTCACGAGGGATACTGGGATAGGACAGGGCGCCGGTGCCGCGCGATTCAAGGTCGGCAACGCCCAGTCCCAAAACTGTTCCCGTCATCCTATTTGTCGCCCTGGTCCGTGTTGCACCGCAGGGACCGGTATGTTAGCAAACCCGCGATTTTGGGGCGGTTTTTCGCGGGCTCCCGCCCGGTTCTCCGAAATCGGAATTCCCTCTTGGATTCCAATAGCTTGGAACGCCGCTTTTGCGACGCCTTCAGGCTTGCGGATGGTGTGGTCAAACGACGCCGATGGCAGCCGAATTATCCATCGTTTCCGGAATGGCGGGGCGCTACGCGAATGCCCTGTTTGAACTGGCGCGCGACGAGAAAAAACTCGACGCCGTGAAGGCCGATCTCGAGGCGTTCGACGCCCTGATCGCCAACAACAAGGATCTGGAGCGGCTGGTCCGCAGCCCGGTCTATGGCGCCGACGATCAGCTCAAGGCGCTGAGTGCGATCCTCGACAAGGCCGGCATCGGTGGCCTTGCCGCGAACTTTCTCCGGGTGCTCACCACGAACCGCCGGCTGTTCGCCGTGCGTGAGGTGATCCGCGATTACAAGGCTCTGGTCGCCCACAACAAGGGCGAAGTGACCGCCGAGGTCACCGTGGCCGAGCCGCTGAACGACAAGAACATGGACGCGCTCAAGAGCGCGATCAAATCGGTGACCGGCGGCAAGGACATTGACTTCAACGTCAAGGTCGACCCCGCCATCATCGGCGGTCTGATCGTCAAGGTCGGCAGCCGCATGGTCGACAGCTCCCTGCGCACGAAACTCAACTCAATCAAGTTTGCGATGAAAGAGGCCCGCTGATGGACATCCGCGCCGCAGAAATTTCCGCGATCCTGAAGGATCAGATCAAGAATTTCGGCCAGGAGGCCGAAGTCTCCGAAGTCGGTCAGGTGCTGTCCGTCGGTGACGGCATCGCCCGCGTCTACGGTCTCGACAACGTCCAGGCCGGTGAAATGGTCGAGTTCGAGAACGGCACCCGCGGCATGGCGCTGAACCTCGAAACCGACAACGTCGGTATCGTGATCTTCGGCGCCGACCGCGAGATCAAGGAAGGCCAGACCGTCAAGCGCACCCGCGCCATCGTGGACGTGCCGGTCGGCAAGGGCCTGCTCGGCCGCGTCGTCGACGCGCTCGGCAACCCGATCGACGGCAAGGGCCCGATCAAGGCCGAAGCGCGCAAGCAGGTGGACGTGAAGGCGCCGGGCATCATTCCGCGCAAGTCGGTGCACGAGCCGATGGCGACCGGCCTCAAGGCCATCGACGCGCTGATCCCGATCGGCCGCGGCCAGCGCGAGCTCATCATCGGCGACCGCCAGACCGGCAAGACCGCCGTCGCGCTCGACACCATCCTCAACCAGAAGCCGCTCAACGTCGCCGGCGCCCCGGAGAGCAGCAGAAGCTCTACTGCGTCTACGTCGCCGTCGGCCAGAAGCGCTCCACCGTCGCGCAGTTCGTGAAGGTGCTCGAAGAGCAGGGCGCGCTGGAATATTCGATCGTCGTCGCCGCCACCGCTTCCGACGCCGCCCCGATGCAGTTCCTGGCGCCGTTCTCCGGCTGCGCCATGGGCGAATTCTTCCGCGACAACGGCATGCACGCCGTCATCATCTATGACGACCTGTCCAAGCAGGCCGTCGCCTACCGCCAGATGTCGCTGCTGCTGCGCCGTCCGCCGGGACGCGAAGCCTATCCGGGCGACGTGTTCTATCTCCACTCGCGCCTGCTCGAGCGCGCGGCGAAGATGAATGACACGCAGGGCGCGGGTTCGCTCACCGCGCTTCCGGTCATCGAGACGCAGGCGAACGACGTTTCGGCCTACATTCCGACGAACGTTATTTCGATCACCGACGGCCAGATCTTCCTCGAAACCGATCTGTTCTATCAGGGCATCCGCCCTGCGGTGAACGTCGGCCTTTCGGTGTCGCGCGTGGGCGGCTCGGCACAAACCCGCGCGATGCGGTCGGTGTCGGATAAGCTGAAGATCGACATGGCGCAGTTCCGCGACCTGGCGGCCTTTGCGCAGTTCGCATCCGACCTCGATGCAGCTACGAAGGCACAGATCGATCGCGGCCAGCGCCTGCAAGAGGTGCTGAAGCAGCCGCAATACCAGCCGCTGCCACTCGAAGATCAGGTGGCGGTGCTATATGCGGCCAACAACGGCTACCTCGACGACGTGCCGGTGACGCAGGTGACGCAGTGGAAGAGCGATTTCTTGCAGTTCCTGCATACTGCGCACGCCGACCTGGGCCGCGCGATTTTCGATAATCGGCTGGATCGCAAGTTCCCGTCCGACGCGGTTCGCAACCAGCTTGAGTCGGTGCTGAAAGAGTTCAAGCAGACGAGCAATTACGCTGAGTAAGAGCCAAGGGCCAAGAACCAAGAACCGATCTAGTGTCGGCTCTTGGTTCTCGGTTCTTGGTTCTACCGAGAGGTAGAGAGTGCCAAGCACACGAGAAATTCGCCGTCGTATTCGCTCGGTCAAGAACATGACCCAGATTACGCGCGCGATGGAGATGGTTTCGGCCTCGAAGATGCGGCGCGCCCAGCGCAACGTGCTGGCAACACGCCCCTATGCCGACCGGCTCTACGACGTAATGGGCGAGCTGACATCGCGCGCAGTTGGCGGGCGTAAGGGCACGCTGCTTGAGGTACACCCGACTGTGAAGTCGGTGGCTGTCATTCTGGTAACGCCCGACAAGGGCCTGACTGGCGCGATGATTACCAACGTACTGCGGCGGGTCGGGCGCTTTGTGCTCGATGAGCGCGAGCGTGGCCGCCAAGTCGATGTTCTGGCGGTGGGTAAGAAGGGGCGCGATTTCCTGGTGCGCACCGGCCAGAACCTGGTGGCTGAGGTGACGAAACTGGGCGACTACCCGAAGTTGGTTGATACCTTGGGCATTTCGACGACGGTAATTAGCGGGTTTCGTGAGGGCCGCTACGACGAAGTGTATGTCATATACAGCGAGTTCGTC
>JAHBZF010000114.1 GCA_019635575.1 Pseudolabrys sp. | reverse complement strand
TGCGCCGATTGACGAAGGACCAAATCGAGGCCTCGCGCCGGAAAGCCGACAAGTATTTTCCGGGTCCAGCCAGCGCGCCCGCCGCATGCCGAAAGGCTGTGCTCACGGACGACATGCGAATTATCGCTCGCTTCCTGTTCGGGGCGCCAATGGCCTCGGTCTTCGGCAATGTAGAGCGCTCGCACGCAATCGACGCGCTCGCGCGGCTCTCTGGAACCTCATACGAACGGCTCGCCGACGATTTCGACGCAAGACGTGTCGCGACCGCCGCCGCCCATGATCTCGTCCGCGACAAGTACCCGCCGCCTTCAAAGAAAAGCAGACGAGGCCGCTAAGCGGCCTGCAGAGCCCCTTTGTCGATGATCCCGCGCGCGCAGGCGAACCAAAGGATGAGGTCGACGGTCGCGATCCGATATCCGCTCTGCTCGGCCAGTTCCCGGCACAATTCGTTCACCGGTTTCCCGACCGCCCTTGCAAGACGAACCAGGTGCACATCGGGCTTTGCAACATCGACACCGAAATTCTTCGCCAGATGGAATTTCGTGACAGAGCCGATCCACGGGAGTTTCCCCAGATATTCGAGCCGCGCATCATCCAACGCCTGGCTGAGAAACTCCCCGAGGAGCTTCGAACGATTCTCCCAGATATGGTCGATCGCTGCCGCCTTTCCGGGGTGTCCGAAGGCTTCCGCTGCCGAGGCGCCGCGAGCGATCGCACGCATCACCCGGTCAAAGATCCCCCGCGCGACCGTGTGCTTCATGCCCGAATTACAGATGACGAAAATCGCCTCTCGGGCGAATTCGTCGCAATCCGTCGGCGGACGAACGCCCTCCTGCCATATGATGCCGGCGTTCAGGTCAAAACCGCCATCGATCGGTCGCAGAGCCCGGGCCTTCCGCTCGATCTCGCGAAACTCTTCAAGACCAAGTTGCACCTGACGCTCCCGCTACGCTGCGCATACAATATCGGACAACAGCCTATCTACGACGGAAGAACAACGCCATGAAATTGACAATCGAACGGGCGGCTTTGCTGCAGGCGCTCAGCCACATCCATCGGGTCGTCGAGCGCCGCAACACCATTCCGATCTTGAGCAACGTGCTCCTCGAAGCCAGCGGGCAGAAGCTCCTCTTGCGAGCCAGCGATATGGACATCGAGGTCACCGAAACGGTCCCCTGCGACGTCGCCCAGCCGGGCGGAACGACGCTCCCGGCCCACACCTTCCACGACCTGGTGCGCAAGCTCCCGGACGGCGCTCACGTCTCGCTGGACGACACGGCCCAATCCGGTCAGCTCCTCATCAAATCCGGCCGCTCGCGATTCACGCTGCAGTGCCTTCCGCCAGAGGACTTCCCCGATATCGCCGCCGGCGAGCTGCCGTACAAGTTCTCGGTTCCCGGCGACGCGCTGAAGATGCTGATCACCAAGACGCAGTTCGCGATCTCGAACGAGGAAACGCGCTACTACCTGAATGGCGTGTTCCTGCACCTCGGTACCGAAGATGGCAGGCCGTTTCTGCGCGCCGTCGCGACCGACGGCCATCGTCTCGCACGCATCCAGATCGATGCGCCGGCCGGCGTCACTGAATTGCCGGGCGTCATCTTACCGCGCAAGGCCGTCGGCGAGACGCTCAAGCTGATCGACGATCAGTCGGGCGACGTCCACATTGCGCTATCGACGCAGAAGATCCGCGTCGAGGTCGGCAACGTCGTGCTCGTCTCGAAACTCATAGATGGCTCGTTCCCCGATTATGCGAGGGTCATCCCGATTGGTAACGACAAGAGGATAACGGTCTCGAAAACCGAGTTTCGTCAAGCCGTTGACCGTGTCTCGACCATAGCACAGGACCGCGGCCGTGCAATCGCTCTGGCCTTCAGCGACGACCGGATTTCTCTGAGCGTAAACAACCCGGACCAGGGTCGCGCGCAGGAAGAAATCGAGGCCGAATACAGCGGCGCGCCGATCGAGATCGGCTTCAACTCGCGCTACCTGCTCGACATCGCCGCGCAGATCGAGGGCGACGTAGCGGTGCTCAAGCTCGCCGACCCCGGTTCGCCGACGCTCATCCAGGACAAGGACGCCAAGGGCGCGCTGTATGTCCTGATGCCGATGCGGGTGTAAGCCCCGGAGCATGTTGAACTGGCTGGACTTCAGTGGGTTCGGTCCGGCTCTGGCGCGCTTCCGCCGTTGGCTCGACAAGACGCCGAAGCGCGAGTTTTCCGAACTGAGCGGTCGGGGCAGGATCGGGCGCTTGATCCTGATGGCCGTTGTTGTCGGCGTGCTGTGTGCGCCGTTGATCTGGTTTTTCCTCAAACACTAGCCGGCGCAGTGCCGCTCTCTCCCGCACGGGGAGAGGGTTGACCTGCGGCTGCTTTGGGTGACTAACCCTGTCATGCCCGCCGCTTTCATTCGCCGTCTGACGCTGACCGATTTCCGCAGCTACCGCGCTGCGCAGATCGAGATTGCGGCCGACGGTCCGGTGGTGCTCACCGGTCCGAACGGCGCGGGCAAGACCAATCTGATCGAGTCGATCTCGTTTCTGACGCCGGGACGTGGGCTGCGGCGCGCCGCGCTCGAGGAGGTGGCGTTCGCCGAGGGCAGCGGCGGTTGGGCCGTTTCGGCGGAGATCGAGGGCATGCTGGGCCTGGCGACGCTCGGCACCGGCCTCGAGCCGCCGCGTGCCGAGGCTGCGACCTCGCGCAAGTGCCGCATCGATCGCGAGCCGGTCGCTTCGGCCGCCGCGTTCTCGGATCATCTGCGGGTGATCTGGATGGTGCCGGCGATGGACGCGCTATTCAACGGCCCGGCGTCGGAGCGGCGGCGCTTCATCGATCGCCTCGCGACGGCGGTCGATCCCAATCACGCCGGGCGCGTCTCGGCGCTGGAGCGCGCGCTGCGGTCGCGCAACCGTCTGCTGGAGCAGGGTGGCGACACGCACTGGCTCGATGCGGTCGAGCATGAAACCGCCGAACTCGCGGTCGCGGTCGCGGCCGGCCGCATGGAGACCATCGGCCGGCTGCAGGCGGCACTCGCGGCCGCGCGCGACGAACCATCGGCGTTTCCGCCTGCGGCGATCGCCGTCGATGGCTGGATGGAGAACATGGTCGCCACGCACGCCGCGGTGGAGATCGAGGATCGCTATCGCGCGGTGCTGCGCGAGAGCCGCGCGCGCGATGCCGCCGCAGGCCGCACGCTCGACGGCCCGCATCGCAGCGATCTCGCCGTCACCCACGTGCTGAAAAACATTCCCGCCGCCGATGCCTCGACCGGCGAGCAGAAGGCGATGTTGATCCGGCTGATGCTCGCTCATGCGGCGTTGATCGCCGACATGACCGGTCACGCGCCGGCGCTGCTGCTCGACGAAGTCGTCGCGCATCTCGATCCCGGCCGCCGCGCCGCGCTTTATGACGCGCTGGCGGCGCTGGGCGCGCAAGTGTTTCTCACCGGCGCCGATCCGGCGGCCTTCGCCGACATTGCCGATCGGGCGACGGTGTTCGACGTGACGCCGGGAACCATCACGCGCCGGTGATCCGGTTCCGCGCCTCGCGAAATCTTGACGAGGTTCTCGCGCGAACCGTTTGCAGCCTTGGCGGTTGACATCAGGCGTACCGGTCGACGTCGTTTTTCGCGGTGGGCCGGGTGTTTCGTAACAAGCAACAACAACGCAAACAAAAATAACGCGGAGATTTCGTCATGCAGAACAGGATCGCGGAACAGGTCCGACAATCGCTCGACAAGGTTCGGGAGGATCTGGACACGCTGGAACTGTGGCTCGGCGCCCTCCAGGGCGCGGCGCAGCCGCTGCCGGACTATGAATCGCCTTTTCGGCGGACCCGTATTCCGGCCAAGGATGTTGAGTTCCGGCAGGCCGATCCGGTGGCGTGAGCCGCCCGTGGCGGCAGGCTGGCCGCGAATCAAAACCCGAATTTTCCGCTCTCCCGAGCGGGGTGCGAAAGCGCCCCTTTAAATCTAAAATTCTGTAGTTATATCAGGGCCCTAGGGGCTGCACATTACGCTGTACGCCGGCCCTGTTTTCGTGTCACATCACGGTCTGTTCCCGCATGTCCGGTCTGCCTGTCTGGCTCCCGTCAGACGGTCTGTGCCCAAAGGTTCTGTGCATGGCTGAATCCGCCCAGCAAGCATCCTCCAATGCCGAATACGGCGCCGAGTCGATCAAGGTTCTCAAGGGCCTCGACGCCGTGCGCAAGCGCCCCGGCATGTATATCGGCGACACCGACGACGGCTCCGGCCTGCATCACATGGTGTACGAGGTCGTCGACAATGCCATCGACGAAGCGCTCGCCGGTCACGCCACTGCGGTGACGGTGACGCTCAATCCCGATGGCTCGTGCACGGTGCGCGACGATGGGCGCGGCATCCCGACCGACATTCACAAGGGCGAAGGCATCTCCGCGGCCGAGGTCATCATGACCCAGCTCCACGCCGGCGGAAAATTCGACCAGAATTCCTACAAGGTCTCCGGCGGTCTGCACGGGGTCGGCGTCTCGGTAGTCAATGCGCTCTCCACCTGGCTGAAGCTGCGTATCTGGCGCAACGGCGAAGAACACGCGATGGAGTTCGGCCACGGTGTCGCCAAGGCGCCGCTTGCCAAAGTCGGCAAGGCCGAAGGCCAGCGCGGCACCGAAGTCACCTTCCTGCCGTCGCCCGAAACTTTCACCATGGTCGAGTTCGATTTCGCGACGCTGGAGCACCGGCTGCGCGAGCTCGCGTTCCTCAATTCGGGTGTCACCATCTTGCTCGCCGACCAGCGCCACGCGGTCGAGAAGCGCGAGGAGATGCGTTACGAGGGTGGTGTCGAGGCGTTCGTCAAATATCTCGACCGCAACAAGACCGCACTCATTCCTGCCCCGATCAACATCAAGGCGGAGCGCGACGGCATCACCGTCGAGTGCTCGCTGTGGTGGAACGACAGCTACCACGAGAGCGTGTTGTGCTTCACCAACAACATCCCGCAGCGCGACGGCGGCACGCATCTCGCCGGCTTCCGCGGCGCGCTGACCCGGCAGGTGACGAGCTATGCCGAGACCATGGGCTCGAGCCGCAAGGAAAAGGTTGCCGTCACCGGCGACGACTGCCGCGAAGGTCTCACCGCCGTTCTCTCGGTGAAGGTGCCGGACCCGAAATTCTCGTCGCAGACCAAGGACAAGCTCGTGTCGTCGGAAGTGCGTCCGGTGGTCGAGGCGGTGGTCAATCAGGCGCTGCAGGACTGGTTCGAGGTGCATCCGCAGGAAGCGCGCAACATCGTCGGCAAGGTGGTGGAAGCCGCCGCCGCGCGCGAAGCCGCGCGCAAGGCGCGCGAGCTGACGCGGCGCAAGGGCGCGCTCGATATCTCCTCGCTGCCCGGCAAGCTCGCTGACTGTCAGGAGCGCGATCCGGCCAAGGCCGAACTGTTCATCGTCGAGGGTGACTCGGCCGGTGGCTCCGCCAAGCAGGGCCGCAACCGTGAATCCCAGGCGGTGCTGCCGCTGCGCGGCAAGATCCTCAATGTCGAGCGCGCGCGCATGGACAAGATGCTGTCGAGCCAGGAGATCGGCACGCTGATCACCGCACTCGGTACCGGCATCAGCGACGAATTCGACATCGCCAAGCTGCGCTACCACAAGATCATCATCATGACCGACGCGGACGTGGACGGCTCCCACATCCGCACGCTGCTGCTGACGTTCTTCTACCGGCAGATGCGGCAGGTGATCGACAACGGCCATATCTTCATCGCCCAGCCGCCGCTCTACAAGGTGAGCCGCGGCAAGTCCGAGCAATATCTCAAGGATGAGCGCGCGCTCGAGGATTATCTGTTCTCGACCGGTGTCGAGGACGCGGTGCTGCGGCTCGCGTCGGGCGAGGAGATCGCCGGCGGCGATCTGCAGAAGGTGGTCGAGCAGACACGCGTCATCCGCACCACGCTCAAGGGTCTGCATGCGCGCTACAATCGCCAGGTGATCGAGCAGGCGGCGATCGCCGGCGTGCTCAATCCGGCGATCGTCGAGGACGCGAAGACCGCAGAGCAGGCGGCCGCCTATATCGCCAAGCGGCTCGACGCGCTCGCCGACGAAACCGAACGCGGCTGGACCGGCCATTTCGCCGACGGCAATTTCCTGTTCGAGCGCATGGTGCGGGGCGTCAAGGAAACGGCGGTGATCGATCACGCGCTGCTCGCTTCCGCCGAGGCGCGCAAGCTCGATGAATACGCGCCGGCCTTGCAGCAGATCTTCCCGCGGCCGACGCCGCCGGCGATGCTTCGCCGCAAGGACGAGACCATCGCGATCCACGGTCCGGTCGGCCTGTTCGATGCACTCACCGCCGCCGGCCGCAAGGGCATCTCGATGCAGCGTTACAAAGGGCTGGGCGAGATGAATCCGGAGCAGCTCTGGGAAACGACGCTCGACATCAACGCCCGTTCGCTGCTGCAGGTGAAAGTCAAGGAAGGCGAGGATGCCGACAACACCTTTGCCGAACTGATGGGCGATCTGGTCGAGCCGCGCCGCGACTTCATCCAGAACAACGCGCTGGCGGCGTCGGTCGACGCCTGATTCTAGCGTCTCGCGACCGCGTCGCCTGCTTCCTCGCGGAGCGCCGCCTGCGCCAGCGCCGAGGCTTGCGCGATGTGATCGGCGCAAGCTTTCGCGGCAGCCTCGCCGTCGCGCGCCTTGATCGCCTCGATGATCTTGCGCATCTGCGGCGGCCCGGCCTCGCCGCGACCCGGCGTCGCGATGGTCAGCGCGCGCAGGTGATTGATCCGCGAATACAGCGACTGCACGATGGTCAGCGCGACGGTGCGGCCCGCCCCCTCGAACAGTGCGTTGTAGAAATCGTTGGTAGCCGCCAGTACGCGCGCGGGTGACTGCTGCGCATAGCCGGCGCGGATCGCGTCGAGCGCGGCTTCGAGTTTGCGTACAATCTCCGGCGTCGCCTGCTCGGCGCAGGCGCGGGCGGCGAGACCTTCCAGCAGCGCGCGTAGCTCGTAGATCTGCCGCGCATCCTCCGGCGTCGATTTCGCGACCACCGGTCCGCGATGGCCGCTGGTTTCCACATAGCCCTCGGTCTCCAGGTGCCGCAGCACCTCGCGCACCACAGTCCGGCTGACGCCGAGCTGGGCGCACAGGTCGCGCTCCACCAGCCGCTCGCCCGGCCGGAAGCGCAGGCTCACGATCGCCTCGCGCAGCTTGTCGAGGGTCAGCGTGCGCAGCGTCTTCGCCGCCCGCTCGACCTTCAGATCGGTCATCGTTGCCACCATCGGCTCACCTTACCGGTAATCGCGAGTGCTTGGCCGCCGGCAGCCGTCCTGTGCTCCCGAAAGCGCAAGAGACCCCCAGTTTTCGGCGTGACCTTGACAGGCATGGATTCATTTGTATTATGGTATACCATAATATCATATTACCTTCAGGGGAAGAGCCTTCATGGAGCAGATCCGCAAGATCGTGACCTATGTCGAGGACACCCTGATCGAAGGCGGCAAGGCCGCGCCCAGGCCGTTCCAGATGTTTGGGGTCGCCGCGGTGGTCCGCAATCCGTGGGCCGGCCGCGGCTTTGTCGAGGACCTCAAACCGGAGATCCACGCGCTGGCGCCGCAGCTCGGTGAAGTGCTGACGGCGCATCTGCTGGCGCTGATGGGCTCGGGCGAGGCGGTCGAGGGCTATGGCAAGGCGGCGGTGGTCGGCACCAGCGGCGAGGTCGAGCACGCCTCCGCGCTGATCCACACGCTGCGGTTCGGCAATCACTTCCGCAAGGCGGTCGGCGCGAAAAGCTATCTCTCCTTCACCAATATGCGTGGCGGGCCGAACTGCCCGATCGTCATCCCGATGATGCACAAGCACGACGAAGGCATGCGCTCGCATTATCTGACGTTGCAGTTCTCGATCAACGACGCGCCCGCGCCCGACGAGATCGTCGTCGCGCTCGGCGGCTCGATCGGCGGCCGCCCGCATCATCGCATCGGCGACCGCTATCAGGATCTGAAGGACCTCGGTGACAACACTCAAATCTGACAGCGCCATTGCTGACACCGTTGTGTCCGATGACCCGACCGATGGCGGTCTGATCCCGCACCGGTTGCGCGGCGCGGTCGCCGGTACCACGCGCTATCGCCGTGAAGGCCGGGGCGCGCCGCTGCTGCTGCTGCATGGCCTCGGCATGAACGGCAGTGTCTGGGCGCCGCAGGTCGAGGCACTGCGCGGATCGTATGACGTCGTCACCTTCGACATGCTCGGCCATGGCGGCACCAGTTTGCCGCCGCGCGATGCGACGCTCACCGATTATGCCGATCAGGTGCTTTCAGTGATGGATGCGCTTGGTATCGAGACCGCGCATCTCGCCGGCCATTCCATGGGCGCACTGATCAGCCTCGAAGTCGCGTTGACGCATCCGCAGCGCGTGCGTAGCGTCGCGCCGCTCAACGGCATCTACGGGCGCACGCCGGAACAGCGTGCGGCCGCGCTTCAGCGCGCCGCCATGCTGGCCATGGCGACTGCGCCGACCGATCCGACCGACACGCTGCGCCGCTGGTTCGGCGAACCGGTGCCGCCGCAATGGCGGCCCGCCGCCGACACCGCGCGCGCTCTGCTCGAGTCGGTCAATCCACAGGGATACGCCATCACCTACCGGCTGTTCGCCGAATCCGATTCACGGCATCGCGGGCGCCTGCAAACATTGCGGATGCCGGCGCTCTACATGACCGGCGAATTCGATCCGCATTCGACGCCGGAGATGTCGCGCGCCATGGCGGAAGAAACGCCATCCGGCCGTTGCGAGATTATCGCTGGCGAGCGCCACATGATGACGCTCACCGCGCCCGCGCTGATCGCGGCGCGGCTGCAGGTGTTCCACGCCGATATTGCCGAGATGAAGCCGAACTGAACCGGGGAGACTGCAAATGACGACCTCAGTGAAAATCCTCCTTGCCGCCTGCGCGGCGGCGTTCGCGGGCGGGCTGCTGGCGCCACAGGCGGCGCAGGCGGAATATCCCGATCACCCGATCCGCCTGATCGTTCCTTATGCCGCCGGCGGTTCGTCCGATATCGTCGGTCGCAGCTTCGCGCAGAAGTTCGAACAGGCGCTTGGCCAGCCGGTGGTGATCGAGAATATCGGCGGCGCTGGCGGATATGCCGGCGCGTTGCGGGTGGCGGGATCGAAGCCCGATGGCTACACGCTGCTGATCGGCTCCGGCTCCGAATTGCTGATCCGCAACCGTCTGCAGAAACAACCGCTCGACAATCCGATGGAAGGCTTCACGCCGATCGCGCTGATCGGCACCGGCCCGATGGTGCTGGTCGGCAAGCCGGACCTCAAGGCGTCGTCGCTCGCCGACGTGATCGCGCTGGCGCACACCGGCAAAGGACTGAACTACGGCACCGCCGGTGCCGGGACGTTCATGCACCTGGTCGGCGAGGCGGTGCGCTTCGATACCAAGAGCACCATGACCCACGTTCCGTATCGCGGTGCGGGTCCGCTGATGAATGACGTGCTCGCCGGACACGTGGATGTGGGCGTGGCGTCGCTCGCCTCGGCGCTGCCGTTCATCAAGTCCGGCAAGGTCAAGGCGCTTGCGGTCAGTTCGGCCTCGCGTACCGAATTCGCCAAGGAAATTCCGACATTGGGAGAGACGCCGGCGCTCGCCAATTTCAATCTCGAACTGTGGATCGGGCTGTTCGGCCCGGCGAAGCTGCCGCCGGAGATTGCCGCGAAGTTGCAGGCCGCGGCTCTCAAAGTGCTCGACGATGCCGAGCTCAAGACCCGGCTGGCGGATCAGGCGATCGCCACCCGCAAGCTGTCGGGGCCGGACTTCGCCGCGTTCCTCAACACCGAGAACGAGAAATATCGCAAGATCATCGCCGACGCGGAAATCCCGCCGCAGTAACGGTGGCGCGTCCGGCCGGCGCTTGATCCGGCGGTTTGATCCTGCAATATCTCGATGCCGCGCGTGTCGCACGCGCGGCATTTGCATGTTTTGGGGAGCAACATGGCGCAGGATCGAGCCACCACCAATCGGAAATACCGGATCGCGGTCATTCCCGGCGACGGTATCGGCAAGGAAGTGGTGCCGGAAGGCGTGCGCGTGCTCGAAGCGGCGGCGAAGAAATTCAACTTCGCGCTGCAGCTCGACGACTTCGATTTCTCCTCGTACGACTATTACGAGAAGCACGGCCGGATGATGCCGGAAGACTGGAAGGAGCAGGTCGGCACGCACGACGCGCTGTTCTTCGGCGCGGTCGGCTGGCCGGCCAAGATCCCCGATCACGTCTCGCTGTGGGGCTCGCTGATCCTGTTCCGCCGCGAGTTCGATCAATACGTCAATCTGCGGCCGGTGCGGCTGATGCCGGGCGTGCGCTCGCCGCTCGCCGGCCGCAAGCCGGGCGACATCGATTTCTACGTCGTGCGCGAGAACACCGAAGGCGAATATTCGTCGATCGGCGGCCGCGCGTTTCCGGGCACCGAGCGCGAATTCGTCGTGCAGGAAACGGTGATGAGCCGGATCGGCGTCGACCGCATCCTCAAATTCGCGTTCGAACTGGCGAAGACGCGCCCGCGCAAGAAAGTCACCTCGGCGACCAAATCGAACGGCATTTCGATCTCGATGCCGTATTGGGACGAACGCGTCGAGGAGATGGCGAAGCAGTATCCCGGCGTCGCCGTCGACAAATATCACATCGATATCCTGGTCGCGCATTTCGTGCTCAACCCGGATCGCTTCGACGTGGTGGTCGGCTCCAATCTGTTCGGCGATATCCTGTCCGATCTCGGTCCGGCCTGCACCG
The DNA here is from genome assembly GCA_019635575.1 of Pseudolabrys sp. Classification (GTDB taxonomy): domain Bacteria; phylum Pseudomonadota; class Alphaproteobacteria; order Rhizobiales; family Xanthobacteraceae; genus Pseudolabrys. The sequence continues at coordinate 2,732 of JAHBZF010000114.1, read as the reverse complement.
GCACCATCGGCATCGCGCCGGCCGGCAACATCAATCCGGAGCGCAAATTCCCGTCGCTGTTCGAGCCGGTGCACGGCTCGGCGCCGGACATCGCCGGGCAGGGCATCGCCAATCCGGTCGGGCAGATCTGGTCGGCGGCGATGATGCTCGATCATCTCGGCGAGCACGACGCGGCGAAGGCGGTGGTGCAGGCGATCGAGACGGTGCTCGGTCAGGAGAAGCTGCGCACCCGCGATCTCGGTGGTGGCGCCAATACGGTGATCTGCGGCAAGGCCATCGCCGACGCGCTGAGCTGAGACGTCCCGCTGAAAACAAACGGGCACCGCCGCGACCGCGACGGTGCCCGTGATGTTTTGAGGCGGGGTCGCTTACTTCTTCATGTGCTTGGCGAGGAAGTCGCGCGTGCGCGTCAGCGCGATCTCGGCGCTGCCCTTGTCGTAGCTGCCGCGTTCGTCGCAATTGAAGCCGTGGCCGGCATCGTCGTAGATGTAAATCTCCACGTCCGGCCGCTTGCCGCGGATCGCCTCGACGTCGGTGAGCGGGATGCCCTGATCCTTGGCGCCGAAATGCAGCATCACCGGCACCTTCGGCTTCTCGTCGGCGAACTTGACGATGGCGCCGCCGTAATAGCCGACCGCGCAGGCCACGTCGCTTGCCCGCGTCGCCGCGAGGAAGGCGATGCTGCCGCCCATGCAATAGCCGATCACAGCCACCGGACCGGCGGACTTCACCGCGTCGATCGCCGCCTGCGTGTCGCGCAGCATCGCGTCCCAGTCGGGCTTGGCAATGAACTTGCGGGCGTTGGCGATCTCGTCGGGCGTGTAGCCGGACTGGAAATTCTTCTCCTGCCGGTCGAACAGCGCGGGCGCGATCGCCACATAGCCGTCCTGCGCGAACCGGTCGGTCACATTGCGGATGTGGCTGTTGACGCCGAAAATCTCCTGGATGACGACGATGGCGCCTTTCGGCGCGCCGGCCGGATCGGCGCGATAAGCGCCGAATGTGTGGCCGTCCTTGGCGGTGAGCGTGATGTGCTGACCCACTGAAACCTCCTGCAACGCAACGATGAAAAATCGCGCGGACCCTAGCCAATCGCGGGAGGCGATGGAAGCCCGGCAGCTCAGGTGGCGGGTTGCAATCCGAACATCTCCGCCAGCAGCGCGTAGGAGCGTTTGCGCGCCTCGTGGTCGTGGACCATGGTCGTGATCATCAATTCGTCGGCCTGCGTCGCGGCGATGGCGGCGCTCAACCGTTCGTGCACGGCCTTGGGTCCGCCGACGATCAGGCGACGGCGGTTATGCGCGATGCGCTCGCGGTCGATCGCGGTGTAAGGATAGGCCGCGGCTTCTTCCGGCGAAGCGAGCGGCAGATATTCGCCCTTGGCGCGGCGCACGAAATGCAGATCGGCGGCGGAGGCGAACCGGTCGGCGTCCGCGTCGCTGTCGGCGCAGATCACCGCCATTGCCAGAATGGCTTGAGGTTTCTGCATGCGCGCGGAGGGTTTGAAGCTCTCGCGATAGAGCCGCATCGGGATCGCCGGATCGAGATCGGAGAAATGCGCGGCGAAGGAAAAGCCGGCGCCGATCTGCGCCGCAAGCCGCGCGCTGTAATCGCTGGAGCCGAGCAACCAGATCGGCGGCAGCGGCACGTCGGCCGGCATCGCCCGCACATTCTGGAACGGGTGTCCTGCCGGAAACGCGCGCGTCTCCAGGAGCACCAGCTCCTGAAAGCGGTCGAGGAAATCATCTTCCTCGCTGATGCCCTGACGCCGGCGCAGCGCATAGGAGGTGATCTGGTCGGTGCCCGGCGCGCGGCCGAGGCCGAGATCGATGCGGCCGGGATAAAGTGCTTCCAACACCTTGAAGCGCTCCGCCACCATCAGCGGCGCGTGGTTCGGCAGCATCACGCCGCCCGAACCGAGGCGGATCTGCTCCGTGTGCGCCCCGATGTGCGCGATCAGGATCTCGGGGGCGCTACTCGCCAACCCGGTCGTATTGTGGTGCTCGGCGTACCAGATCCGGTGATACCCAAGCCGCTCGGCCAGTTGCGCCAGCGCAGTCGAGTTGCGCAGCGCCTCCGCCGACGTCGAGCCGCGCTCGATCGGCGTCAAATCGAGGAAAGAGATCGGACGTGCCATCACAAGAACCCCTTCGCGCAGATCGTCCCGCGACCAGACCCCACCCCTGGTCGCTCTTGCAACAACGCCCGCGTGATCGCGCCGATTCCTGGGTGCCCACGAAGCCCCTCACTCGCCACCGCTCGCTCCAACGCCACCAGGCCGGACATCACCCGGCCCGCACCAGCCCTGCCCCACTTCGTACGTCGTCGTTCGTACTTCCCGCTTCCCACTTCCCACTTCCCACTTCCGTAGTATCATCCTCACGCGGCCAGACGCCGCGACGGCACCGTTCGCCGCCTGTTCAACGCCGAAGAGGAGCACCATGAGCCAGGCCAGCCCGCACGACTATCTCGACCAGCATCACGACCGCGCTGTCGCCGAACTGAGCGAGTTCGTCGCAATCCCCAGCATCGCCGCGCAGTCCGACCACGCCGACGACGTCCGCCGCGCCGCCCGGTGGGTCGCCGACCGCATGACACGCGCCGGGATCGAGAACGTCCAACTCCTCCAGTCCAAACTGCATCCGGCTGTCTACGGCGAGTGGCTGCACGCCCCCGGCAAGCCAACGGTGCTGATCTACGGCCACTTCGACGTGATGCCGCCCGGTCCACTC
>JAHBZF010000113.1 GCA_019635575.1 Pseudolabrys sp. | reverse complement strand
CAGGAACTGGCGGGCATAGGCCGAGAGCGACTCGACGTAGCGGCGCTGGCCCTCGGCATAGATGGTGTCGAAGGCGAGCGAGGATTTGCCGGAGCCGGACAGGCCGGTGAAGACCACGAGCCGGTCACGCGGCAGATCGACATCGACGTTCTTGAGGTTGTGCTCGCGCGCCCCCCGGATCGCGATGATGCGGCTGTCGCCGCGAGCGGGTGTTCCGGACTTGTTACGCGCCGCCGCGGCGCTCTTGTCGAAGAGGTCGTTCATGTGCCGGTCGTTCGTCGGTCCAGTGCGGGGCGCCGCGTCGCATGCGCCAGATGTCGGAGAGGAGCGCGCGGGGCGCTCCGAACGGGCCGGCCGCAAGACAGCCGCCAGAAACCGGAACGTAGGGTGAACTTGCGCCTTCCGCCAGTGGCGGAAAGTGCAATTCCGGTGGACAGCGGACGCAGGGCGGGGGCGCTTTGGTCTTGAGCGTCGCGTCTCGCGAAAACCGGCGTCTGTTTTTAGAGACGGGGCTCCCAAAAGAAAAAGGGCCGGCGTAAGCCGGCCCTTTCCAGATCAGCGCCTGAGCGCGGATCAGAAGCGGTAGTTGACCTTGGCGCGCAGGATGTTGTTGCGCACGCGGCTCTGGAACGGGGCGCCGAACAGGGTCGTCGTGGTCGTACCCGAGTCGAGGTAGAGGTACTCGAGGCCAGCGGTCCACGGACCGGCGAAGGCATATTCGAGGCCGCCGCCGAGGGTGTAGCCACCCTTGGTGGTGCTGCTGCTGGCCGAGCCGCCGGCAGCCGTCACATCGATGCCGATGTTCTGGTAGGCGTAACCGCCGGTCACGTAGAGCAGGGCGCGATCCCAGGCGTAGCCGACGCGGCCACGGATGGTGCCGAAGTAGCGAACGCGGTCGGTCACAGTGGTGAAACCGAACGGAGCGGGAAGAACGCCCGACGCCGATTCACGCTGGCCCGAACCCTGGAAGTCGGCTTCGAGGCCGAACACAACCTGGTTGACCTGCCAGTTGTAACCGATCTGGCCGCCACCGACGAAGCCACGCGGATTGGCCGACACGCCAGCGGCGATATCGTCCGTGCGGGCCCAGCCGTAGCCGGCGTTCAGACCGACGTAGAAGCCGGTCCAGTTGTAGTAGGGAACCGCCATCGGCGCGGCCTTGACCGGCATGCGAGCCGGCATGTCGGCGGCCAGAGCCGAACCAGCAAACAGCGACACCATGGCCGCCGCGAGAATTGTACGTGTCATCGATCCGTCCTCACTTGCTTGCTGGTTCCCAACCCCATTGGTTCGCCCCAGCTTATTGATGTGCAAACGGACTTAGCTTCGACTCAAAGTTCCAGCAACGAATTACATCGTAAAGTATTCGTAAATATGCCTTTTTAGGGTCACAAGTTGCACAAAAAACACATGAAAAAACACATTGGCAACCATAGTTCCGGGTTCCATGGATTTTGCTCCATGAGATCGACATCGCTTCGATTCAATTTAAGAAAAAAGTGACGAAAAAAAACGGGCCGACTCATGCCGGCCCGTCGTCGGTGTGACGCGCTGTCAGTGCGCGATTGTCAGAAGCGATAGTTGATCGCGCCGCGCACGATGTTGTTGCGGGTGCGGATCGTGTCGGTGATGCCGAACAGCGTCACATCGCGATTGCCGGTATCGAGATAGAGATATTCGATGCGGCCCGACCATGGTCCGGCGAACGCATATTCGAGGCCGCCGCCGAGCGCGTAGCCGCCCTTCGTCGTGTTGTCGCTGGCGGTGACGCCGGCGACCGTCAGATCGAGACCGACATTCTGATAGGCGTAGCCGCCGGTCGCGTAGATCAACGCGCGATCGAAGGCGACGCCGACGCGGCCGCGCACGGTGCCGAAATAGCGCACGCGGAAATCCGCGGTCGTGAGGCCGAAGGCGGTGACGCCGGTGAACGACTGTTTCTGGGTCGATCCCTGGAAATCGGCTTCGACGCCGACCACGAAGTTCGACATCTGCCAGTTGTAGCCAAGCTGCACGCCGCCGACGAATCCCTTCGGGTTGACGCCGGCGCCGGCGGTGTCGCTCATGCGCGCCCAGCCGTATCCGGCGTTCACGCCGGCATAAAAGCCGGTCCAACTGAAATAGGCGGGGATCGGGACATAGGCCGGCGCCTTGTAGACGGCGCGCGGCAGATCGGCGGCGTTGGCGGATCCGGCGGCGAGGGGTAGCGCGACCGCCATCAGAGCGGCAGCGAGAGCGTAACGTGTCATCGTGTGAAGCCTCCGTTGTTTTTGGGAAGACTCAGGGACGCAACGCTACGGACGGTCAGCATAACTCCTGTGGATGATTCGAGCTGTGCCTTGACAGTCACAGCACCGGCGGCGCGGTGCCATAGCGGCACCGGGGAGGGCATTGAAATTGATGGGGGAAGTGATTAGAACAAACAAGGAACAATTATGCCCGCGCGCAATCAGCGTGGATAAGCGCGCGTCACGGAAGCAGCGGCCTTGTGGCGCGGCCCCGGCGCTCTACGGTGCGGGCTTGGGTTTGGCTTGAGCCTTTGGTGCTTGGGCTTTTGGGTTTTGGTTTTCGGCGCAACCGCGCCGCATCAGGCTGCCGTCACCGGCAGCGCGGAGAACAGTGTCATGGCAGGTAGCGTCAACAAGGTCATTCTGGTCGGCAATCTCGGCAAGGATCCGGAAATCCGCCGGACGCAGGACGGCCGACCGATCGCGAACCTCAGCATCGCGACGTCTGAAACCTGGCGCGACAAGAACACCGGCGAGCGCAAGGAAAAGACCGAGTGGCACCGCGTGGTGATCTTCAATGAAGGTCTCTGCAAGATCGCCGAGCAGTACTTGAAGAAAGGCTCGAAGATCTACGTCGAAGGCCAATTGCAGACACGGAAATGGCAGGACAAGGACGGCGTCGAGAAATACTCGACCGAGGTGGTGCTGCAGGGCTTCAACTCGGCGCTGACCATGCTCGACGGCCGCAGCGGCGGCGCGGGCGGCGGAATGGGCGGCTCGTCCGACGACTTCGGCTCATCCGGCCCGTCAATGTCGCGCGAGCGCAAGCCGGCGATGGCCGGGAGCGGCGGCGGTGGCCGCGGCAACGACATGGATGACGAGATCCCGTTCTGAGATCGAACACAGCGAAACAGAAACGGCCGGAGTTTTGCTCCGGCCGTTTTTGTTTGTGGTGGGGCCGCTCAATGAACGGTGGCGTCCATGTGCCGGAGCTTGTCCGGATTGCGCGTCACATAGACGGCGACGACACCTTCCGGTCCGATCTCCAGCGCGGTCGTCTGCAGGATGCCGCCGTGCTCAATGGTGACGAAGCCCGGCAGGCCGTTGATGAAGCCATAGCGCACCAGCCGTGACGGGTTTTGGGCAAGGGCCGGCGCGATTTTGGCGAACAGCCCGACGACATCGTCGATGCCGGCGACCGGTACGAGGCCGGCCGGCACCTTGCCGCCGCCGTCGGCATAGATGGTGACATCCGCCGCGAGCAGGGTACGCAGATGCCCCACATTGCCGCTGCGGGACGCGCCAAAGAAGGCCTCGGCGATTTCCAGGCCACGCTCTTTCGGCAGCGGAAAGCGCGGGCGGTTGGTGCGGATATGGTCGCGCGCGCGGGCCGCGAGCTGGCGACAGGCCGCCGCCTCGCGGCCGATGGTGGCCGCGACTTCGTTGAAGTCGAGGCCGAACACGTCATGCAACAGGAACGCGGCGCGCTCCAGCGGCGACAGCCGTTCGAGCGCCATCAGCAACGGCAGCGTGATGTCGTCGATCTCGGTCTCCGCGGATTCCACGACCGGCTCCGGCAGCCACGGACCGATATAGGTCTCGCGCCGGTGCCGGGCCGATTTGAGCCGGTCCAGGCACAGACGGGTGACGACCCTGCGCAGGAATGCTTCCGGTTCGCGGATGTCGCTGCGGTCCGCATCGAGCCAGCGCAGGAACGCATCCTGCACCGCGTCTTCGGCATCGGCGACCGAGCCGAGCATGCGGTAGGCAACGCGCATGAGCACCGGACGCAATGGATTGAAGATCGCGGCCGCGTCGTCGTTCGACGCATTTTCGCTCGATGCGGACGCCATCACGCCACCTTTCGGCTTTCCTCGGCCGGGTGGGCGGCGCGGAAGCCGATATTGAACCGGTTCCAGGCGTTGGTCTGTGCGATCAACGACGTGAGCCGCACCTGCTCCTCTTCGGTGAAGTGCTCGCGCAGCGTCGCATAGACGTCGTCCGGCGCGTGGGTCTGGGATACCAATGTCAGCGCCTCGGTCCAGGCAAGCGCCGCGCGCTCGCGCTCGGAATAGAGCGCCGACTCTCGCCATGCGTTGAGCAGATGCAGCCGGTCCTCGGTCTCGCCATGCTTGCGGGCATCGGCGAGATGATAATGGAGGCAGTAAGCGCACCCGTTGATCTGCGAGACGCGCATCGTCACCAGTTCCTTCAGCAAGGGGTTAAGCCCGTCCTTGTGGGTCCTGGCCGCGAGGTCGATCCAGGGTTGCATGGTGGCGGAACTGGCGGTGAAAGGATTCAGTCTGGGTGTCATGGTGATCTCCGTTCGTCGTCGTCGTTCTTGGCTTACGGAGACATGACGAGCGGGCGGGACCGGATGTGACATCCGGTACTGATTTTTTTTTGCGGCGACCGCAATCAGCCTGTTCCAGGGGCGAGTCCGTCCACCACCGCCGCGAGGAGGTCGAGCGCGTCGCTGGTTCCGTCGGCTTCGCCCTTTTCGAAATCCTGTCCCGCTTGCCCCATCGTGTTGGTTACATGCGCGAGACACAGCACCCGCGCGCCGGCTTTCCGGGCGAAGGCATAGAGCGCGGCCGCTTCCATCTCGACTGCAAGGGCACCCTTGCTGCGCGCGTCCTCGATGGCCTCGGCGGTTTCGCGAAATGGCGCGTCGGTGGTCCAACTGGTGCCGACGACAATGCGCTGCCGGCACGCGGCGCTGGCCTGGATGGCGGCGTCTATTAACTCGGCATCGGCGGCGCTGTCGTCCGACGGCGGCAGATAGTGATAGCTGGTGCCTTCGTCGCGCAATGCGCGGTCGATGATGACGAAATAGGGCGGCGGACCCGACGCCGTGATCTGTCCGGCGGAGGTGAGGCTGATCAGAAGCCGGCAGCCGCTGGCGAATAATTCCTCCGCCACCAGCACCGCGAATGGCGCGCCGACCGCGCAGCCGACGATTCCGACCGTGCGGCCGGCGAGCGTGAAAGTGTCGAGTTGCGTGTGATAGCACGCCCAGGGTTTGAACGGTTGCGATTGCCCGGTCTTCTGCAGCCGCCGGACGATATCGCCGTCGGGATCGAGCAGGCACACCGGCGGCACGTCGGCCGTGTCCAGGCCTTTCTGCCGCCGCGCCTCGCGCAGCAGCGCCGCCGGTTGAAACACCGAGGGCGCGTCGGTGTTCTTGCGGCCAATGATCGATGTCATGAGGGAGTCCGCTGAAACAGCGCCGCATAGTGATAGGGCGGCAATTCGACGATGCGTTGCGGCGTTAAACCGCCGGCCTCAACCGCAGCGATGGTCTGTGGTGGCGACATGCGCAGTTCCGTCTTCGGCCCGCGCGGCTCGCCGAGCACCACGGTCTTCTCACGTGGGCGCGGGTGCCAGTTAACGATGGCGAGCACGCCGCCCGGTGCCAGCACATCGCGGATGGCGCGCACGAGGCCGGTGCGGTCCGGGACGCCGTGAAAGACGTTGGCGAGAAACACGAAGCCGGCCGGTTCGGCTGCCAGTTCGCGTACAGCGGTGGCATCGGCCGCATGAAAATCGCAATTGGTGATGCCTTGCGCGCTGAGGCGTTGCCGCGCCAGACCGAGCATGGCCGGATCGAGATCGACGGCGAGGACATGACGCGCGCGCTGTGCCATCGGCAGTGTGAACCAGCCATCGCCGGCGCAGAGGTCGATGGCATTCACACCACCGGTCAGACCGCAGGCCGAAAGAATTGCAGCAGGATCTGGCCACAGCGCTTCCCACCACGCCGCGTCTGGCATGCCGGTGCCTTGAAAAAATCCTGGTAGTGCATCGCTCATCGGGTTCTCGGGATCGCACTGTTCGAGAACTGCTACAATAGCCGAGCGGCGGTCGTCAGCCCCAGATCGCTTTCGCGCCATCGACCACGAACTGCACCGCGAGCGCGGCCAGCAGCACGCCGAGCAGCCGTTCCAGCACGACGTTCACGGTGCCGCCGATCGCCGCGCCGATCCGCTCGGCGGCGAGGAACAGCGCGAGACACAACAGACAGGCGAGCACGATCACGCCGAGCAGCAGCGCGAGCAGCATCGGCTCGCCGGCGGCGCGGCCGGACAACAGCACCGTCGCGGTGATCGCGCCGGGACCGGCCATCAGCGGGATCGCCAGCGGGAAGGCGGAGATGTTGCGCACGTGCTCGTCGATGGCCTTCTCGGCGTCTTCCGACTGGCGGCGGATGCGCACGCCGAACACCATCTCCGAGGCGATGGAGAACAGCAGCAGCCCGCCGGCGATGCGGAACGCCGGCAGCGAGATCGACAGAGCCCGCAGCAGCCAGTCGCCGATCAGCGCCGCGCCGGCGAGGATGATGGCGGCGATCACGGCCGCCCGCAGCGCCACCTGCCGCCGTGCGGCTTTCGGAATGCCCTGGGTGATGGCCAGGAAGATCGGCACCAGCCCGAGCGGGTCCATCACCACCACCAGCGTCACGGTGGCGGCGACCAGATAATCGAGCGGAAACGACGACAACATGCGGGGCGGAATGCCTTGTTTCGCCCCACCATAACGGGGTTTCGCGAAGCTTGCCCGCGGGCCGCAAAAATGCCGCGTAAGCTATTGAAATAAAAGCGCGATTTAGCCTCGAAAACCGCACCTTTCCGGTGGCTTCCGGCGGGTGAATCGGCTAGAAAAACCAGCGAAAAAACAGGCCGGATTCCGCCGGCCCATCCTTGAGGTTTTCAACTCTTGTCCGATACCGACGATCCGAAATCGGGGGACCAGCCCGCCTCCGACGTGCGGCCTGTCTCGATCACCGATGAGATGAAGCGCAGCTACCTCGATTACGCCATGAGCGTGATCGTGTCGCGCGCGCTGCCGGATGTGCGCGACGGCCTCAAGCCGGTTCATCGCCGCATTCTGCATTCGATGAACGAGAACGGTCATTTCCCGGACCGCAAATATGTGAAATCGGCGCGTGTCGTCGGCGACGTGATGGGTAAATATCACCCGCACGGCGACCAGGCGATCTACGACGCGCTGGTGCGCATGGCGCAGGATTTCTCCATGCGCCTGATGCTGATCGACGGGCAGGGCAATTTCGGCTCGGTCGACGGCGATCCGGCGGCGGCGATGCGTTACACCGAGTGCCGTCTCGCCAAGCCGGCGATGGCGCTGCTCGAGGACATCGACAAGGACACCGTCGATTTCCAGGACAACTACGACGGCAACGAGCAGGAACCGACGGTCCTGCCGGCGCGGTTTCCCAATCTGCTGGTCAACGGCGCGGGCGGCATCGCCGTCGGCATGGCCACCAACATCCCGCCGCACAATCTCGGCGAGGTGATCGACGCCTGCACGGCGATGATCGACAACCCGGCGATCACGCTCGCGGAGTTGCTCGAGATCATGCCGGGACCGGATTTCCCGACCGGCGGCCTGATCCTCGGCCGCGCCGGCATTCATTCGGCCTACGCCACGGGCCGCGGCTCGATCATCATGCGCGGCCGCGTCGGGTTCGAGACGTTGCGCAAGGAGCGCGAGGCGATCGTCGTCACCGAGATTCCGTATCAGGTGAACAAGGCGTCGATGGTCGAGCGCATCGCCGAACTGGTGCGCGAGAAGAAGATCGACGGCATCTCCGACCTGCGCGACGAGAGCGACCGTGACGGCTACCGCGTCGTCATCGAGCTCAAGCGCGATGCCGAACGCGACGTGGTGCTGAACCAGCTCTACCGCTACACGCCGCTGCAATCGAGCTTCGGCGTCAACACCGTGGCGCTCGACGGCGGTCGTCCGAAGGTGATGACGCTGCGCGACATGCTGGCGGCGTTCATCGCCTTCCGCGAGGAGGTGATCTCCCGGCGCACCAAGTTCCTGCTCGGCAAGGCGCGCGACCGCGCGCACATCTTGGTCGGCCTTGCCATCGCGGTGGCCAATATCGACGAGGTGATCAAGCTCATCCGCGGCTCGAAGGACGCCGGCGAGGCGCGCGAGCAGTTGATGGCCCGCGACTGGCCGGCCAAGGACATGGCGGCGATGGTGACGCTGATCGACGATCCGCGCCATGCGCTGTCTGCCGACGGCACGATCCGGCTCTCGGCCGAGCAGGCCAAGGCGATCCTCGATCTGCGTTTGCAGCGTCTCACGGCTCTGGGCCGCGACGAGATCAAGGACGAACTGGACAAGCTTGCCGCCGAGATCGCCGACTATCTCGATATCCTGCGCTCGCGCACGCGCATCATGTCGATGATCAAGGACGAGATGGCGGCGGTGAAGACGCAGTTCGCGACGCCACGCCGCACCGAGATCGCCGAGGCGCAGGACACCGTCGACGACGAGGATCTGATCCAGCGCGAGGACATGGTCGTCACCGTCTCGCATCAGGGCTACATCAAGCGCGTGCCGCTCTCGACCTACCGGGCGCAGCGTCGCGGCGGCAAGGGCCGCGCCGGCATGCAGACCCGCGACGAGGATTTCGTGTCGCGGCTGTTCGTCGCCTCGACGCATGCGCCGGTGCTGTTCTTCTCGTCGGCGGGCCGCGTCTACAAGCAGAAGGTCTGGCGGCTGCCGCTTGCCGCGCCACAGGCGCGCGGCAAGGCGCTGATCAATATCCTGCCGCTCGATCCGGGTGAGCTGATCACCACGATCATGCCGCTGCCGGAGGACGAGACCACCTGGGCGACGCTCGACGTGATGCTGTCGACCACCAAGGGTACCGTCCGCCGCAACAAGCTGTCGGACTTCGCCGACGTGCGCCCGTCGGGCATCATCGCCATGAAGCTGCCGGACGGCGAGGCGATCCTCGACGTCAATATCTGCACCGAGAGCGACGACGTGCTGCTCACGACCGCGCTCGGCCAGTGCATCCGCTTCCCGGTCACCGATGTCCGCGTGTTCCAGGGCCGCTCGTCGATCGGCGTGCGCGGCATCACGCTCGCGACCGACGACAAGGTCATCTCCATGTCGATCCTCCGGCATGTCGATGCCAGCGCCGAGGAGCGCGCCGCCTATCTCAAGCGTGCCAACGCGGTGCGCCGCGGCACCGACGAGGAGGTCGCGGAGGAGGACGAGGCAGAGGAGGAGGCCGCCGGCGCGATCGATCTCGGCGAGCAGCGCTATGTCGAGATGTCGGCAGCCGAGCAACTGGTGCTGACGCTGTCGGAGCGTGGCTACGGCAAGCGCTCGTCGTCCTACGAATACCGGATCACCAGCCGCGGCGGCAAAGGCATCACCGCCATGTCCGTGGTGGAGGGACCGAAGGGCAAGAAGACGTTGCGCGAGAAGACCGGCCCGCTGGTCGCCTGCTTCCCGGTGGAGGAGAGCGATCAGATCATGCTGGTCACCGACGGCGGCAAGCTCATTCGCACGCCGGTCACCGGCATCCGCATCGCCGGCCGCTCGACGCAGGGCGTGATCGTGTTCGACACCGCCGACGACGAGAAGGTGGTGTCGGTCGAGCGCATCTCCGAAGAGGACGGCGAGTAGCGCGCCATGAACACCGAACTGTTCGGCGCGTATCTCATCATCACGCTGTTGCTGATGCTCACGCCCGGACCGATCGTGACGCTGGTGATCGCCACCGGCGCGCGAGATGGCGTGCGGCCGGCGCTGATCACCGTCGCCGGCACCATGCTCGGCAACGCGATCCTGATCGGCGGTATCGCCGCGGGTCTGAGTGTCGTGGTGCGCTACGCCGCGATCCTGTTCGAGATTCTGCGCTGGGCCGGCGCGGCTTATCTCATTTGGCTCGGCATCCAGGCGTGGCGGCATGCGGGTGCGCCGGCCGCGCAGCAGGCGCCGCGCCGCGGCGTCTATTTCACGCGCGGCGTGCTGGTCGCGATCTCCAATCCGAAGACCATTGCGTTCTTCACGGCGTTCCTGCCGCAGTTCATCGATCCGACGCTTCCGGTGGAACGGCAGTTGTTCGTCATGTGCGCGGTTGCGGTGCTGATGGCCGGCGTCACCGATGCGCTGTGGGGCATCACCGCGAGTGCCGGCCGCGCCTTCTTCCTCGCGCCTGCGCGGGTGAAGCTGCTCGGCCGCTTGTCCGGTCTCGCGTTGATCGGCGGCGGCATCTGGCTGTCGCTGGCGCGGCGACCGGCTTAATCAGCGCTTCTGCGTCCAGCCGGCGCCGCTGTCGACGACGCGCGCGACGGGGCCGAGCGCGCGCACCTTCTCCTGCCAGGCCGGATCGCCGGCGGCGTCCAGCACGCGCTGCTCCCAGGCGGCGAGATAGCGCGCGCGTTCGTCCGCATCGACGCGCGGCGCGGCATAGGCGACGAACGGCGGCAGTACGTCGAGCCCGATATATTCCAGGATGCCGCGCTTCACCGAATGCAGCACCACGTCCATCTCGCCGTAGACGCCGTCCGCCGCATAACGCTCGGTGGTGCCGCCGGTGACCAGTCCCATCAGGCCGCGCCGGCCGCGGAACAGGCCCTGATCGAACCGCTTGCCGTCCGCATAAGCGACGCCATAGGCGAACACGCGGTCGAACCAGCCCTTGAGGATCGCCGGCAGGCCGCCCCACCAGATCGGAAACAGAAAGATCATCAGATCGGCATCGAGCAGCCGCGCCTGCTCGCGCGCCACATCATCGGCGAAGCTGTCGTTCTTCGCCGCATGGTTCTGCTCGTTCTGATAGTGGAAGCGGGCGGCGTCCGCCGTGGTCTTGAAATCGGTGCGTCCGCCGACCGGATCGAAACCGTCGGCATAAAGATCGGACACCACAACCTGATGACCCGCCGCGCGCAAGGCGCGCGCCGCCGCATCCTTCATCGCGCCGGTGAACGAGGTCGGTTCGGGATGCGCGTAGACGATCAGAACATTCATTTGGCGCCGGCGGCTTCGAGGATCGCCACCATTGTCGCATAATTCCGCTGCCGCGCCAGCGCGAGCGGCGTGGTGCCGTTGCGGTCGGCGAGATTGACCTTGGCGCCGGCCTTCACCAGCGCCGCAAGCGTGTCGGTGTGGTTCTGACCGCCGTCGCCAAGCACGATCGATTCAATCAACGCGGTCCAGCCCAGATTGTTGACATGATCGAGCGGCGCTTTGGCGGCGATCAGCCGGCGCACGACTTCGGCGTGGCCGAGATGCGCCGCCGCGATCAGCGCGGTGCCATGATAGGGGCTGGTGATGTTGGTCGCCTTCGCGCCGTTCGCGAGCAGCAGCGCCAGCATCGGCACGTCGTTGGCGACCGAGGCGATAGTCACCGGGTCATATTTCTGCGCTTCCAGCGCATTGGCGTCGGCGCCGAGCCGGATCAGCGCGCGCACCGCGTCCTGCTGCTGCAGAAAGACGGCCACATGCAGCGGCGTGCGGCCGTGACCGTCGCGCAGATCGACCGCGCTGCCGGCGCGGACCTCGCGCTCGATGGCCGCGACGTCGCCGGCGGCAGCCGCCTTGTGCAGGCCGACATAGACGGCGCGCTCGGCGGAGCTGGGCGGCACCTGGGCGAGCGCGGCGGGTGTCAGGACAAGCGAGGCGAGAACAACGAGGAGGGTGCGGGTGATCATGATGCGCGGCATAAGCCACGCCGGCCCGCAAATGTCATCACGGGAGCCGCGTCAAACGGCGCGGCTCACGCGAGTTTGAAAATCAGTTGAGGCGGTCGGTGGTCACGAGGCGGACATTGCCGGCGCGTTGCACATAAGGCCAGCCGCGATCCGCTGTCGTGCCGGCGGTCTGCACCGGCGCGGCGAGCGGGGCGGCGGTCACGCTCTGGGTCCGCGTCGCGGAGGCTTCCGGCAGGCCGGGGAAACCGACCACGCCGCCGGCGATCAGGGCTGCCGCCAGGGCGGCGCCGGCCATCTGGTAGACTTTGCTGCTCTGCACGCTGTTGATCTGCATCGGACGCTCCCCGCCGGTATTGTCCGGCTTTCCTGTCCTGTTAGACGCGCCAAACGGAAAATGGTTCGATCAGCCTGGGCTCACCTGTGCGTGAGGGGCTTTTGGCGCCGAAACCGGGCAGGGAGCGGCTTGCGAGGTCGAAAACGGCGGGTTAGACCCTCAAAATGGCAAAAAACCCCGCCCGCATCGCCTATTACGCCGGTTCGTTCGATCCGGTGACCAACGGCCATCTCGACGTGGTGCGGCGCGCCGCCCGTATGGCGGACACGCTGGTGCTGGCGATCGGTATCCATCCCGGCAAGACGCCGCTGTTCACCGCCGAGGAGCGGCTCGCCATGCTGGAGCAGGTCTGCGGCCCGGTGGCGCGCAAGGCCGGCTGCAAGCTCGTCTGCACCACGTTCTCCGGCCTGGTGATCGAGGCGGCCCGCAAGGCCAAGGCGACGCTGCTGATCCGCGGCCTGCGCGACACCACCGATTTCAATTACGAGATGCAGATGGCCGGGATGAACGAGGTGATGGCCCCCCGCATCCAGACGGTATTTTTGCCGGCGGGCGCCGATGTCCGCCCGATCACCGCCACACTGGTGCGCCAGATCGCCGGCATGCGCGGCGACGTGTCGGCCTTCGTGCCGGCGCCGGTCGCGGCGCGGCTCGCGAAAAAGTTTCGCTAAATCATTTCCGCATGCGCCGCCGCCGGGCGGCTGTCCGTCACAGGAGACATCATGATCCGAATGCTTGCCGTCGCCGCCGCGCTGCTGTTCGCGCTGCCGGCCTTCGCCCAGCCGCCGAAACTGCCGGCGGGCGTCGATCCGCAGAACGCGATCGTCATCGACACCACCAAGGGGCAGGTGATCATCAAGCTGCGGCCCGATCTCGCGCCCCAGCATGCCGAGCGCCTGAAGCAGCTCGCCCGCGACGGCTATTATGACAATGTGCCGTTCCACCGCGTGATGGCCGGCTTCATGGCGCAGACCGGCGACGGGCAGAACTTCAACGGCACCGGTCGCTCGAAATATCCGAACGTGCCGGCCGAATTCACGCAGACGCCGTTCAAGCGCGGCGTGGTCGGCATGGCGCGCGCCAGCGACCCGAACTCCGCCAATTCGCAGTTCTTCATCTGCTTTGCCGACGCCTCGTTCCTCAACGGCCAGTACACCGTGATCGGCGAGGTGGTGTCCGGCATGGACACTGTCGACAAGTTGAAGAAAGCGCCGCCCGGCTCGCAGAGCGGCGCCGTCACCGATCCCGACAAGATGGTGAAGGTGCAGGTCGCCGCCGACATGAAGTGACGCGCACGCTGCGCACAACGAACAACATCAACAAGGACAACCACAATGGCTAAACCGGAAGACACGCTGACGCTCGATACCACCCAGGGCAAGGTCGTCATCGAGATGCGGCCGGACCTCGCGCCGAACCACGTCGCGCGCATCAAGGAGCTGGTGAAGGAAGGCTTCTATGACGGCATCGTGTTCCATCGCGTGATCGAT
>JAHBZF010000112.1 GCA_019635575.1 Pseudolabrys sp. | reverse complement strand
GTCCATGTAGCTCGAATGCGGATCGAGACCCTGCAACATGCCGTTGATTGCGGTTTCGATCAGCTTGCTGTCGTCGGGCTTCTCGACGTAGTCGGCGCGCACGCGCTCGAACACGTCACCGAACAGATTGAGCTGCCGATACGTGTCGGCGACCGCGGCCTTCGCGCTCGAGCCCATCAGCACGAGCTTGGGCTGCGTCGACATCAATGTGACGGCAGCACCGGCAGCCGCACCGAGCAGTATCAGAGTCGTCTTGCGCATGATCATCCGCGAACCTTTTCGCTATCGCTTGCGGCCCACCATGGGCCCGGGTCGATAGGAACCCCGTCCTTGCGAAACTCGATATAGAGAACCGGCTGGCTGGCCCCGGCGGCAACGATCGCGGCGACTTGCGACCCGCTCCCCATCACCGCAACTGGTTCCCCTGTCAGAACAAATTGGCCGAGTTCGACGGAAATCCGGTCCATTCCCGCGAGCAGGACATGATACCCGCCGCCGGCATTCAGGATCAAGAGTTGGCCATAAGTGCGGAAGGGTCCGGCATAGACAACCCAGCCATCCGCCGGCGCCGTGACCTGCGCGCCGGCGCGGGTCGCGATGGAAAGTCCTTTTTCGTTGTTGCCGGAGGGGTCGGATGCGCCGAAATCGCGCAATTTCACCCCGTTAACCGGCAGCGGAAGTTTTCCCCGCGCGGTGGAAAAAGCGATGGCCGGGGCGAGCCGTCCCGGATCACGAAAAGCTGATAACTCCGGCCGCTGGTCGTTGCGGGCGGCTTCACGGGCGGCACGGGCCGGGCCGCTCAACGACTGCTCCAGCTTGGCGATCAAATCCTTGAGGTCGCCCGCCTGGCGCGCAAGGTCGCCGGCGCGCGTCTTCTCGGTATCGAGTTCCTTCTCGCGTTCGGCCTGATTCTTCTGCCGCTGGTCGATCAGCAGCGCGAGCCGGTCGCGCTCCTTCGGCAAGGCGGCGGCATCGCGTGCCAGTTGCTCGCGCTCGCGGGTGATGTCCTGCCGCACCGTGGCGAGCCGCTTGAGATCGGTGGCGAGCGCTTCGGCCTCCTGCCGCATCTCCGGCAGCACCGCGCCGAGCATGATGGCGGTGCGTACCGCCTGCAGCGCGTCGTCCGGCGCTGTCATCAAGGCGGGGGGTGGCCGATGGCCGATCCGTTGCAATGCCGCCAGCACCTCGGCGAGCACGGCGCGGCGCTGCACCAGGGAGCCGCGAAGGCGCGCCTCGTCCGCATCGAGCGGCTTCAGCCGCGCTTCGGTGGCGGCGATCTGTGTTTCCAGCGTGCGCATGCGCTCCGCCGTTGCGATCAGGTCTTGATTGAGCTTGCGCCGGTCGGCGGCGATCGTCTCGATCTCACGGGCGAGGGTGGTTTGCGCTTCCGTCGCTTTGCGCTGTTCGGTGCGGATCGCGTCGAGGTCGCGGTCGCGCTGTTCCAGCGTATCGACCCGTGACGGCGCGGTCTGGGCAAAGGCGGACGAGAGCGCGCCCGGCGCGGCGATCAGCAACGCAACAGCCGCCAGGCCGTACTGCGTTTTTGCCCTGATCTGTCGCCGCATTGCCGTCACGCCAGCCCTGTCTCCGCTCAATCGGCCCCGGTCACGGCGCAGCATTAAGGCCGCCATTCCGACCGGAATAAGACCGAATCCGGTCCTTTTATATCGGCGCATGATCTTGTCCGAAAACCGGTTCCCACTTTTCGGGATCATGCGCTATGCCCGGTGATACGGATGCCCGCCGAGAATCGTTGCCGCGCGATACAGTTGTTCCAATAGCATGATCCGCACGAACTGATGCGGCCAGGTTGCGGCGCCGAAGGCGAGATGCAGGGTCGCGCGCTGGCGCAGGCTCGACGCGAGACCGTCGGCACCGCCGATGATGAAGGTTGCCGCCGGTTTGGCCTCGCTGCGCCAGGCGGCGAGCCGGCCGGCGAAGGCGGCGCTGTCGAGGCTGTCGCCGCGCTCGTCGAGCAGCACCAGCACCGACTGGTCGGGGATCACGCTGGCGAGCGCGATCGATTCCTCGACCATGCGCCGCTCGGCGTCCTGCGCGCGCGATTCGCGGATCTCGACGATCTCCACGTCGCGCCAGCCGAGCGCGCGGCCGCTCTGGATCGCACGCTTGCGATAGCGCTCGCACAGCTCCGTTTCCGGGCCTTGCTTCAAGCGTCCGATGGCGGCAACGAGAATGCGCATCTCAGTCTCTGGGCCGGCCTTGTGGTCGCCGGCGCCTCAGTCAGCGCGCCGCTCCGGCTGTGACCACATCTTCTCGATATTGTAGAAGGCGCGAACCTCGGGCCGGAACACATGCACGATCACGTCGCCGGCGTCGATCAGCACCCAGTCGGCGATCTGCTTGCCTTCGCTGTGCACACCGTGGCGGCCGGCCTTTTTCAAGTTCCTGGTGATCTCGTCGGCGATGCTGGCGACGTGACGCTGCGAGCGGCCGGACGACACCACCATGTAGTCGCCGATCGAGGTCTTGCCGGCGAGGTCGATGGTCACGCTGTCTTCGGCCTTCATGTCGTCGAGGCTCTTGAGGACGATGCGCAGCGTTTCCTGCGCGGCGCGCAGATCGGCCGCCTCAGGCGTGGCGACGGCGGATTTTTTCGCGGTTGGTTTCTTGGCGCTGCCCTTCTTGGCGTTGCCTGTCTTGGCGTTGCCTGTCTTGGGATGGCTCTGCTTCGGGCTGCGCTTGGCAGTGGTTGCGGGCTTCTTTTGCTTCGCCCGCGGAAGCGCGGATTTGGACAGGGTGTTCGGTCCTTGCTGAACTCGGTCGGTTCGACGGCGACAACCGCCGTCAGGATAGCAATTCGGCACCGCCGGTGCCATCGCCGCTTTTGTCGCCCTGCTTGGGGTCGTCACCCTTGCGGCGCAGCGCGCGCAGCGCGGTGGACGATAGCGGCGATTTCAAGCCATGCAGATAGGCCCAGGCTGGCGGCTTGCGGTCCGGCAAGCTGCGCAACTTGGATTCGGGAATACGGAACCTCGCGAGCGCCTGACCGGCGACGCCGCCGGGCGCGTAGAGGCTCGGGCCGAGCCGGTCGATCACCGCGATCGGCACCAGATTGGCGATGCCGCGCCAGTTCTGCCAGCGGTGGAAGTGGCGCAGATTGTCCGCGCCCATGATCCAGACGAAGCGCACGCGCGGAAAACGATGCACGAGATAATGCACCGTGTCGTAAGTGTAGCGCGTATTGATCTCTGCCTCGAGACCAGTGACGTCGATGCGCGGATGATGCGTCAGTGCCCTGGCGGCGGCGATGCGTTGTGCGAGCGGCGCGAGACCGCTGGTGTTCTTCAGCGGATTGCCGGGCGTCACCAGCCACCAGACACGGTCAAGGCCGATCTTCTTCATCGCCAGTAGTGCCGCGCCGAGATGCGCGTCATGCGGCGGATCGAACGTGCCGCCGAACAGCCCGATCTTCAGGCCCGGCGCGTGAGGCGGAAAAATACTCACGGCCGGATCTGGCCCGTGCCCCGCACCCGGTATTTGAAGCTCGTCAACTGCTCCACGCCGACCGGGCCGCGTGCGTGCAGCTTGCCGGTGGCGATGCCGATCTCCGCGCCGAAGCCGAATTCGCCGCCGTCGGCGAATTGCGTCGAGGCGTTGTGCAGGACGATGGCGGAATCGACCTCGTTGAGAAATTTGTCGGCCGTGGCCTGATCCTGGGTGACGATCGCATCGGTGTGATGCGAGCCGTAGCGGTCGATATGCGCGATCGCGCCGTCGACGCCATCAACGACTTTCGCGGCGATGATCGCGTCGAGATATTCGGTCGACCAGTCGTCGTCACGGGCCGGCTTGACGCGCGCATCGACGGCTTGCGTCGCGGCGTCGCCGCGCACCTCGCAGCCGGCGTCGAGCAGCATGTCGACCAGTTGCTTCAATTCCTGCGCGGGGGCGGCCTTGTCGACCAGCAGCGTCTCCGCCGCGCCGCAGACGCCGGTGCGGCGCAGCTTGGCGTTGCGCACGATGGTCATCGCCATCGCCGGATCGGCGGCCTTGTCGACATAGACGTGGTTGACGCCCTCAAGATGCGCGAACACCGGCACGCGCGCTTCCGCCTGGACGCGCTCGACCAGGCTCTTGCCGCCGCGCGGGACGATCACGTCGATCGAGCCGTCGAGGCCAGTGAGCATCATGCCGACGGCGGCGCGGTCGCGGGTGGGGACGAGCTGGATCGCCGCCTCGGGAAGACCTGCGGCGCGCAGCCCGGCGGCGAGCGCCGCCTGGATCGCGCGCGAGGAACGGAAGCTGTCGGAGCCGCCGCGCAGGATCGCGGCATTGCCGGCCTTGATGCACAGCGCGCCGGCATCGGCCGTCACGTTCGGGCGGCTCTCATAGATGATGCCAATGACGCCGATCGGCACGCGCACGCGCTCGATGGTCATGCCGTTCGGCCGCGTCCAGCGTTCGATGACATGGCCGACCGGATCGGCCAGCGCCCGGATCACGTCGATGCCCTCGGCCATGGCGGCGACGCGCTTGTCGTCGAGCACCAGCCGGTCGAGGAGCGCCCCGGAAATGCCGGCCGTCTTGGCGGCGGCGACGTCCTCGGCATTGGCGGCGAGAATAGCCGCCTGCTGGTCGCGGATTGCCTGCGCCATGGCGGCGAGCGCCTGATCCTTCTGCGCCGCCGGGGCGAGCGCCAGCACCCGCGCGGCGGCCCGCGCCTGACGGCCGAGATCGCCCATCGCGGCGGTCAATCCATCAGTCTTTTCAATAGGTTTGAGTGGGGTCGTCATCGCGCGCAAAGTCCGGCAGGCTGTATTGTGGCTGTTTCCTATCACGTCGCCGGAACCACCGCGAGACCGGGGTAATACGGGGATTATGGGGATAACCCGCACCGCCCCGCCGCTGCCGCGAAACTGTCGTCCGGCCTACACATTGACCCGCGAAGGTTGCAGCCAGACCGAAGGTTGCCAGATGCGGAGGAGTTTCATGGCCGCGTATTCGAGCCGTCTTCCGGCACGTTTGCCCGAAGGCACCAAATATATCGTCGAAGGTCGCCTGGGTGGCGGATTCTCCCGCTATATCGAGTTCCCTGATGGAACTCTGATGGAATTGCCGGCAGCGCCGGCCAAAAGCCGGCCGGGACGCCGGGTGCAGGGCCGGAGGCCGACCCGCCGCCGCTGACCCTTGACCCGGCCTGTGGAGAACGCCGTTCGACTTTCGACGCAAGCGGACTCCCTGCCCTGATTTCGCCGCGGTCGGGTGGTCAACCGCCCTCAGGTCGGCCGCTGGCCGAGTCGCGTTGTTCCGGCGTTGTTGGTGTTCGAGTCCGCCGGTGTTGCATTCGCGTTGTGCTGTCGCGTTTCGTTGCGTGTGGCGTTGGCGTGCAAAGAGTTGCGTGAAGTCGTTGCGTTTGAGTTTGTTGTGTTGAGTCTGCGTTGCGTTCGCGTTTGTCTTTGGGGAGCCCTGGTCGGCTCCCCAAACCATTTTGGGGATGCAAAAACCCCGGCCCTGGGGCCGGGGTTTAAGGGCGATCGGTCAATCGCCTTCACCGGTTAGGCGCCCGCCTGAAGCGCCTTTCCAAACTGCGTCGCGCTTTATCAAAGCGCGAAACCGCATCTGGTTCCCATCACGCTCCCGCGAGCACGCGCCAAATCATCCCAGGACAAGATCGTCGCGATGGATCATCTCGGCCCGGCCGCCCGCGCCGAGGATGGTGAGGATGTCCGACGAGCCTTTGCCGCGGATCGCCTGCGCTTCGTCGGCGTCGTAGCCGATCAGCCCGCGGCCGATCTCGGCGCCGTCCGGTCCGCGGATCAGCACCGCATCGCCGCGCCCGAACTGGCCTTCGACGCGGGTGACGCCCGCAGCAAGCAGGCTCTTGCCCCGGCGCAACGCAGCCACCGCGCCGGCGTCGATCAGCAGCGTGCCGCGCGGCTCCAACGATCCGGCGATCCACTTCTTGCGCGACGTCACCGGATTCGCCGGCGTCATGAACCAGGTGCAGACGCCGCCCTTGCCGATACTGCCGACGGGATTTTTCACATGGCCCGGCGCGATCACCATATGTGTGCCGGCGGTGGTGGCAATTTTCGCCGCTTCGATCTTGGTGATCATGCCGCCGCGCGCGGTGGCGGAATGCGACACGCCGGCCATGGCCTCGATCTCCGGCGTGATGCGCTCCACCAGCGGAATGAGCTTGGCGTCGCGGTTCGGTCCGGGCGGCTTGTCGTACAGACCATCGATGTCGGACAGCAGGATCAACAGGTCGGCACTGACCATGGTGGCGACGCGCGCGCCGAGCCGGTCGTTATCGCCGAAACGGATCTCGGTGGTCGCCACCGTGTCGTTCTCGTTGATCACCGGCACCGCGCGCCATTTCAGCAGACGGTTGATGGTCGAGCGCGCATTGAGATAGCGGCGGCGCTCTTCCGTGTCCGACAGCGTCACCAGCACTTGACCGGCAGTGATGTCGTGCGCGCCGAGCACTTCCGACCAGGTGCGCGCCAGCGCGATCTGACCGACGGCGGCTGCGGCCTGGCTCTCCTCGAGCTTGAGCGGCCCGGCGGGGAGCTTAAGCACCGCGCGGCCGAGCGCGATCGAACCCGACGACACGACGAGCACGTCGCGCTTGTCCTTGTGCAACTGGGCGATGTCCTCGGCCAGCGAGGTCAGCCACGCGCGCTTGATCCGGCCGGCGGCGCTGTCGACCAGCAGCGACGAGCCGACCTTGATGACGATGCGGCGGAAGTTCTTGAGCGAGGGCGATTTCGGCATAGGAAGCGGCTTGCGGAGGAGACCGGTCGGGACGCGCGGGTTCCTCCTAGCACGCGGGGTGGTGTTTGGCGAAGCCACCTCAGGATGAGGCGGGGTGGGAGTCGCTGAAGCGATCCTCACACCTTCTCTTCATCAGCATCGGCGCCGGCGATCACCGTCATCAGTGCGCGCAGCACGGTGTCGACGCCCTGGCGGGTGGCGGAGGACATGACCAGCGGCGTCTGCTTCGCCGCGCGCTTCAATTTGGCGCTACGCGTCTTGATCTCGTCCGGCGTCAGTGCGTCGGCCTTGGTCAGCACCACGATTTCCGGCTTTTCCATGAGACCGTGGCCGTAGGCATCCAGCTCCTTGCGCACGGTCTTGTAGGCTTTG
Source organism: Pseudolabrys sp. (assembly GCA_019635575.1). GTDB lineage: Bacteria > Pseudomonadota > Alphaproteobacteria > Rhizobiales > Xanthobacteraceae > Pseudolabrys. Next base: position 6,509 of record JAHBZF010000112.1, on the reverse strand, counting down.
CCGGGGTCTTCCGATGTGCCGTCGACGAGATGCAGCAGCACACGGCAGCGCTCGGTGTGGCCGAGGAAACGGTCGCCGAGGCCGACGCCTTCATGCGCGCCTTCGATCAGCCCCGGCAGATCGGCGATGACGAATTCGCGGTCGTCGCTGCGCACCACGCCGAGCTGCGGATGTAGCGTCGTGAACGGGTAGTCGGCGATCTTCGGCTTCGCCGCCGTCACCGTGGCGAGAAAGGTGGATTTGCCCGCATTCGGCAAGCCGATCACGCCGGCGTCGGCGATCAGCTTCAGCCGCAGGCGGATGGTGCGCTCCTCGCCCGGCTGGCCGGGATTGGCGTTGCGCGGCGCGCGGTTGGTCGAGCTTTTGAAATGCGCGTTGCCGAAGCCGCCATTGCCGCCCTCGGCCACCGTCACCTGATCGTGCAGATGATCGAGATCGGCGAGCAGCGTCTCGCCGTCTTCCTCATAGACCTGGGTGCCGACCGGCACCTTGAGCACGATGTCGGCGCCGTTGGCGCCATGGCGGTCCTTGCCCATGCCGTTGCCGCCGCGCTTCGCCTTGAAGTGCTGCTGGTAGCGGTAGTCGATCAGGGTATTGAGGCCGTCCACCGCCTCGATCACCACGTCGCCGCCGCGACCGCCGTTGCCGCCGTTCGGGCCGCCGAACTCGATGAACTTCTCGCGGCGGAACGACACGCAGCCGTTTCCGCCGGCTCCGGACTGGATATAGACCTTGGCTTCGTCGAGGAACTTCATGCTGTTGGGTGACCTTTGCGGCGTATATACCCGTCAATGCGATGACTTCACAACAACCCTCCTCGACCGCCGCCGGCATCGCCCTGATGCTGGTGGGAATCTTCCTGTTCGCGCTCAATGATGCGCTCGGCAAATGGCTGGTGGCGACCTATTCGGTCGGGCAGGTGCTGCTGATCCGCAGCCTCGCGGCGCTGGCGGTGCTGGCGCCGTTCGCGATCCGCGAGGGGGCAGGGGCTTTCATCCGGGCGCCGCGGCCGGGCATTCAACTGCTGCGCGCGGTGTTCGCCACCGGTGAGGTCGCGCTGTTCTACTGGGCACTGACGTCGCTGCCGCTCGCCGACGTGATGACCTACTATCTCGCCGGGCCGATCTATGTCACCGCGATGGCGGCGACGCTCTTGCGCGAGCCGGTCGGCTGGCGGCGCTGGTCGGCGGTGATCGTCGGCTTTGGTGGTGTCATCATCGCGCTTCAGCCGTCGGCGGACAGCCTGAGCGTGCCGGCGCTGGTGGCGCTTGTCGGCAGTTTCTCGTTTTCGTTGCTGATGATCTGCACGCGGCTGGTGCGCGGCACCAGCGACGTGGTGCTGGTCTCATGGCAAATGCTCGGCGCGCTGGCGTTCGGCGCGGTGGTGGCGCCGTTCACCTGGACGCCGATGAGCGCGGCCGATCTTGGCTTGTTGCTGCTGCTCGGGATCGTCGCCATGGGCGCGCATATGTGCATCAACCGCTCGCTGATCGTCGCACCGCCGTCGGTGGTGGTGCCGTATCAGTACACGACGATCGTCTGGGCGATCCTGCTCGGCTTCTGGTTCTTCGGCGACGTGCCGCAGACGGCGATGCTGATCGGTTGCGCGGTGATCATCGCCGCCGGCATCTATATCTTCATGCGCGAGCGCAGGCTCGCTCATCCACCGTTTCCGCCGGCGGCGGATTGAGGCGTGACCGATTTCGTTTTGAGAAAAAGAAAGCACGCGCCGTATCAAAAAGCTTCGGCGCCAAAAGACTCGACAAAGATTGAGCGCGAAAGGAAACGCCGCCGGGAGCGGGTGAGGTTGGGCCTTGCCTGACTGATGCGGCCCATCATCCAGATTCAACTGGACCCGCTCGCGGCGCGTTGTTCGTGGGTTTGGCCGCTACGCTCTGGTCCGAACGGTGCCGGAGCGATCGTCGCGGCCTTGCTGCGCCGGTGGCATGCACTCCTCCGCGTGAGAGCCTCGCTGGTGAAACGCACACGCCGCACTCACGGGTTCTTCGAACGCACATGACGTTCAGCGGTGCCGTCTCACGTGACATGAAAATCCTGCGCCCGATGCGCGGCTGAGTCAACACGTCCGGCCTGCGGCATGGCGCGAAAAAATAGCAGTGAAACTTCGGCGCAAAAGCGCCACAAAAATTTATGCGGAGCAAAAATCCACGTGCAGACGAAGACAAAAAACAGGCGGCACGCGCGAGCGTGCCGCCTGCATCCTCGCAATTTTTATCGCGCGATCAGCTCAGTTTGCGCGCGCGGCCCCAGGTCTTCAGCGAGTGCCAGATGCCGCGATCGAGCCGGAACCGGTCGATCGGCGCGGAACTCGCGAGCGCGCGGATGCGGTAGAGGCCGACGCCGGTCCACTGGAAGCCGCACTTCTCCAGCACGCGGCGCGAACCCGGATTGGTCACGCGCGCGCCGGCCTGCAGTGCGTCGCAATCGAGATCGGTGAAGGCGTGATCGATCACCGCGTGCACGGCTTCGGTGGCGTAGCCTTTGCCCCAATGATCGACGCCGAGCCAGTAGCCGAGTTCGGGCGGCTGGCCGTCGAGCGCCATCAGTCCGCACGAGCCGATGACGGTGCCGTCGCGTAGCGTGATGAGAAAAACGGTTTCGCCGCCGGCGGTGTTGGCACGTGCCAGAAATCCCTCGGCGTCCGACAGCTTGTAAGGATGCGGGATGCGCGCGGTGTTCTCGGCGATGCGGCGATCATTCGCGAGCATGGCGACCGTTTTTGCGTCCTTGAGGCGCGGCGCGCGCAGGGTCAGCCGCTTGGTCTCAAGGACGACAGGGCTGGTTTCCCGATAGCTCTCCGAGAGCGGTCTTTCGAGCAGGGTCATGGCACAGGGCTCCGTTGCAAAAAGAGAGAGGGGGAGACGGTGTCCCGTCTCCCCCTCTTCGAGCCCTTTGAGGGCCACCGGGTTTGACGAAACACCGGCGGACCTCGATTTGATCCACCGTCTATTCGGCCGCAGCTTCCATCGTCGGTACGACGGACACGTAACAGCGGCCTTTGCTTTTCGTGGCGAACTGGACTTTTCCGTTGGTGAGAGCGAACAGCGTGTGGTCACGGCCCATGCCGACATTGCGGCCCGGATGCCACTGGGTACCGCGCTGACGCACGATAATGTTGCCGGCGATGACCTGCTGGTCGCCGGAGGCCTTGAGGCCGAGGCGCTTGCCGGCCGAGTCACGGCCGTTGCGCGAAGATCCGCCTGCTTTTTTGTGTGCCATGATGGCCTCTCGAATTCTGTCTCTATCTACACCGATTCCGTGACGGAATCACTTACTTGTTGGCTTCCGCGCTCGCCGGGGCAGCGGCGACCTTCTTTTCCCGCTTCGGGCGGGGCGGCGCCTTGTCCGACGGCTTCTTGCCCTCGGTCAGAATCTCGGTGATGCGGATCACCGAAAACTCGTGCCGATAGCCCCGCTTGCGGCGGGAATTCTTGCGGCGCCGCTTCTTGAAAGCGATCACCTTGTCGCCGCGGCTGTGCTCGATGAGCTCGCCCGCGACGGTGGCGCCCGACACCAGCGGAGCGCCGACCTGCGGCTTGTCCCCGCCCACGGCCAGGACTTCGCCAAACTGGACGACCGAACCCGGCTCGCCCTCGACCCGGTCGACCCGGATCACGTCTTCGGCGGCAACGCGATATTGCTTACCGCCGGTCTTGATGACTGCGAACATCGTTCTTTCTTTCGTGTTCAACCCCGGCGCTCGGGACCATCCCGGACCGGCTTCTTTCAGTCGAAAGTTATGTTTTTCAATAACTTAGCTTGGGGTTAGCTGTTGATCAGCCGGGCCCAAACAGCATCAGCGGGCCGTGAGGCCCGCCGCGCGGCATGCTTATGGGCTGATCAGGCCGATGAGTCAAGAAAACCGGCCCTTGCGGCGGTTCCAGAGGAGCTCCAAGGGGCCGTTTCCTGTGAGGGCCGGGCCCGGCTACTCGGTTTTGGCTTCCGTTCTGGTGTCGGCCTTGTCCGCGGCGGCGTCGCCCGGCGCGCCCGTCTCGGGCCAGGCCGGCAGGTCGGCGTCGAGCGACTGGGCGAGGCGGTAACCGACGCCCAGCTCCGTCACCAGGATCTTCGGGCTGTTCGGGTCTGCCTCGATCTTCTGACGCAGCTTGCGCACGAAGATGCGCAGATAATGCGTGTCGTGGACGTGGATCGAGCCCCACACATCTTTGAGAAGATGCTGGTGGGTGACGACGTTGCCGGCGTGCTGCGCCAGCACCTGCAGCAGCCGGTATTCCTTCGGCGTCAGCGTCAGGCGCTTGTCGTTGAGCGATACCGCGCGTGCGGCGAGGTCGATGCTCAAGGGACCGATCCGCACGATCGGCTCGCCGCTCTGCGCACGGCTCTGCCGGCGCAACGCGACGCGCACGCGCGCCAGGAGTTCCGCCATGCCGAACGGCTTGACCACGTAATCGTCGGCGCCGAGTTCGAGCAGATGCACCTTCTCGGTTTCGCTGGAGCGCACCGACAGCACGATCACCGGCACGGTGGACCAGGCGCGAATGCTCTCCACCACGTCGGCACCGTCGGTGTCGGGCAAACCGAGATCGACGATCACCAGATCGACCGGCCGTTGCGTCAGCATGCGGATTGCTTCGTTGCCGGTACCGGCTTCGTACACGACGAAGCCGTTGAGCTCGAAGCCGGTGCGCAGGAAGCGGCGGATCTGCACTTCGTCGTCGATGACCAGCACGACAGGGGCGGTCTTATTCATCGGTATCACCTTCGTATTGCGCGACTGCGGCCTGGGTGACCGGCAGTTCGATCGAAACGGTCGTGCCGCGGCCGACGCCGGGGCTCTCAGCGAAAATCCGACCGCCATTGGCGGCGACGAAAGCATGCGCGATCCACAGGCCGAGGCCCGAGCCGCTGGTGACGTTGACGTGGCGCTCGCCGCGGAAGAAGCGGTCCCACAACCGGATCTTTTCCTGCTCGGTGAGGCCGATGCCTTCGTCCTGCACCGCGAACATCAGTTCGCCGTGCTGCGCGCGCGCCAGGAATGCGATGCGGGATTGCGGCGGCGAATATTTCGCGGCGTTGTCGAACACCTGCACCAGCGCCTGGGTCACCAGCGCGGAATCCACCAGAACCAGCGGCAGATCGCGCGGCACGTCGAGCGTCAGTTGCCGCGAGCCGATGCGGCGGCGGCAACGCTCCACCGCGGAATTGATGATGTCGGCGGGGTCGGTCCATTCGTTGCGCGGCTTGACGCCATTGCTGCTGATGCGCGTCGCGTCGAGCAGGTTCTGAATATCGTGGTTGAGCCGTTCCGCCTCGTCGCGCACGTCGTTGGCGAGCGCCGACAGTTTGGTATCGCCGGCGATCGCGGGGGCTGCCGACAGCACCGTGGCGGCGCCGAGAATCGAGGCGAGCGGCGTACGTAATTCATGCGACACCGAGCCGATCAGCGCCTCGCGGAACTGATCGGTCTGCGAGCGCATCCGTGCTTCGTTGATGGCGTTGCCGACGCCGAGCCGTTCCAGCGTCGCATCGGCATCGGCCAGCACATGATTGATGTGCGCGCGATGCTCTTCCAGCTCGCGCTGCGATGTCTTGCCGAGATCGACGGCGATCATGCCGAACGCCGCGGTCTTCGGCGAGATTGCGCGGACCAGCCAGAAATTGCCGCCGTCGTCGGCGACAGTGACGCCTTCGGCCGGGAGTGCGCCGCCGGCACCAAGGCCGGTGACCACATGGCGTACCGGCAACGGCACCGTATCGGGATTGCGTCGCGCCGCGCCGGCGCCGATCTCGTCGCGCGCCGCCGGGAACAGCACCACTTTGTGCTGCATCACATTGGCAAGATGATCCTCGATTGCGGCGTGAATGTCGGAGACGGCGAAGGCGGCGGCAAGACGGCGCGAGAAGGCATAGAGGTCGCGCATCTCGATCTCGCGCTTCTGTGCGAGGTGCGCCTGGGTGCGCAACTGCGTCGCCAGATGGCCGGTGACGATGGCGACGATCAGATAGAGGACGAGATTGACGACCTCTTGCGGATCGCTGACCCAGAAGGTGTAGAGCGGCGGATAGAAGAAGAAGGCCGAGGCGGCGGTGCCGAGCACGGCGGCGACGACGGCCGGCAGCACGCCCCAGCGCGCCGCCGCGACCAGTACCGGGATCACGAACAGGACGGTGCCACGGCTCAGGCCGGTCTGCGCCACCAGGATATAACTGGCGAGCGCGACGCTGCCGACCATCAGCGTGACGGCCAGAAGCTGGCGCCAGGGGATTGTCCGTTCCGTCAGGGTCATGGGCGGGCGATCATGGGTGGACGGTCATGCGGAACCGATCAGAGGGACAATTGTCGGCGGCTGATCATGGGTGGCACGGTCTCTGTCGCCGCGGACCCCAGGCCATATCGGAAGGGGTGCCGCGATAAGCCGGCATTATAGCCGATCCCGCCTGTGTCTGTCCTTGCCTGTGCGGGCTTGCTTGGCTAGATAGCGGCGTCCGCTCCGGGGCCTGGTGCCCCGCCGACCCCTGATGGAGAG
>JAHBZF010000111.1 GCA_019635575.1 Pseudolabrys sp. | reverse complement strand
TGACGCGCAGGAGATAGACACGCTCGCCGAGTACGGCGCGCGAGGCCCAGCTTTGCGTGGAAGCAGGCGGCGGAAAAATGCGCGGGTTCAGCCAGAGCCATGCCGCCAGCACCGCCAGCGGGATCAGGCAGTACCAGCCGATCCAGTGCACGCTCCAGAGTGCAAGCATCAAAAGCGGGAAGGTGGCGAAGCGCGTCCACACGCTTACGGGATTCGCGTGGCGCTCCCAGACGCGCTCGTCCATGCGGAACAGGGCGGCGACGAACTGCATTAGCGCGTTCATCGCGGCATCGTTTCAGTTTCGTTTCAGCGAAAGCAGGAACTGGCAGGTGCTGCTGCCTTTTTGCAGCAGGGTGCCGAGGCCGGTCTTGGTCGCGAGAATCTGGCCGCGCCATTCCAGCGTGACGTTGCCGCGGCCGGGGCCGGTCAGGAAAAACTGGCCGTTGTCCTGAATCTGCCCTTCGACGGGTTTGTCGGAACGCGCGCTCGCGATGCGGACGGTCTTGCCTTTTATCTCCGCAGCGAAGGCTTCGCTTTTTTCGCCGCAGTCGCTGCCCTGCGTTAGGATCAGCTTGCCTTCATAGCGGCCGTCGAAAGATTGGGCGTGGGCGGAAACGGAGAAAACGAAAGCGGAAAAAAATAACAAAAACGAACGGAGCGTCATGCTCGCCTCATTTTTTATGCTTCTTCATCAATCCCACGAAACGTTCGAACAGGTAGCGCGAGTCGCGCGGACCGGGCGAGGCTTCCGGGTGATATTGCACCGAGAAGGCCGGCTTGCTTTTCAGCGCAATGCCCGCGTTCGAGCCGTCGAATAGAGAAACGTGCGTTTCTTCCGCGTCGGTAGGGAGCGTGTCGCGGTTCACCGCGAAGCCGTGGTTCATCGAGGTGATCTCGACCTTGCCGGTGGTGAGGTCTTTCACCGGATGGTTCGCGCCGTGATGGCCCTGATGCATCTTCATGGTCTTGCCGCCGACCGCGATGCCGAGCATCTGATGGCCGAGGCAGATGCCGAACGTGGGCGTGCCGGAGGCGATCAGCGCGCGGATCGTCGGCACCGCGTATTCGCCGGTCGCCGCCGGATCGCCCGGACCGTTGGAGAGGAACACGCCGTCCGGCTTCATCGCCAGAATCTCGGCGGCGTCGGTCCTGGCCGGAACCACCGTGACCTTGCAGCCGACGCCCGCGAGCAGGCGCAGGATGTTGCGCTTCACGCCGTAGTCGATGGCGACCACGTGGAATTCCGGCTTGTCAGGTTGCGTACTTTGCCGGCCGTAACCCTTGCCCCAGTCCCACGGGGTCTCGTCCCAGGTGAAGCGTTGCGCGCTCGTCACCATCGGCACCAGGTCCATGCCGACGAGGCCCGGCCACGCGCCTGCCTCTTTTTTCAGCGCGGCAAGGTCGAACTTGCCGTTCGAATCGTGGGCGATCACCGCATTGGGCATGCCCTTGCCGCGAATGAGCGCGGTCAGCGCGCGGGTGTCGATGCCCGACAGGCCGATGATGTTGCGGCGCTTGAGCCAGGCGTCGAGGTTGAGCGCGGAGCGATAATTCGACGGCTCGGTGACGGACGCCTGCACCACCGCGCCACGCGCGCCGGGTGTCGCGGCGAGATTTAGCGCCTCGATATCCTCGTCGTTGGTGCCGACATTGCCGATGTGCGGGAAGGTGAAGGTGACGATCTGGCCGGCATAGGACGGGTCGGTGAGGATTTCCTCGTAGCCCGTCATCGCCGTGTTGAAGCAGACCTCGCCGGGGGCGCTGCCGGTGGCGCCAAAGCCCTGGCCCTCCAGCACGGTTCCGTCGGCAAGAACAAGAACGGCGGTGGTTTTCGGTTCGGTCCAGCCTGCGGCGGCCGGCGCGTGCGGCGGATGATCCGGCTCTTTCAAGGACATGGGCTCTTCCTTGCGTATAATGGACGCAGAGGCAAGGGGACTTTGGCAGGCCCGCGCGACGGGCCACGGCTTGTCCCCCATCAGAAATGAGACACGGGGTCATGCCACTGGGATTGGGATCGGCGGCGGTGTTCGTCGGAGCGGCGATCGCCGAGATCGCCGGCTGTTTCGCGTTCTGGGCGTGGCTGCGGATGGGGAAATCGGTGGTCTGGCTGCTGCCGGGCGCCGCGTCGCTGCTGCTGTTCGCGTTTTTGCTGACGCTCGCCGACACGCCGGTGGCCGGGCGGACCTATGCGGTCTATGGCGGCATCTATATCGCCGCCTCGCTCGCTTGGCTTTGGCTCGTCGAGGGCGTAAGGCCAGACCGCTGGGACGCCGTCGGCGCCGCGATCTGCCTGATCGGCGCCGCGGTCATCTTCTACGGTCCCCGCGACGCGATTCCATGATGCGACACAAGATGACGAGGTGAGCCGTGCTGCGCGACAAGATCAACGACGCCCTGAAAGAGGCGATGAAGGCCAAGAACGAGCGCGCGGTCTCGACCCTGCGGCTCATCAATGCCGCGCTGAAGAATGCCGACATCGAGGCGCGCGGCGCCGGCAAGCCCGCGCTCGGCGACGCCGAGGTGCTCACCGTGCTGCAGAAGATGATCAAGCAGCGGCAGGAATCCAAGGAGATGTACGAGAAGGGCGGCCGCCCGGAACTCGCGCAGCAGGAAGGCGAGGAGATCGCCATCATCACGTCCTATTTGCCGAAGCAGATGTCGGACGACGAGGTGAAGGCGGCGATCGACGGCGCCATCAAGGAGATCGGCGCCGCCGGCATGAAGGACATGGGCAAGGTGATCGGCGCGCTGAAGGCGAAATATGCCGGGCAGATGGATTTTGCCAAGGCGAGCGGTCTGGTGAAGGCCGCGCTCGCCGGCTGATGCGGGGGCGAGGCGTCGGCGGGACATGAGCGAGAACGCGTCCGATAGCGCCATGGCTGCGGTGAAGGCCAATGCGACGCCGACCATGTCGACGCGCGAGATGGCGCATCGCATCAACAACACGCTCGCCGTGGTGCAGTCGATCATCAACCAGACCGCGCGGATGGTGAGCGAGCCGAAGGAATTCGCCAAGGCCGTCAATCTGCGCATCGGCGCCATCGCCGCCGCGAACCGCGCGCTGCTGACCAGTGAGTGGGACGGCGCCGATCTCGAATCGCTGGTGCGCCAGGAATTGCTGACGCAGGGCGCGGACGAGGCGCGGCTGCACATGGCGGGTCCGCGCACCGCGCTGCCGGCGCGCGGCGTCACGGCGTTCTCGCTGATCGTCCACGAACTTGCCACCAACGCCGTCAAACATGGCGCGCTGTCGGGCGAGCGCGGCGATGTCGATCTCGCCTGGTCGATAATTCAAAATGCTGACGACAAGAACGTGCAGCGTCTGTCGTTCGTCTGGACCGAGCGTGGCGGCCCGCCGGTCGTCACGCCGGAGCGCAAGGGCTTCGGCTCGATCCTGCTCGACCGCGGCGTCGACGATTGCCGTGTCGAGCGCCGGTTCGAGCCCGCCGGCCTCGTCTGCGTCATCACCCTGCCGCTCTGATCCGCTCATCAGGCGGGTCACCCCGCGCGATCATGCAAGACGGCGTTGCGGCCGTTCGCTAGACTTTCCGCCTGACCGCGCCGGCGATGACGCAAAGAGCGCGGCGGCAGGGAGGCATCATGCGGAGCATCATCGCAGCGATCGCGTTGTGCGCGGTCGGCGGATTCGCGACACCGGCCGCGGCGCAGGACTGGCCGTCGAAACCGATCCGCGCCATCACCACGACCAGCCCCGGCGGCCTGAGCGATGTGTTCATGCGCGCGCTCGGCGAGGAGTTGCGCGCGCGGCTCGGCCAGCCGGTGATCGTCGAGAACCGGCCCGGCGGCGGCATGAACATCGGCACGCGCGCCTGCGCGGAGGCCACGCCCGACGGCTACACCGTCTGCATCCTGCACACGGAATCGCTCACTTATAATATGTTCCTGTACCAGAAGCCCGGCTACGACCCGGACAAGCAGTTGCAGCCGGTGTCGAACCTGTTCTTCATGTCGCAGGCGGTGCTGGTCAGTTCCGCGCTGAACGCGAAGACCATCGACGATCTCGTCGCCGCCTCAAAAGCGAAGCCCGGCACGCTCAGCTATTCGACCGCGTCGCCGGCGATGATGCTCTACATGGAAAGCCTGAAGCAGCAGAAGGGCGCGGACTGGGTGCGCGTGCCGTTCAAGGGCGGCGGCGACGCCATCAACGGCATCCTCAACGGCACCACGCCGATCTCCATCGTCGGCGTCGGCAATGCGCTCGGGCAGATCCGCTCCGGCCACATCATCCCCATCGCGATCGGCAATCCGATCCGCTCGCCGCTGTTGCCGGACGTGCCGACCATCACCGAGGCCGGCTATGCCGGCGTGCCGTCGAGCGACTGGTACGGACTGTTCGTGCCGGCCGGCACACCAAAAGCAATCGTCGACAAATTGTCGGCGACGGTGAAGGCGATCGAAGCGGACAAGGCGTTCGCGGAGAAAAACATCATCGGCAGGGGTCTGGTGCCGGCGGCGAACACGCCGGATGCGTTTGCCGCCGATATCCTCAAGCAGCGCGCGCAGGCGCAGCAGGTGATCAAGGCCGCGAACCTGCCGATGCGGTGACGCCGGCAGGAAACGGGTGGCGGGTTTTATCGGGCATCGCCATCACAACTCCCGTTCGTCCCCGCGAAAGCGGGGACCCACGCTTAAAGCCGTTTCAATGGCAAAGTGTGGATTCCCGCTTTCGCGGGAATGACCGGAGGATGGAGAGTGCCTTGCCCGATACAGCGGTTCTCGTGAGTCAACCCAATGACGGTCATGTTGTGCGCTACGATTGGGAATCGGTCGCGACCGATCTCGATGCGCGCGGTTGTGCCGTCCTCGACGCGCTGTTGACGCCGGCGGAATGCCGCGCGCTCGCCGCGCTCTATGACGACGACAGCCGGTTCCGCAGCCGTGTGATCATGGCGCGGCACGGCTTCGGCCGCGGCGAATACAAATATCTCTCGTATCCGCTGCCAGATCCGATCGCGACGCTGCGCACGGCGCTCTATCCGCGGCTTGCGCCGATCGCCAACCGGTGGAATGCGCGCATGGGCATCGCCACGCGCTATCCCGATACGCATCAGGGTTTTCTCGCGCTCTGCCACGCGGCGGGCCAGACACGGCCGACGCCGCTGCTGCTGCGCTACGATCCGGGCGACTACAACTGTCTGCATCAGGATCTCTATGGCGAACTGGCGTTTCCGCTGCAGGCGACGATCCTGCTGTCGCGGCCGGGCGAGGATTTCACCGGCGGCGAGTTCGTGCTCACCGAGCAGCGGCCGCGCATGCAGTCGCGGCCCGAAGTGGTGCCGCTGCGCCAGGGCGATGCGGTGCTGTTCGCCGTGCATCATCGGCCGGTCGAAGGCACGCGCGGCAACTACCGCGTCAATCTGCGCCACGGGGTCAGCCGCGTGCGCTCCGGTCGCCGCCACACGGCCGGCGTCATCTTTCACGATGCACGGTAATCCTCATGGTGAGGAGCCTGCGAAGCAGGCGTCTCGAACCATGAGGTGACAACACGGTGGCCGCCGCATCCACCCATCTCGGGTTACCCGAGAGGGGATTTTTGATGCGCAAGTCGGCTAAAGCCGACTTGCGGTAACGTATGGCTGCGCCATGCTCTCCTCAGGATGAGGCGGAGTGAGAGCAGACGTTCGCGCTACGCCTTTTCCTTCGCGCGCTCGATGCCTTCCAGCACCAGCTTCTGCGCGTCGGCGGGGTCGATCCATTCCGCGACCTTCACCCACTTGCCCTTTTCCAGATCCTTGTAGTGCTGGAAGAAGTGCGCGATCTGCTCGCAGATGATCGGCGGCAGATCGCGATAGTCGCGGATGTCGGTGTAGAACGGATTGAGCTTGTCGACCGGCACGGCGAGGATCTTCTCGTCGCCGCCGGCTTCGTCCTGCATGATCAGCGCGCCGACCGGGCGGCAGCGGATGATCGCGCCCGGCACCACCGGCACCTGGCTCACCACCATGACGTCCATCGGATCGCCGTCGGTCGACAGCGTCTGCGGGATGAATCCGTAGTTGCCCGGATAGAACATCGCCGTGTGCAGGAAGCGGTCGACGTAGAGTGCGCCCGACTTCTTGTCGATTTCGTATTTCACCGGCACGCCGCCGAGCGGGATTTCGATGACGGCGTGAATGTCCTTCGGCGGATTGGGGCCGGCGGTGACGTAGCGGAGGTCCATGACGAGGCTCCCGTGGAAAACGATATTGCGCGGCTTTTAATCCGAACCTGTGTTGCGCTGCAACATTATACCTTAAGTGCCCGGCAAATCCCGCTCCCACGGCGGCTCGCCGCGGAATGCCTCCACCAGAAAGTCGATGCAGGCGCGCACCTTGGCCGGCGGATGCCGCTCGGCCGGATAGACCGCGAACACGCCATCGAAAGTGACGGGCGGCTTGTCGAGCGTCACCGCGCGCAGCCGTCCGGCGCGCAGATCGTCGGCCAGCAGGAAAGTCGGCTGGTAGATCAGGCCGAGCCCTTCCAGCGCCGCGAGCCGCAGCGCGTCGCCGTTGTCGGCGCGGAACCGGCCGGAGATCGGCACCGACATCTTGCCGTCCTTGCCGAACAGCCAGCGGTCGGCGGAGGTCGCGGCACTTAGCGTGTAGCCGAGGCATGAGTGCTGCCGCAGGTCATCGACCGTTTTCGGCGTGCCGTGCTCTTTCAGATAGGCCGGCGACGCGCAGACCATCAGCCGCAACGGCGCGAGCTTGCGTGCGACCAGCGATGAATCGGCCATGCGGCCGATGCGGATCGCCAGATCCCAGCGCTCCTCGATCAGATCGACCATGCGGTCGGCGAGGCCGAGATCGACGGTGAGCTTGGGATGCCGTGCGGCGAAGCGCGGCAGGATCGGCGCGATCTCGCGCATGCCGAAGGCGAGCGGCACATTGATCCGCAGCGTGCCGCGCGGCTCCACCCGGTCGGCGACCGCCAGCGTTTCCGCTTCCTCGATCTCGGCGAGGATGCGCTCGCTCGATTGCAGGTAGCGGCGGCCGGCTTCGGTGAGATTGAGCCTTCGCGTGGTGCGGTGAAGAAGGGTGACGCCGAGCCGCTCCTCGAGCGCGGCGATGTGCTTGGTCACCATGGTTTGCGACAGGCCGAGCGATCGCGCGGCGGCGGAAAAGCTGCCGAGCGAGACGACGCGGACGAACACCTGCATGCCGGTGACGCGGTCGAGCACGATCCAATCTCACACCATAGGTGTGAGATATTATTCAAAAATGGCGGATTATCAACTCATAGGCCGAGGGTCATGTTGGCGGCAGTTCACAGCATTCGTTTCCGGAGAAACACCATGACTGCCGCTCATCTCGCCGCCGCCCCGCTGACCCAGCACCAGACCGCCGCGTCGGTCGATGCCCGCACCGCGCCTTATGCGGCGCTGCTGCTGCGCGTCACCCTCGGCGCGCTGTTCCTCGCCCATGCCGCGCTGAAAGTGGTCGTGTTCACGCCGGCCGGTGCCGCCAAGTTCTTCGGCAGTCTTGGGTTGCCGCCGGAGCTTGCCTATCTCACCATCGCCGTCGAGGTCATCGGCGGTGTCGCGCTGATCCTCGGCGTGTTCACCCGCTGGGTGGCGCTCGCGTTGATCCCGGTGCTGCTCGGCGCCATCGTGCTGGTGCACGGCCCGGCCGGTTTCTTCTTCACCAACGCCAATGGCGGATGGGAATATCCGGCGTTCTGGGCGGTGGCGCTCGCCGTGCAGGCGCTGCTCGGCGACGGCGCGCTGGCGCTGCGCCGCTCACGTTGATCCGAATTCCATTTCATCTGTGGGAGATCACATCATGTCCACCACGCCCATTCTGCCGATGCGCAACGAGCAGCAGAACCCGAACCCGGTCGAGCCGGGCACGCGGATCGGCCACGTGCATCTGAAAGTCGCCGACCTCGACCGCGCGCTCGCGTTCTACAACGGCGTGCTCGGCTTCCAGTTGATGCAGCGCTACGGCCGTGACGCCGCGTTCGTCTCCGCCGGCGGCTATCATCATCACATCGGTCTCAACACCTGGGAGAGCAGGGGTGGCCATCCGCCGGCGCCCGGCACCACCGGACTGTTTCACACCGCGATCCTGTATCCGACACGCAAGGCGCTCGCCGCCGCGCTGAAACGGCTGATCGACGCCAAGTGGCCGCTCGACGGCGCCAGCGATCACGGCGTCAGCCAGGCGCTCTATCTGCGCGACCCGGACGAGAACGGCGTCGAACTGTATTGGGATCGTCCTCAGAGCGAGTGGCCGCGCAACGCCGACGGCGAACTGGCGATGGTCACCGAACGGCTCGACTTGCGCGACCTGTTGCGCGAACTGGAGCCGCAGCCGGCGTAGCCGATACATTTTGCACGGCCAAAGACCGTCCGGTGGCAAAGGCCGCCGGGCGGTCTTACGTTATGCCGTCCGTGATGAAGCGAGTTTCCGATGACCGACGATCCGACCGGCCTCGACACCAAGCTGACGCGCACCAAGCAGTCCTGGGCGCGCGAGCGGAAATTCATCACCGGCCGCGTGGCGCGGCCGGAGACGGACCGCCTGCCGCCCGGCCAGCATCTGGTGAAGGATTGGCCGGTGCTCGATCTCGGCGAGCAGCCGGCGGTCGATACGACGCGCTTCACGCTCGATGTCGACGGCGCGGTGACGACGCGTGCGCACTGGACCTGGGCCGAGCTGATGGCGCTGCCGCAGAGCCGTTTCGTCACCGACATTCATTGCGTCACCACATGGTCGCGCTACGACAATGCCTGGCAGGGCGTCTCCACCCACACGATCCTCGACGCGGTGATGCCGACCGTCGCCGCCACGCATGTGATGCTGCACAGTTCCGACGGCTACACCACCAACGTGCCGCTGCCGGATTTTGCTGCCGAGGATGCGATCCTCGCGCACACCTGGAACGGCGAGCCGCTGGCGCGGGAGCATGGCGGCCCGCTGCGCCTCGTCATCCCGCATCTCTATTTCTGGAAGAGCGCGAAGTGGCTCAAGCGGATCGAATTCATGACTGTCGACCGCCGCGGCTTCTGGGAGGAGAACGGCTATCACGACCGCGGCGATCCGTGGACCGAGCAGCGCTATCAGGGCGACTGACGCGCCCGCGTCTTAAGTCCACCTTGGCGCGGTGCGCTCCGCTGCCTATCTCGTCTGTCGTGCTTCATGTCTCAAGGATCGCATCATGTCGCTGACGATGTACGACGTTTCCATTCCGGCCTTCGTGCGTGGCTTCGCCAATCTCACGCATCTGATCGACAAGGGCGCGGCGTTCGCGCGCGATAACAAGATCGATCCCGCCGAACTGACGCAGGCGCGGCTCGCGCCGGACATGCGGCCGTTCACCGCGCAGATCCATCTCGCCAGCGACAACGCCAAGGGCTGTGCGGCGCGGCTTGCCGGCGTCGAGATTCCGGGCTTTCCGGATACCGAGCAGACATTTGACGAGTTGAAGACGCGCATCGACAAGACGGTGGCGTTCATCACCGGCCTCGACCGCGCGGCGATCGATGCCAGCGACGGCAAGACGGTGATCTTCAAGACCCGGAATCGCGCCATCGAGTTCGAGGCGCGGCACTACCTGCTCACCTTCGCGCTGCCGAATTTCTATTTCCACCTCACCACCGCCTACGCGATCCTGCGCCACAAGGGCGTGCCGCTGGCGAAGCCGGATTATCTCGGCAAGGAATAGCCGGGCGCTCAGGACCGCGCGCCGGGAAACCACTCGATGTGCATGTCGCCGGTACGGCCGTAATAGACCGCGCGTCGCCCTGCGAGCGACACCAGATAGCCGACGCAGCCGGCGTTGGCGATCTCCGCGCAAAACTCAGCGTAGGTCATGGCGCCGGCCTGGATCGTCTTGATCGCGGCGGCGACACCATTGGCATTGAAGGGCTCTGCCGGTGCGTTCTCGACCGGATCGCACGCGATGGTCTCGCTCGCGCCGTCGGGCAGATAATAGGTCTTGGTCGCGGCGCAGAGATCGGTGTGATAGCGCTCGATGCCGGCCTGCATCAGCGTCATCACCACTTGCGGAAAGCTCATGCGCTCTTCATCGGAAGCGTGGGTGCATTCGAGCGCGGCGGCTTTGGCATCGGGCGACAGCGTTTTCATGGATGGCTCGTACAGTTATTCGGTGGGGATGGTCTTGAAGCCGTGGCGGGCGACGATGCCGCGCATCGCGGTTTCGATGCTTTTGCGCTCAGCCGGTTTGAGGTTGCCGAAAAATTCCGCGTCATTCGCATCGGCGAGCGCAGCAAGCCGCGGCACCAGCGCGCGCCCGGCGGCCGTGAGCGCAAGACTGTGATAACGTTTGTCGTCGTCGCTTGCGGTGCGCGCCACCAGCGCCTTGGCACAGAGGCGCTCGGCCAGTTTTGAGATCGCGCCGCGCGTCATGCCGATACGTTCGGCGAGGGCACTCGGCGTCACAGCGTTGGCGTCATAGAGATCGCGCAGGATCACCCATTCCGCCACCGTGACGTCGTGTGCGGCGACCTTGCGGGCGAAGGCATGCGACACCTGGTTGGAGACGTAGCGCAGCCAGTAGCCGAGATGGGTCTCGAGCGGACTGACCGGCGAGGAGCGTGTGGGCATCGAAGCGTCCAGATAATTTCCTAGGAAACTATCTTATCAAGTTTCCAAGTCAACTACTTTTCTGACGAGCCGTGAGGGGATGTTCCCGGACGAGGGCCTGTGGACAGCGGGCAAAGCGAGCACAGTTCCTGGCGGTCTGCGTCTTTCCCGGCCGATCGGCGGCTAGCCGGCGGACAGCGTCGGATCGCACGGCCGGTTTATGATAAGCCCCGAGTCGTCGTTGTTCCGCGTTGAAAACCCATGCGCTTCTCGCAGCAATTCATCGAAGAGTTGAAAGCCCGGCTTCCGGTCTCGGAAGTCGTCGGCCGGCGCGTGAAGCTGACCCGTGCGGGACGCGAGTTCAAAGGGCTGTCGCCGTTCAACAAGGAGAAGACGCCGTCGTTCTTCGTCAACGACCAGAAGCAGGCGTGGTTCGACTTCTCCTCGGGGCAGAACGGCTCGATCTTCGATTTCGTGATGCGCACCGACGGCGTCACGTTCCCGGAAGCCGTCGAGCGGCTGGCGCAGATGGCCGGCATGCCGCTGCCCGTCGTGTCGCGCGAGGACGACGCGCGCGAGAAGAAGCGCAAAACACTCTACGAGGTGATGGAACTCGCCGCGCAATATTTCCAGGCGACGCTGGCGGGCCGCGAGGGCGCGAAGGCGCGCGGCTATCTCGCCGACCGCGAACTCGACGCGGCGACGCAGCTCAAATTCCGTCTCGGCTACGCGACCGGCGAGCGGTTCGCGCTGAAGGAGCATCTCGGCAAGCAGGGCATCCCGGTCGAGGACATGACCGAGACGGGCCTCCTGATCCACGGCGATGATATTCCGGTGCCGTATGACCGGTTCCGCGACCGCGTGATGTTTCCCATCACCGACATCCGCGGGCGGATCATCGCCTTCGGCGGCCGCGCGCTCGATAAAGAGGCGAAGGCGAAGTATCTCAACTCGCCGGAGACCACGCTCTTTCACAAGGGCCACAATCTCTACAACGGCGCGGCGGCGCGGCAGGCGGCGCATCAGGGCGCGCCGGTCGTCGTGGTCGAGGGCTATGTCGACGTCATCGCCATGGTCAATGCGGGTTTCCCCGGCGCGGTGGCGCCGCTCGGCACCGCGCTGACCGAGGACCAGCTCGCGCTGATCTGGAAGATGCACGCCGAGCCGGTGCTGTGCTTCGACGGCGACGGCGCGGGCAAACGCGCCGCGTATCGCGCTGTCGATCTCGCGCTGCCGAAGCTCGAGCCCGGCAAAAGCCTGCGGTTCGCGATGCTGCCGGAAGGGCAGGACCCTGACGATCTGCTGCGCTCCGGCGGCCGTGAAGCAGTCGCAGACGTGGTGGCGCAGGCGAAGCCGCTGGCCGACGTGGCATGGCTGCGCGAGGTCGAGGCCGGCGGCTTCGACACGCCGGAACGCCGCGCCGCGCTCGAGGCGCGGCTCGACGCGGTGACGCGCGGCATCGGCCACGAGGCGGTGCGCAAATATTACCGGCAGGATTTCGAAGCGCGGCTGCGCGGCTTTTTCCAGACCGAGAGCTTCGGCGGCGGCGGTGGCGCGCGCGGTGCGTTCCCGCGTCGCATGGCGGCGGCCGAAGGCTGGCGGCGCGATGCCGCCGGGGCCGATCCGCGCGGCGGCCGCGGTATGCGGGGCGGCGATCCGCGCCGGGGCGGTGCGCAAGGTTTCGGGGGACAGGCATTCGGCGGACAGAATGGCTACGCGGCGGTGAGCCAGCAGCTTGCGGCCTCGCCGCTGATGCGTGGCCCGCGCACGGCGATGCCGCTGCGCGAAGCCCTGATCCTGCAGACCGTGCTCAACCACCCCTGGCTGCTGCACGACCATCTCGAGGAACTTTCCTCGCTGGCGTTCCGCCACAACGACGCCGAGCGGCTGAAAGGCGCGATCATCGACGGTTTCGCCCAGGAAGCCTCGCCGGATGCGGAGATTCTGCGCGCCGGGCTGATCCGGCGCGGCTTTGCCGACATGCTGGAACGGCTGGCGGTGGCCGTGACCACCCCGGCGGTGTGGGGCGCCGAGCCCGCCGCCGCGCCGGCCGATGTTTTAATCACCTGGCAGCAGCTCGTCGCCTTGCATCGGCAATGGCATTCCCTAACTAAGGAACTCAAGGACGCCGAGGCGGCGCTGGCCGACGATGCGACCGAGGCCAATCAGGCCTGGTTGTTCGACGTGAAAAGCCGGATCGCCGCCGCCGATGGCACCGAAGCGCTGATCGAAGGGTTCGGGGCCTCGTCCGGCCGCCCGTCCCGGTCCTTCTAGGACCGGCCGACAGGGCCGAAATCGGCCACGGCACCTCCCGCCGCCGCTCACGGGGCGGGGAGGACCAAGCGAAACCTGAGGGAATCGGGGCCGGAGCGACCTGTCCGGCGCCGGAGGCCCGGAACCCGCCGAGCGGGGTTTGAGGCCGGGTTTTGCGGGAAAGTTCGAGCCATGTTTCCGGCCGGTTTTGCCGCGCGGGAATCAGCTTGAGACTCGCAAACAGGCGGAATATGGGTCTTTTATCGCCACGGGCTCCAGGTTGGGCTCTGGAAGCCGGTCAGGGTTAATCGGGCCTTAAGCGCGGCCCACGACAGTAACGTTCGATTCGCGGGGCAGGCCGGGGTTGATCACCTCGCTGCCCCTTTCCGCCATCCGGATACGCCCATGCGGGTCCGGCGCGGCGACGAGGAGAGGCAGAGTACGAATGGCGAGCAAGGCGAAAGTCAAAGAGCAGGACAAAGAGACGGCCGAGAAGGACGCCCCGGAGACTCCGGATTCGCCGCTGCCGTTGCTCGACCTCAATGACGCTGCGGTCAAGAAATTCATCAAGAGCGCCAAGAAGCGCGGCTACGTCACCTACGAGCAGCTCAATGCCGTGATGCCCTCGGAAGAGGTCAACTCCGAGCAGATCGAGGACACGCTGTCGATGCTCAACGAGATGGGCATCAACGTCATCGAGAACGAGGAAGCCGACAACGACGAGGACGAGGACGACGACGACGAGGAGACCGGCACCGAGCTGGTCGAGTCGCGTCCGAAGGCGCTCGCCACCACCGAAAAGAAAGAGCCGTCCGAACGCACCGACGACCCCGTGCGCATG
>JAHBZF010000110.1 GCA_019635575.1 Pseudolabrys sp. | reverse complement strand
CACCGCGTCGAGCGCGTCGGTCGACTTGCGCACTTCCTTCGGCAGGCCCGCCATTTCGGCGATGCCGCCGGCGTTGTCGGTGACCGGGCCGAAGGCGTCGAGCGCCACGACCATGCCCGCGAGCGCCAGCATCGTCGTCACCGCGATGGCGATGCCGAACAGGCCGGCAAGCGTAGGTCACGAGGATGCCGGCGATGATGATGAGGGCCGGCAGCGCCGTCGCTTCCATCGAGACCGCGAGGCCCTGGATGATGTTGGTGCCGTGACCGGTCACCGAAGCCTTGGCGATCGACTGCACCGGGTGGAAATGCGTGCCGGTGTAGTATTCGGTGATCACCACGATCAGCGCCGTCACCGCGAGACCGGCGATGCCGCACAGGAACAATTGCCAGCCGGAGTAGTTCACGCCGGGCAGTTTGCCGAAGCCGGACACGACGAGGATGACGAGGGCGAGGCCGACGATCGAGAGCACGCCCGTGGCGATCAGGCCCGCGTAGAGCGCGCCCATGATCGACTGGTTTTCCGGCAGCTTGACGAAGAAGGTGCCGGCGATCGACGTGATGATGCAAACGCCGCCGATGGCGAGCGGCAGCGTCATCATGGCCTGGAGGTTGGGCTGACCGGCGAAGAAGATCGCGGCCAGAACCATGGTGGCGACGGTGGTCACCGCATAGGTTTCGAACAGGTCGGCCGCCATGCCCGCGCAGTCGCCGACATTGTCGCCGACGTTGTCGGCGATGGTCGCCGGGTTGCGCGGATCGTCTTCCGGGATACCCGCTTCGACCTTGCCGACGAGGTCGCCGCCGACATCCGCACCCTTGGTGAAGATGCCGCCGCCGAGACGGGCGAAAATCGAGATCAGCGAGGCGCCGAAGCCGAGCGCCACCATCGCGTCGATCACCATGCGGTCGTTCGGCGCCTTGCCGAGCGGACCGGTGAGCACCGCGTAGTAGGCGGCGACGCCAAGAAGCGCGAGACCGGCCACGAACATTCCGGTGATCGCACCGGACTTAAACGCCAGCGACAGACCGCCGCCGAGCGAACCGATCGCCGCCTGCGCGGTGCGCACGTTGGCACGCACCGACACGTTCATGCCGATGAAGCCGGTCGCGCCGGACAGGATCGCGCCGATGGCGAAGCCGACCGCCACCAGCCAGCCGAGACCCCAGCCGAGGATCAGGAAGATGAGGACGCCGACGATACCGATCGTCGTGTATTGCCGCTTGAGATAAGCCTGAGCGCCTTCGCGCACGGCAGCGGAGATTTCCTGCATCTTCGCGTTGCCGGCATCGGCCTTCATCACCGAACCGATAGCCCAAACGCCATAGACGATGGCGAGGCAGCCGCAGAGAATGATCAACCAGAGAGCCGACATGTAATCCTCGGATGTGACGGGTGGGCGGCGACCCGCAGCCGAACACAGCCGGCAGCGCTCTCAGCGCCCCCCTCGGACGAAAAAGCGGCGGGACATTGCCAAAAACGAGGCAGCGGCGCAATGCGAGCGCCGCCGCCATCGACAGGGACTTTCGGCGGGTACGGGATCGTCGGCAAACCGGTTAGGCCACGCGCCGCCGCCACAGCGACAGCCACAGCAGCATCGTCGCGGCGATCACGATCAGCGGGAAAAACACTTCATTTACAAAGGCCCAGCCCAGCGTGGCGAGAATCTTGCCGGACGCGAGCGAACCGATCGCCATGCTGCCGAACACCAGGAAGTCGTTGAACGCCTGGACCCGGTTGCGTTCGGACGGACGATGGCACTCGGTGACCATGGTGGTCGCGCCGATGAAGGCGAAGTTCCAGCCGACGCCGAGGAGAATCAGCGATCCCCAGAAGTGCGCCACCGTCAGCCCTGACAGCCCGACCACCGCCGCCACCAGCAGCAGCGCCAGCCCGACCGAAATCACCCGCGTCACGCCGAACCGCAGGATCAGCGACCCGGTGAAAAAGCTCGGGCCGTACATGGCGATGACATGCCACTGAATCGCCAGGCTCGCATCAGTCACGGTGTGGCCGCAGTCGACCATGGCGAGCGGGGCCGCCGTCATCATCATGTTCATGCCGGCATAGGAGACGACACCGCAGGTGACCGCGGTGGCGAAGCGCAGCGAGCGCACGATCTCGGTGAGCGGACGCCCCGCCTCCTGCTGCGCCTGTATCACCGGCTTCGGAATGCGGATGAACACCAGCACCACGCCGGCGAGCAACGCCACGCCCGCCTGCGCCAGATAGGTCGTGGCGAACAGATAAGGCGGCCACATGTCCTTGGTGAAGATGACGATCTGCGGCCCGATCAGCCCGGCGAACAGCCCGCCGGCGAGCACCCACGACACCGCCTTCGGCCGGAACGCCTCGCTCGCCGTATCCGCCGCGGCGAACCGGTAGGACTGATGCGCGGCCGCGTAGAGCCCGCCCGAGAACGTCCCGGCGAGAATCAGCGCGAACGAACCCTGCAGCACCGCGACGCACGAGATCAGCCCGGCGAGCACGCCGAAAATGGTGCCGACCTGCAGCGCGAAGCGGCGGCCGAAACGCCGCGCCATATAGCCGACCGGCAAGGTGCCGACCCACATGCCGATGACCATCATGGTGATCGGCAGCGTCGCCAGCCCTTTGTCCGGCGCATACATGGCGCCGACGATGGCGGTGGTCGCGACAATGACGGTGTTGTTGCCGCCGGCGAGCGCCTGCGCGACCGCGAGCACCAGCGCATTGCGGCGCGCCAGCCGGTCATCGTCGACAATAGGTTTCGTGACGGTCTCGACAGCCGACATCGGCATGGTCCCCCGGACCTGTTCCCCGAACCCGCGACATTCTGTCAGCGGTGGAATGATGGCCTTCTATACGGCCCCTCAGGGGAACACCATTGCCGAAATCAGGAGGCTGGGATGACAGCCGTTTTGCATCAGCCCGCCGCGAACGCCCCCGGATGCCGCAGCGTGGCCTCCCGCACCTCCGCCAGCGAGCGGGCGCCGATCTGGCCGAGCGACGAGGTCAGTTCGTCCATGAACAGATCGATCACATGCGCCGGGCCGCGATCGCCGAGCGCCGCCAGCCCCCACAGGAACGCCTTGCCGGCAAATGCCGCATCCGCCCCGAGCGCCAGCGCGCGGGCCACGTCGTGGCCGCTGCGCACGCCGCTGTCGATCAGGATGGTCGCCTTGCCGCCCGCCGTGCGCACAATCGCCGGCAGGCAATCGATCGCCGGCATCAGCGCCTCGATCTGCCGTCCGCCATGGTTCGACACCCAGATACCATCGATGCCGAGCGCCAGCGCCTTCTCCGCATCGGCCGGATGCAGGATGCCCTTGAGCAGCATCGGCCCCTTCCAGTGCTCGCGATAAAGCGCGATCTCGTCCCAGGAGAACGCACCGCCCATCTCCTGGCGCGCGAAACGGATCGTGTCGTTGGTCCCCGCCCCCGCCGGCAGATAATCCCGCAAGGTCGCGAAGCGCGGCATGCCATGGCGCACCATCGCCATCAGCCAGGCCGGACGCTGGATCATCTCCCACAGCATCTGCGCATTCGGCCGAAACTCGTTGGCGAGTCCGGCGCGCGCCTCGCGCGAGCGCGTGGTGCGCACCGGCACGTCGAGCGTCAGTGTCAGCGTCTTGACGCCAACCGCCGCCGCGCGGCGCACCAGATCGAGGCCGATCCGGTGACCGTCCCGCGAGAAACGATAGAGTTGCAGCCAGAACACATCGGGCGCGATCGCCGCGATCTCCTCGATGGTCGCGCCGCCGGCGACGCCGAGCGTATACGGCACACCGGCCGCCTGCGCGGCGCGCGCGCACAGTTTGTCGGCGCCGGGCCAGACCAGCGCCGGTCCGCCCATGGGCGCGACGCCGAACGGCGCGTTGTAGCGCGTGCCGAACAGCGTCGTTTCCACCGGCGGCAGCTTGTTGGTGACGCCATAGCGCGGCACGAACTTGAAGGCGTCGAACGCCGCCCAGTTGTGATCGATGCCGACGTCGGACCCCGCGCCGCCATCGCCGTATTCAAAGGCGAACAGCGGCACATGCGCGGGCGCCTTGCGCCGCAGCCAGGCGGTCGTCGGAAAGCGGCGATGCACCTGCTTGTAGTCGGCGCGCGGCTGATAGGCCGGCAGGGATTTCGGAGCGGCGGTGGTGTCGTGCATGGGCGCAACTGTCGGCATGAAGGGATGGCGCGAACCCTAACAGGGGGTGCGGGGAGTCTCCAAACGGACGCTGATCGGAAATCTTTGTGCGGCCCATCCTTCGAGACGCATTGCTCCGCAATGCTCCTCAGGATGAGGTTGATGGCGTGGCAACACTCTCAAACCTCATGGTGAGGAGCCGCGCCGAAGCTCGCGGAGCGAAGGCGGGGCGTCTCGAACCAAAGCGATCCGTCAGGATCGCGTCCAAGAAGATAGGCCGAGCGCGTTTGCGCATTGGACTCACAAATGACTGAACGACAGCCGTTGCCACGCCACCGGCTGGCCGTCCGCGCCGAGGAATTGCGGCGCGCCCTCGCCCGCGACGATCTCACCGATCTCGCTGACCGGCACTTTGGCCGACGCGGCGGCCGCGCGGAAGGCGGCGAGCTTTACCGGCGGCACGGTGCAGACGATCTCGTAGTCGTCGCCGCCGGTGCAGGCGGTTTCCAGCAAGGCGCGATCCTGCGCGACGACGGATCGCGCTGCGTCCGACAGCGGCACATCCGCGAGCGTGACGCGCGCCGTCATGCCGGAGACGCGGCACAGCTTGGCGAGATCGCCGGCGAGACCGTCCGACACGTCCATCGCCGCCGTCGCGTGCGCGCGCACCGCCGCCGCCAGCGCCGTGCGCGGCCGCGGCAGTTGATAGCGTTCGCGCAGATGCGCCCGCGCAGCGTCCGATACGGCAAGCCCGTCGCGCCGCACGCGCAACGCCAGCGCCGCATCGCCGATCGTGCCGCTCACCATCACGCGGTCGCCAGATTCCGCCCCGGCGCGGCGCACCATGCAGCCCGACGGCACCAGGCCGAACGCGGTGATCGAAATCGCGACCGGACCCGGCGTGCGCACCGTGTCGCCGCCGAACAGCGGGCAGCCGTAATGTGCGCTGTCGTCGCCAAGTCCGCGCGCGAACGCCGCGACCCACTCTTCGTCGGTCTCCGGCGGCAGCGCCAGCGCCAGCAGGAAACCGGCCGGTGTCGCGCCCTTCGCCGCGAGGTCCGACAGATTGACCCGCAGCGCCTTGCGCGCGATGCGCTCCGCCGGATCGTCGGCGAAGAAATGCACGCCGGCCACCAGCGCATCTTTCGTCAGAACGAGGTCGTGGCCCGGCGGTGGCGTGTAGACCGCCGCATCGTCCGTGAGCCCGAGCGCACCCGGGGCCATCGCCAGCGGCTTGAAATGCCGCGCGATGAAGTCGTCTTCGGCTGATGGGGAGGATTTCGCCATGTTGCGGGCAGCATAGCGGGTTGTGAGTTCGAAGCGTAGCTCTCGCCACGTCATGCCCGGACTTGTTCCGGGCATCCATGTCTTTGTCGACGCTTGCAAGTAAGCCGTGGATGCCCGGGATAAACCCGGGCATGACAGCGGAAAAAGCCGTGACCGTTTCGTCGCGCTACGACCGCTCGAATTCCTCGCCGCGCAATTGCCGCGCGAGCTGGTCGAGCACCGCGTTGACCAGTCCCGTCTCGTCGCGCTCGACGAAGGCGGCAGCGACGTCGGCATATTCCTTGACGACCACGCGCGCGGGAATGTCGCGCCGCTTGTCGAGTTCGTAGACGCCGGCGCGCAACGCCGCACGCAGCACCGTCTCGATCCGCCGTAGCGGCCAGCCGCGCGACAACGCCTCGTCGATCATCGGATCGATGCGGCGCTGATCGTCGAGCACGCCGCGTACGATCTCGCGGAAAAACGCACCCTCCGCCGGCAGATATTGCTCGCCCTCGACCTCGCGGCCGATCCAGTGGCTCTCGAACTGCGCCAGAATCTCGTTGAGGCCGGTGCCGGCGATATCCATCTGGTAGAGCGCCTGCACCGCCGCGAGCCGAGCCGCGCCACGGCGGTTGGCTTTCGGCGGGCCTTTCTCGTCGCCGCGGCTCATGCGGCGCTCATATGCTTGAGCGCGATCAGCGACAGCGCCGCGCGTGCGGCCTCCGCGCCCTTGTCACCGTGACGGCCGCCGACGCGGGCCTTGGCCTGCTTCTCGTTCTCGACCGTGAGAATGCCGTTGCCGACCGGGAAGCCATGCGCGACCGACAGATCCATCAGCCCGCGCGCGGATTCCATCGACACGATCTCAAAATGGAACGTCTCGCCGCGAATGACGCAGCCGAGCGCGACCGCGCCGTCGTAAGGCTCTCCCGCCCGCGCCGCATTGTCGGCGGCGATGACGATGGCGGCCGGAATCTCCAGCGCGCCCGGCACGGTGACGACGTCGTATTGCGCCCCCACCTGTTCCAGCGCGCCGGTCGCGCCGGCGAGCAGCCGGTCGGCAATGTCTTCGTAATAGCGCGCTTCGACGATCAGCAGACGCGCTGCCTGACGCTTGACGGGGGATGCGCGCCGCTTCGGCCGGGGCATGGAAAACTCCTGAGAAACCGCGCCCTGTTACCAAGGGGGCTTGTCGCCGACAAGGCTGGCTTGATTAAGGCTGCGGCACCCCCGCCAGAGGGTCAACCGCGCTCCATCAGCCGCGCGGCGTAGCGGGCCATCTGGTCGATCTCGATGTGGATGCGGTCGCCGGCGCGGCGGCCGCCCAGCGTCGTCACCTGCAAGGTGTGCGGGATGATCAGCACCGAGAACGTGTCGTCAGCGACCGTGTTCACCGTGAGCGAGATGCCGTCGAGCGCGACCGACCCTTTCGGCGCGATGAACCGCGCCAGCGCCGAGGGCGCGCGCAAGGTGAACCGCGCCGTCTCCGGATGATCCTCACGCTCCAGTATCTCGGCCAGCCCGTCCACGTGACCGGAAACGAGATGGCCGCCGAGTTCGTCGCCGATGCGCAGCGAGCGCTCCAGATTGATCCGCGTGCCGGCCGCCCAGGCGCCGACATTCGTCACCGCCAGCGTTTCCGCCGCCGCATCGACCGCGAACCAGCGGCGATTGCCGGTGATGCCCTTGTCCACCACCGTGAGGCAGCAGCCGGAGCACGCGATCGACGCGCCGTCGGCGATCTCGTCAACCGGATAATGCGTCGCGATCTTCAGCCGGCGCAGATCGCCGGGCCGCGGCTCGACCGCGAGCACCTCACCGACGTCGGTGACGATCCCGGTGAACATCAGCCGCGCACCCAGTGTTCGAGCGTGTCGTTGCCGAGTTTTTCGCTCCCGAGCGATTTGAACCGCGGCGCCTGCGTCAGCGCGGTGAGCGGCAGGCCCCGCAACGGCGGCACGCCATCCTCACCGATCGGCTTTCCGCCGCGCAGCAGGATCACCTCGTCGATCAAATCGGCGTTGAGCAGCGAGGTCGCGACCGCCGCGCCCCCTTCGACCATCAGCCGCGTGACGCCGCGCTCGGCCAGGAGCCTGAGCACCGCGCCGATGTCGAACAGTCCGTCCTGCGCCGGGACACGGATCACCTCCGCGCCCTTGCCGCGCAGCACGTCCTCCGCGATCTGCGAGGCGGCGGCGTCGCCGATCACCCAGGCGGGCACATCGTGCGCGGTGCCGATCACGGCGCTGGCAAGCGGGATATTCAGTTTGGCATTGAGCACGACGCGCACCGGCGAACGCTTCTCCATGCCGGGCAGACGGCAGGTCAGCACCGGATCGTCGGCGATCACGGTGCCGCGTCCGACCAGGATCGCGTCGCTCATGGCGCGCAGCATGAACACGCGCTCGCGCGCTTCCTCGCCGGTGATCTCGACGCGGCGGCCGCCGGCGGCGGCGATCTTCTCGTCGGACGACACCGCGAGCTTGAGCAGCACATGCGGCCGGTGATCGACGATGCGGCGCACATGGCCGGCATTGATGCGCTGCGCCTCCTGCGCGCCGACACCGATCTCGACGGCGATGTTGCGCTCGCGCAGCTTCGCGTGGCCCTGCCCCGCGACCTGCGGATTGGGGTCCTCCATGGCGGACACCACGCGGGCGACGCCGGCGGAGATCAGCGCGTCGACGCAAGGCGGCGTCTGGCCCTGATGCGAGCAAGGCTCGAGCGTCGTGTAGAGCGTCGCGCCGCGCGCCTTTCCGCGACCCGCGCGCTTCAAGGCTTCGGTCTCGGCATGCGGGCGGCCGCCCGGCTGGGTCCAGCCACGGCCGATAACGACGCCGTCCTTCACCAGCACGGCCCCGACCGCCGGGTTGGGCCAGGTATTGCCGAGGCCGCGCCGCGCCAGCGACAGCGCAAGCTGCATGAAACGCTGATCGTCCAACTGTTGATCTTCTAACCGTTGATCTTCTACGCGCTGATCTTGCGCGGGATCGGCGGCGGTCGTGGTGTCGTTCATTTCCGTTCCGGCGTTGCGGACGACGCGTCATCGCCGTCCGGACCCGACAATTCGTCGAGCGCGTTCTTGAAGTCCTGCGGTTCGCGGAAATTGCGATAGACCGAGGCGAAGCGGACATAGGCGACGTCGTCGAGCTCGCGCAGATGCGCCATCACCGATTCACCGATGGTTTCCGACGACACGTCGTTCTCGCCGAGGCTTTCCAGCTCGCGCACGATCTTGGAGACCATCTGCTCGACGCGCTCGGGATCGACCTGGCGCTTGCGCAGCGCGACCTGCACCGAGCGCATCAGCTTGTCGCGGTCGAACGGCGAGCGGCGGCCGTTGCGCTTGATGACCGTGAGTTCGCGCAACTGCACGCGCTCGAAGGTGGTGAAGCGGAAGTTGCACGAGATGCAGACGCGGCGGCGGCGGATCGCGTTCGCGTCCTCGGTCGGACGCGAGTCCTTCACCTGGGTGTCGAGGCTTCCGCAGCTCGGGCAGCGCATGGCTTGGCGTTATCCCTGATAGATCGGGAAACGGGCGAGCAGCGTCTGCACCTTGTCGCGCACCGCGGCCTCGACCAGCGAATCCTCGTCGGTGCCCTTTTGCGAGAGAACGTCGAGCACTTCCGAGATCAGTTCGCCGACGTGCTGGAATTCGGCGATGCCGAAGCCGCGCGTGGTGCCGGCCGGCGTGCCGAGACGGATGCCGGAGGTGATGGTCGGCTTTTCCGGATCGAACGGGATGCCGTTCTTGTTGCAGGTGATGTGGGCGCGGCCGAGCGCGAGGTCCGCGACCTTGCCGGTGAGGCGCTTCGGCCGCAGATCGACCAGCATCAGATGCGTGTCGGTGCCGCCGGAGACGATGTCGTAGCCCTTGCCCTTGAGCGTCTCGGCGAGCGCCCTGGCGTTCTCGACGACGTTCTTGGCGTAGGTCTTGAACGAGGGCCGCAGCGCCTCGCCGAACGCCACGGCCTTCGCGGCGATGACGTGCATCAGCGGGCCGCCCTGCATGCCGGGGAACACCGCGGAGTTGAGCTTCTTCGCCAGATCCTCGTCGTTCGTGAGGATCATGCCGCCACGCGGGCCACGCAGCGTCTTGTGGGTCGTCGTCGTCACCACATGCGCGTGCGGGAATGGCGAGGGATGCGCGCCACCGGCGACGAGACCGGCGAAATGCGCCATGTCGACCATCAGCAGCGCGCCGACGCTGTCGGCGATCTCGCGGAATTTCTTGAAGTCGATGACGCGCGGATAGGCGGAGCCGCCGGCGATGATCAGCTTCGGCTTGTGCTGCTGCGCGAGCTTTTCCACCTCTTCCATGTCGATGCGCTGGTCGTCGCGGCGCACGTTATACGGCACCGGCTTGAACCACTTGCCCGACATGTTGATCGCCATGCCGTGGCTGAGATGGCCGCCGGCGGCGAGATTGAGGCCCATGAAGGTGTCGCCCGGCTGCAGCAGCGCGAAGAACACCTCGGCATTGGCCGACGCGCCGGAGTGCGGCTGCACGTTCACGAAGTTGCAGCCGAACAGCTTCTTGGCGCGCTCGATCGCCAGCGTCTCGGCGATGTCCACATACTGGCAGCCGCCGTAATAGCGCTTGCCCGGCAGACCCTCGGCATATTTGTTGGTGAGCACCGAGCCCTGCGCTTCCAGCACCGCGCGGCTGACGATGTTCTCCGAGGCGATCAGCTCGATCTCGTCGCGCTGGCGACCGAGTTCCTTGCCGATCGCGTCGTAAAGCTCCGGATCGCTCTGCGCGAGCGTCTGGGTGAACATGGACTGGGTCTGCGAAGGCGAAGGGGCGGCCGTCATGATGCTCTCGTGTCAGAAGGACCATGCGCGCGCGGCACGGCGAAAGCGCCGTCGGGCGGGCAAAATCCGGGATGGCGCGCCATAGCACATCGCCCCCTCCCGCGCCAAGGCGGGAACCCGGCGCAGGGGGAGGAAAACCGCCAGCAATGGCATCAGACGATAGGGTAATGCCCCATATCTAGCGGGTTTCCCCCGCATCGCGGGCGAGCCGGGCGCGCAACTTCTGCGCCGCCAGCCGCTCCAGATCGGCCCGGCTCGCGGTTACAGGACCCATCACGACGACCTCGGTCGCGGTCGCCGGATCGAGCGCCGCCACCTTCACCAGCGCGCCGACCACGGTGAACTCGAAATAGATCTCGCCGGGCTGCCCGCTCATCGCACTACAAACCGAGCTTGTGCCGCAGCCAGGGCTGCGCCACCGGACCGGCGAGAAACCGCAACGTCTCCACTTCCGCGCGGTCTGCCGCGCCGCCGTCGACCAGTGCCGTCGCGACCACCGCGTCGCAGTTGCTGTTGAGCGCCACCGCCAGCGCCGCGCGCGACGGCTGCGCCGGATCGAGATCGTAGACGCGCGCCCGCCCCTTGAACGCCGCAGCAACGGCTTCATGTCCACCGCCGCGTTGACGCGGCGACGCCTTACCCAAATCTTTGCCCGAATCCTTGCCCATGAAATCGAAGTCGCTCAGACGATCCAGATCGGCATCGTCGGCAACGCCGACCCCGCAGACGCAAAAGCCGATCTTGGTCCGCAGATAGAGCTGCAACGACCGGCCGCAGCCGCCGCCCTCGCAGCGGAACGCCCGGCCCTCACCCCACTCGTCCATGGGAAACGGCCAGGGAATCTCACGCCAGAGTCCCCCGGCGTCATCCAGCCGAAAATGCGCGGGAGCGGACGCCGCCAGCAGCAGCGTGCCGCACAGGACAATCGCGGTGACGATCCCGCGCCGGCGCATGACCGTGTTCGCTCCCGATCCCGCTCAGTTCGCCGGCAGGCCCGCGATGGCGCGCGCCTCGCCAGTCACCTCCAGAATATGCAGCCCGGTGTTGGCGCGGTCCACCACATAGATGTAGCCGCGGTCATCGGTTTCCACATTGTTGCTCTGGATCGCGACCTTGCAGGTTTCCTTGCCATCGACCTTGATGCACCGCTTGTCGGTCTTGTCGGTGATCGGCGGAATGAAATACCCGGCCTCCTTCGGATGATACGGGTCGCGGATATCGATGGCGCGCACGCCGGCGTTGAACCATGTCACGATCGCGAGCTTGCGGAAGAACACCGGCGCGCGGCTCTCGTTCGAGGAATGCGAGCCGAACCGCCCGCCCCGGTCGCAGAAATGGCCCGGCGCCTCGGGCACCGAATAGTTCGACACCACCATCGGCTTTGCCTCGACCGTGGCGTCGGCAAACCACACCATCTGCCGCGCCTCGCCCGCCTGGCACTCGTTCACCAGCGACTCATCGACGATCATGATCATGTCGCGCTGGCTGGCGAACTTGTCCTTCGAGAAGCCGGGAATGGTCATCTTGCCGAGCGGATAGGTCGTGTGTGCGCCGTTGAGCGGCGACATATCCATCTCGCCGACGACCGGCGCGCGCAGATTGTCCGGCGTCGGCTCCTTCGGACCCTTGAGAAGCTTGTCGCGATCGACGATCTGCAGCATGCCGCCCTTGTTGGTGCCGTAGCCGAAATAGACGCGGTTCGCCTGCGGCCCCATGGAGATCATGCCGTGCAGTTCGGTCGGCACGCGGCCACTCGATCCGGGCTCCTGTCCCGGCAGGCCGAACTCACGAATTTTGACGGGCTTGGCCGGATCGCTGAGATCGTAGACCTCAGTCATGCGGCGGATGCGCCAGGACGGCACGCCGGAGACGAGATAGGCGATGCCGGTGTCGCACTCCCACCAGCTCTTATGGGTGTCCTTCAACCCTTCGAGCCGCACGATCAGTTTCGGATTTTCCGGCGCCGCGACATTCCAGATCTCATGCGCCGCGCCGCCGAAGGTGCGCAGCAGATAGACGGCATTGGGATCGCCTTTCGGCAAGTCCTTGCCGTCACAGACGCGGGTCATCTGGCCGCCGCCGGATTCGTAGTTCCCTTCCTGACCCGGCAGATGTTTCAGATAACGCGGATGCGCGGGATCGGTGACGTCGACGATCGAGGTTCCGTTGAATTCCGGCTGGCCGGTGATCGGGTTCACCGGCTTCGGCACGGCGTCCGTCCCACCATGATGGCCGATATAGGCGATGTAACGATTGCCCTGACGATGGATCGTCGGCTGATAGGCGGAACGGCCCTGCAGGTCGTTCATGCCGACGAGGCGCATGTTCATCGCCTCCGGCGGATCGCCGATCTTGGGAGCGTCCGGTCTGGTCTGCGCCGTGGCGCTGGTTCCCGTCGCAGCAGCCAAACCCAGTCCCAGCAGCAGGAGCGTTTTCCGCGTATCGGCGATCGTCGGCATCGCTTCCTCCAGACTCGTTTGAACGTTGTTGTTGCAACGATCATAGGTGGGAGGCGTGGCGCGTCGAGCCGATGTTTGCGCATGACCCTGTTGCGGATGCATGCATCCGCATGGCGCTATTGCGGATGCATGCATCCGCATGGCGCTATTGCGGATGCGCGCATCCGCATGGCGCTGCCGCGGAAGCGTGCATCATGCGGCGCAGCATAAACAAACAGTAAAACGAAAAGGGCCCCGGCGTGGCGGCACCAACCGGATCGATTGGTGCAGTCTTCATCACCTCGCCAAACGCGGCAAACGCGAAATAGATTTCAACCTCAGCTTTTATCGCCCTATCCGCTTATCTCAGTCTGAGTGAATACAGCGGCCACCATTCCATGCCCCACCACTGTCAAGGCAAGCATCTTGAGCAATAAAAGGCATCACCCAAATAACGACCGCAAGCGCAACCACGGCCGTTAGCGCCGCCATCACGGCCGCTCGTTTCCACGTCAGTCGCATCGTTGCCAGCTTAACCCATCGAGCCCGTGAAAGCCGCGTTAATCTCAAAGAAACCGACGAAAATGGCCCCGGCATTCGCGCCGGGGCCAGTCGCTCTCGCGTCCGTAACGGAGGATCGGATTACAGACGGTACAAAATCTGGTCGGTCCAGAACCGCTCGAGCCGGTGCAGCGACTTGTTGAGCGTCGAGAACTCGTCGGCATTGATGCCGCCGACCTGCTCAACCGTGCGCACGTGCTTCTGATAGAGATGCTCGACGATGTCGCGCACTTCCTGACCCTTCGGCGTCAACTTGATGCGCACCGAACGGCGGTCGACCCGCGAGCGCTGGTGATCGAGATAGTTCATCTCCACCAGCTTCTTGAGATTGTACGAGACGTTCGAGCCGAGATAGTAGCCGCGCGTGCGCAGCTCGCCCGCCGTCAATTCCTTGTCGCCGATATTGTACAGGAGCAGCGCCTGCACCGAGTTGATGTCCGCCCGTCCCCGGCGG
>JAHBZF010000011.1 GCA_019635575.1 Pseudolabrys sp. | reverse complement strand
GATGAAGATCGACGCGCAGATATAAAGAAAGATCAGCGCGACCATCGCCGAAGCGAGGCCGGCATACATGGTCACGTAGCCATAGGCGAATTCCGCCAGATAGCGGCCGAATACCGCGCCGGAAATCAGCCAC
This sequence comes from Pseudolabrys sp., assembly GCA_019635575.1. Taxonomy (GTDB): domain Bacteria; phylum Pseudomonadota; class Alphaproteobacteria; order Rhizobiales; family Xanthobacteraceae; genus Pseudolabrys. Next base: position 46,462 of record JAHBZF010000011.1, on the reverse strand, counting down.
AGCACCAGCGTCGCGACCACGCCCGGCGCGATCTGCCGGAAGCCGCGGCGGCCCGACGGCAGCCACAGATGCACGATCACCAGCGCGATGATCAGCACGATGGCGGCGACGGAAAACCGCACCACGGTGATCAGGTCGCCGAACTGGGCAAGGCCGGGAATATATTTGCGCAACTGCGCAAGGATGAACGGCGCCAGCACCACCAGGAACGAGAATGCGATCAGGGCGATCGCGCCGAGGATGACATAGCCGATCGATTCCGCGCGCAGCCACCAGATCGAGCGCGGCTCCGAGAGATTGTAGGCGCGGTTGAGGCCGATGCGCAGGCTTTCGACGCCGCTCGAAGCGAAGTAAAGCGCAAAGACCACGCCGAAGGTGAGCACGCTACCGCTGAGGCTGGTCAGCACGCCGTGGATATCGCGGGCCAGGGGCGCCGCCACCGCGGGCGGCCAGGCTTCGAGCAGAATCTTGGCGGCCTCGTCGGCCAGTTGCGGCGAGCCGAAGAAAAACCCGGCAAGCGCGGTGACGACGATCAGGAACGGAAACAGCGACATCAGGGTGGACAGTGCGATGTGGCTGGCGATCGCCCAGCCGTCATCCGCCAGAAACGCATAGAACGCGTCGGCGGTCACATTCCAGATGCGGCGTAAAACAAGCAAAGGTTCCTCGCGAGTCCGCTAACGCGCGACCGTCCGATTTGTTGCAGCGACGCCGTCACCCGGATGCTGCGTCGCGCGCCGTGGAGGTCAGGCGGCTCGCACGTCGTCCAGGAACCGGCGGATTTCCGCGTCGAGTTTCTCCGCGTCCACCGCCAGCGCGTCGGCGAGGCTTTTCACGTCGGTCGCCGTGGTCCGCGCTTCGATGCTGGCATCGGACACGCGGCTCATAGCCTCGGCGCCGGTCTGGGCATCGCCCGAGGCGCGCGCGACGCCTTCGGCGATGGTCGAGACCGCGGCATTCTGCTGTTCGACGGTGGCGGCAACCGTGGTCGCGATCGACGACATATCGGTAATGATGCTGTTGACCTGCTCGATCGCCTGCGTGGCGTCGGCGGTGGCGGACTGGATCGCGCCGACCTGACTGGCGATTTCCTCGGTGGCCTTCGCGGTCTGCGCGGCGAGCGATTTCACCTCCGCCGCGACCACGGCGAAACCCTTTCCGGCCTCGCCGGCGCGCGCCGCCTCGATGGTGGCGTTGAGCGCGAGCAGATTGGTCTGGCCGGCGATGGCCTGGATCAGGCCGATGACCTCGCCGATCCGCGTCGCGGCACTGCCCAACTCCGACATGGTGTTGACGGTGCGCCGCGATTCCGCGACAGCGCGCGCCGCCACCTCGGTCGAGGTCGCGGCCTGGCTCGCGATCTCGCCGATCGAGGCGGCCAATTCCTCGACCGAACTCGCCGCGGTCGAGACGTTAGCCGAAGCGGCATTGGCATGGTCTTCCGCCGAGCGCGTTTCCAGCGAGACGGTGTCGGCGGCGCCGTTGAGATTGGTGGAGGCGTTTTCGAGGCGGGTCGCGGCGTCGCGCAGCCGCGCCAGCGCGCGATCCACCGATGTCTCGAAACCGGCGATGGTGGTGGTGATCGCTTCCGTGCGTTTTTCGCGCGCTGCGCTGAGTTGCACCTGTGTGCCGGCGAGCTTTTCACGCTCGATCATGGCGTCGCGGAAGAAGATCACGGTGCGCGCCATGTCGCCGATCTGGTCGCGCAGCCTGGTCGCCGGAATTCGTACGGCGGTGTCGCCCGACGCCAGCACGTTCATGGCGCGTGCGAGGCCGGCCAGCGGCCTGACGATGCTGCGGCCGATCAGCCAACTGACGATCAGGCCGAGTGCGATGACGGCAATGCTGACGGCGATGATTGTCGTTTTGGTGTATTTCTGCGACGCCACCAGCGCCGCTACGGCGGCCTCGCCGCCCTGATGCGCGATCTGGATGATGTGGTCTGCTTTCGGCATCATCCGCTCGCTGTCCCGATCGATGATCGCCCGCAGCGGATAAGCGGCATTCTGCGCGTCGGCCCAGCGCGCGAAGGTGTCGGCGTAGGTTTTTACCTGCTTTTCGAGGTCGGTCTTCATCTCCGATGTGCCATCGACATCGGCGAATTTGGTGACGAATTTCTTGTATTGCTCGAAGAACGGCTGCCGGAAGTATTCGCGCTGCGACGCCCGATAGCTGCTTTCGTAGCGGCGCATCACCAGCAGGGATTTCAGCAGGTCATCGGCGCTCGCATTGTCGAGCCAGGATGCCGATGTGTCGTTGATGATCCGCTCGACCGAATTGGCGGCGCGCTGCAATTCGCCCTGGATGCCCTTGGCGTCGTCGAAGCCGAGTTCTTCCTGCGCGGCGACCAGTTTGTGGAAATTGTCGAGCAGCGTCACGACGTCGTCACGCAACGTGACGATCTCGCCGAGCTGCTCCGCATCCGCGGTCTCGACCAGCTTGTCGATGCTCTCGATTGTCGCTTTCTCGGCGGCCTCGAACTGGCGCACCGCGTCGTAGTTCGGCGCCACCACGAAATCCTTGGCGTGGAAGCGCATGGCGGTGATGGTGGCCTTGAAGTCGCGGCTGTTGTCGGCCAATTCGCCCGAGCGCCGCGCGGCGCGCATGGCCTCGTCGACGGCGCGCTCGCTGGACATGAAAGTCATGCCGTTGGCGAGGAAGCCGATCACCGGGATCAGCGCGATGAAAACGATCCGCGCCCGGACCGAGAGCGAGGAGACCAGATGGTTGAACAGCCGCATGGTGCCCCAGGACACGAGAAACGCGGCCAGGTTGCCGCCTCGCCCTAAGGAAACCGAAGATGGTTAATTTGTCGCAAAGGCCGGTTTTCCTTAAGCTTTTTCGGTCACAACCAGCCCACTAAAGGCTACAACCGGCGCCGTTGATTTTGTGCGGCGCACAAGTCACTGTCTGCCGTCTTTCCCAGCCGCAAAGGACGCCCATGCCGATCGTGGAACGCCGTACCAACCCGGCCCGTCAACTGGTCGAGCTGGCCCGCGAGGCCACCGTCGCCGTCGAGGCCATTCTGGCCGATGCGATTCGCGCGGTTCAGGCCAAGGTCTCGGTCGAGGGCGTCCTGGTCGGCAAGCTGGTCGACCGCGAGCAGCGCGCCACCCACGGCCTCGCCTGGCTCGCCACGTATGTGGAATCGATCCGTCAGCTCACGGCCTTTGCCGAGCGCATGCAGGTCGATCAGGCGCTGGGCGCGCTGGAAGACCATCTGGTCCGCATCGGCCTTGGCGAGTATCTGGCGCAGATCGTCGGCGGCATCCCCATCAGCCAGAGCGAAATCGTGCGGCCGTCCGACTTCGGTCTGACCCGCGAGCAGGTCGAGGCGCGGCTGGTGCCGGCGGTTGCTGCCTTGATCGCCGACGGCAACACCGCGCCGCGCCGCGCGGCGGTGGTCGAACTGTTGCGCGCCGATGCGCATCCGGCGCTCGGTCTCGACGACACGCTCGAGGCGATCCGCGACGAGATGCACAAATTCGCCGACGCGGAAGTGATCCCGTTCGCGCAGCAGTGGCATCGCACCAACAGCTACATTCCGATGGACGTCATCAGCCACATGGCGGCGATGGGCGTGTTCGGCCTGACGATCCCGGAGCAGTACGGCGGCATGGGGCTCGGCAAGGAATCCATGTGCGTCGTGTCGGAGGAACTGTCGCGCGGCTATATCGGCGTCGGGTCGCTCGGTACCCGTTCGGAGATCGCCGCCGAACTGATCCAGGCCGGCGGCACGCTCGATCAGAAAAACAAGTGGTTGCCGAAGATCGCGTCCGGCGAGGTGTTGCCGACGGCGGTGTTCACCGAGCCGAACACCGGATCCGATCTGGCCTCGATCAAGACCCGCGCGGTGCGCGAGGGGAATGTCTACAAGGTCTACGGCAACAAGACCTGGATCACCCATCCGGTGCGCGCCGACGTGATGACGCTGCTGGTGCGGACCAATCCGAAGGAGCCGGGTCATCGCGGGCTGTCGATGCTGCTCGCGGAAAAGCCGCGCGGCGATGATGCCAAGCCGTTCCCGGTGAAGGGCATGACCGGCACCGAGATCGAGGTGCTCGGCTATCGCGGCATGAAGGAATACGAGATCGCCTTCGACGGCTTCGAGGTGAAGGCGGAGAATCTGCTCGGCGGTGTCGAGGGACTCGGCTTCAAGCAGTTGATGCAGACCTTCGAGTCAGCCCGCATCCAGACCGCGGCGCGCGCCATCGGCGTCGCGCAGGCGGCGATGGAGATCGCGCTCGGCTATGCGACGCAGCGCGTGCAATTCGGCCAGCCGATCGTCGCGTTCCCGCGCGTCTCCGACAAGATCGCGATGATGGCGACGGAAATCCTGATCGCGCGCCAGCTCACGTACTACGCCGCACGCCAGAAGGACTCCGGCCGGCGCTGCGATCTCGAAGCCGGCATGGCGAAGCTGCTCGCCGCGCGCGTCGCCTGGGCGAATGCCGACAATGGCGTGCAAATCCACGGCGGCAACGGCTTTGCGCTGGAATTTCCGGCCTCGCGCATCCTGTGCGATGCCCGCATCCTCAACATCTTCGAGGGTGCCGCCGAAATCCAGGCGCAGGTCATCGCCCGACGGCTCCTCGACGGCACGAACTAAGCACTCATTGCGATAGCGCAAGGCGGCAAAACGGCCGCCTCGGCAGGCTCCTGGAATGGCAACTGATGGCGCGCTCGCGCGTTATCGTCGTCAGACTGTGCCTGCAAGGAGTGTTTTATGTCCGATCTCAAGATCCGTCAGGGTGAGTGGGTTGTGGTGTGCGACGGCGCCAAGGCGCTGCTGCTGGAAAACGAGGGCGACGCGAAATTTCCCAATCTGCGCTGTCGCGAGGTGGTCGAGGAAAAGCATGCCTCGACCCATGAGCAGGGGGCGGATCGTCCCGGCCGCGCGCATTCGTCGGTCGGCAACGGCCGCAGTTCCGTGGCCCAGACCGACTGGCACGATCAGGACGAACGGACATTTCTCAAGGAACTGGCGGAGCGGCTCGACAAGGCGGTGCTCGCCGGCGACGTGAAATCCATGGTCATCGTCGCGCCGCCACGGGCGCTGGGTGTCCTGCGTCAGACCTATTCGCCGCGCCTGCGTGAGGCGGTGGTGAACGAACTCGACAAGGACATGGTCAAACTGCCGGTTTACGAGATCGAAAAGCATCTGGCCGGCTAGCCACACAGGGCTTTTTCTTCACCGGCAGGATGATATGGTCCCGGCCGCAACGAGGCCGGTGGATGATCCGTTTCGCTTTTCTTGCCTGCATGGCGCTGCTGACGTTTCCGCTCCTCGGGGCGGAGCGGGCGGCGGCGCAGGCGCATGTCGATCAGGGCGAGCGGACGCGGATCGGCCCCGGCGTGTCCGGCGATGTCCATGTCCCCGGTTTCTGGGATCCGCGCCGCCGGCCGGAACGCCCCGATCTGTCGCGGGTCACGGCCATCCGCTTCCTGACCGAGACCGATTATCCGCCGTTCAACTACGCCGGGCCGGACGGTAATCCGGCCGGATTCAATGTCGATCTCGCCCGCGCCATCTGCGAGGAGATCAAGGCACAATGCACGATCCAGCAGCGCCGGTTCGACACGCTGCTCGCCGCGCTCGCCGCCAATCAGGGCGACGCACTGCTCGCCTCGATCGCGATCACGCCGGAAATCCGCACGCGGCTCGATTTCACCGATCCCTATTACCGCACGCCGGCGCGCTTCGTCGCGCGCAAGGATAGTGCGATCCAGGATCCACGGCCGCAGGCGCTGGAGGGCAAGACCATCGCCGTCGTCGCCGGCACCGCGCATGAGGCGTATCTCAAGGCGCTCTACACCGAGGCGACGCTGAAGCCTTACCCGACCCCGGAAGCGGCGCGCGACGCGTTGAAGAAGGGCGAGGTCGATCTGCTGTTCGGCGATGGCATCGCGCTGGCGTTCTGGCTTAACGGCACCGACTCGGCGAATTGTTGCGTTTTCCGTGGCGGGCCTTATCTCGACAACAGCTATTTCGGCGAGGGCGTCGGCATCGCGGTGCGCCGTGGTAACGACGTGCTGCGGCAGGCTCTCAACTGGGCGATGTTCCGGTTGTGGGAGAAGGGCCGCTATACCGATCTCTGGCTTCGCTATTTTCCCGTAAGTCCGTTCTGATGAGTCCGTTCTGATGACCGATGTTGCTGCCGCCGACCTGCGCAAGCTCGCCGAACAGTCCAATGCGTGGCCGTTCGAGGAGGCGAAGAAGATCGTCGCGCGGCTGAAGAAAACGCCGAAGGACGAAGTGATCTTCGAGACCGGCTATGGCCCTTCCGGCCTGCCGCATATCGGCACCTTCGGCGAGGTCGCGCGCACCTCGATGGTGCGCCACGCCTTCCGTGTGCTGACCGACGACAAGATCAAGACCCGGCTGCTCGCCTTCTCCGACGACATGGACGGCCTGCGCAAGGTGCCGGACAACATCCCGAACAAGGAACTGCTGGCGCAGCATCTCGGCAAGCCGCTGACGGAGGTGCCGGACCCGTTCGGCACGCATCCGAGCTTCGGCGAGCACAACAACGCGCGGCTGCGCGCCTTTCTCGACCATTTCGGCTTCGACTATGAGTTCATGTCGGCGACCCAGTGCTACACGTCCGGCCGGTTCGACGCGACGCTGCTGAAGCTGCTCGCGCGCTTCGACAAAGTGATGGCGATCATGCTGCCGTCGCTGCGCGAGGAGCGGGCGCAGACCTACTCGCCATTCCTGCCGATCGATCCGCGCAGCGGCGTCGTGTTGCAGGTGCCGGTGACAGCGCATGACGCCGCCGCCGGTACCATCACTTACGAAGACCCGGATACCAAGGAGAGTGTCACGACGCCGGTGACAGGCGGCCGCTGCAAGCTGCAGTGGAAGCCGGACTGGGCGATGCGCTGGGTCGCGCTCGGCGTTGACTATGAAATGGCCGGCAAGGATCTGATCGATTCCGTCAAGCTGTCGGGCCAGATCGCGCGCGCGCTCGGCGGCACGCCGCCGGAAGGCTTCAACTACGAGCTTTTCCTCGACGAGAAGGGCCAGAAGATTTCCAAGTCCAAGGGCAACGGCCTCACCATCGACGAATGGCTGCGCTACGCTTCGCCGGAATCGCTGTCGCTGTTTATGTATCGCGAGCCGAAAGCGGCGAAGCGGCTCTATTTCGACGTGATCCCGCGTCACGTCGACGAATACCAGCAATTGCTCGACGGCTATCCGCGCCAGGATCCGCGGCAGCAGTTGAGCAACGCGGTCTGGCACATTCACGGCGGCAAGCCGCCGCAGGTCGATATGCCGATCTCGTTCCAGATGCTGCTGACGCTGGTGTCGTCTTCGAATGCGGAGAATGCCGAGACGCTGTGGGGCTTCATCGGCCGCTATCGGCCGGGCGTGACGCCGCAGACGCATCCGAAGCTCGACGCGCTGGTCGGCTACGCGATCCATTACTTCCGCGACTTCGTGCTGCCCCACAAGAAATTCCGCGACGCGACCGATCAGGAGCGCGCGGCGCTGCAGGATCTGCGTGAGGCGCTGTCGCAGCTTTCGGCGGACACCGATGCTGCCGCGATCCAGGACGTGGTCTACGAGATCGGCCGCCGCGAGCCTTTCCTCGATCACAAGAAGGCGGCCAAGGACGGCCGGCCCGGCGTGTCACTCGACTGGTTCAACATGCTCTATCAGGTGCTGCTCGGGCAGGAGAAGGGCCCGCGCTTCGGTTCGTTCGCCGCGGTCTACGGCCTCGACAACACGATCGCGATGATCGACGGGGCGCTGGCGCGCAAGGCCTGACGCTCCGGCGGTCGGAAAACAAAAATGGCCGGGACATCCCGGCCATTTTCTTTTGTTACTGTCGCGTGCGCGTCAGGTAAACATCTCGATCCGGCCCTTGAGATCCATCAGTCCGGTCTCGACCTTGAGCTGCGGCAGCCGTTCGGCCATCTGCTTGCGGAACTGGCCCATGGCCTCGCGATGGGTTTCGGTTTCGATCTGCCGGTTGGCGACCTTGGCTTCGCCATAAGCGATCTTCGCCGCGCCGCAGTCGCGGTGGTCGATGGCGATCACGCGCTTGATGTTGTGCAATTGCACCGAGGCCCCGACGTTGTCCCAGTAAGTTTTGTGCCAGTCCTTGAACGGCTCGGCGACCACGCCGATCGCCGCGCCGGCGATGATGAACGAACTGAATTTGCCGGTGAGATGCCGCCGCGCGGTGTAGCGGTGCATCGGCTCCTGCAGGCGCGGGTCGATGCAGCCGACGACCATGGCTTCGTAGTTGCCGCTCGCCGCATGGGCGAATTTTGGCATCATCGCCGCGAGGCCCGCCGCGCCGGCGCCGATCAGGAAATGCCGGCGGTCGAACCGGCGCGCCAAGAGGTCGCCGCAGCAGGCGCAGGAAGTCTGGAATTGCATGGATGTGTCCCCCAACGTCACGGGTGACATCCTATCCGTGTGCCGTGAGACATGCCATCCGCGCCGATTTAATTTACGGCGCCGTTATGGTGCTGGCGTCTCCGCCAGCAGTCATGGCGTCTCGGTTACTGGCTCGCCCAGACGATCCGCGCGATCCACAGCACGTCCGCCATCGACAGGGTGCGGTCGGCATGCTCGCGATTGAGCGAGACGAGTTCGAGCGTCTTGCTGGTCTTGCGCTTGAGCTCCTTGACCATCACCTCGCCATTCTTGGTCTTGACCACGACGCGGTCGCCCTTGCGCACTGGCGCTTCCGGCGAGACGAGGATGATGTCGCCCTTGCGGTAGGCGGGTTTCATCGAGTCGCCGGAAATCTCCAGCGCATAGGCGTGGGCGTCGTTGACGGCCGGGAATGAAACCTCGTCCCAGCCCTTGCCGACGGGGAAACCTGCGTCATCGAAGTAGCCGCCCGAGCCGGCCTCGGCGAAGCCGATCACCGGCACCGCCTGCGCGCCACCGCGATTGCTGTCGCCGATCAGCGACAGGAACATGCTGACGCTGATGCCGGTGGCATCGAGCGACTTGGCGACCGATTCGGTCGAGGGCCAGCGGGCGCGGCCTTCCGGCGTGATGCGCTTCGACTTGTTGAAGGTAGTGGGGTCGAGACCCGCCTTCTTGGCGAGGCCGGACGGTGACAGGCCGGCTCGCGCCGCAAGACGGTCGAGGGCAGTCCAGATTTGCGCGTGGGTGAGCATCGATGACGGCATGGCGGTCCCGGTGCAGTGGCCGGCACCCCGCGATGGGGTGCGCCCGGCGAATCATCAGGAAGAACGGCGAGTCGATAGCTAGGAATTATAGCCTTCATTTGCCCCCGTCCAGCCTCTTTCTCTATATCGCTGCCGGGCCGCCTTCGGGCGGTGGGTGAGTCGCTGGAAGGGAGTGTCTGGGCGGTGATGGGACTGTTTGGCCGGCTGGCGCGCCCGCTGCTGCGCGCCTTCGATCCCGAGGACGCCCACGTCCTGGCGATCCGCGGTCTGAAGCTGCTGCCGCCGCCGCGCAGCCCGGCCGAGGATCCGCCGGAGCTGGCGACGCGGGCCTTCGGCCTCAATTTTCCCAATCCGCTCGGCATCGCGCCGGGGTTCGACAAGAATGCCGAGGCGGTCGACGGCCTGTTCCGGCTCGGTTTCGGCTTCGTCGAAATCGGTACGGTTACGCCCCGGCCGCAGGTCGGCAATCCGAAGCCGCGCCTGTTCCGGCTCGATGCCGACGAGGGCGTGATCAACCGGCTCGGTTTCAACAACGACGGGCAGGCGGCGGTGCTGGCGCGGCTCGCCGCGCGCGCCGGCCGTGGCGGCATCGTCGGCGTCAATGTCGGCGCCAACAAGGATTCGCTCGACCGGACCGAGGACTATGTGAAGCTGATCGAGGCGTTCGCGCCGGTCGCCAGTTATTTCACGGTCAACATCTCGTCGCCGAACACGCCGGGCCTGCGCAATCTGCAGCAGGCCGATGCGCTCGATGATCTGCTCGCGCGCACCATCGCCGTGCGCGATCGCGTCAGCCGCGATGCCGGGCCGGTGCCGCTGCTGCTCAAGATCGCGCCCGATCTCACCTTGAGCGAGCTCGACGACGTGGTCGGCATTGCCCGCAAGCGCAAGGTCAACGGCATGATCGTCTCCAACACGACGATCACACGGCCGGCGACGTTGCGGCAGCGCGACAAGGCGGGCGAGGTGGGCGGCCTGTCGGGCAAGCCGTTGTTCCGCCTGTCGACGCGGATGCTGGCGGAAACCTATGTGCGGACGGAAAGCGCGTTCCCGCTGATCGGCGTCGGCGGCATCGATTCCGGCGCCACCGCGATCGCCAAGATCAAGGCCGGCGCGACGCTGCTGCAGGTCTATAGCGGCCTCGTCTACAAGGGCGTCGGGCTTGTCGGCGATATCAAGCGCGATCTCGCTTTGGCGGTCAGCCGTGGCCGCCGCACCTCGCTCAACGCGCTGGTCGGCGCCGACGCCGCGACCATGACGGCGGAGAGCTGGCCGGTTTAGGGCGTGATCCCGAATGTCCGGCGCGCCAGCACCGGATAGCGCGCCGCCTGCAGCACGCCGCGCGCGAGATAGAACGTCAGCAGCGCAAGCCACAGGCCGGCATTGCCGAGCGGCTGTGCCAGCCCCCACGCGGCGAAGTAAAGCGCCAGCGCAAGGATCATCAGGTTGCGCATGTCGCGTGCCCAGGTGGCGCCGATATAGATGCCGTCATAGGCGAAGGCGAGGGCGCCACAGACCGGCGTCAGCACCGCCAGCCACAGGAACAGGCGCGCCGTCTCGCGCACGTCGGCACTCGCGGTCATTGCGTCGATCAGGAACGGACCGCCGAGCGCGAACACGATGCTGGTGGCGAGGCCGAAGGCGAGGCTCCAGCCGACGATGAGTTTCATCGCACGGGAAAAAGCGAGGCGATTGCGCGCGCCGTAAGCGCGGCCACACAGTTGTTCCGCCGCATTGGCCATGCCGTCGAGGAAGAACGCGCCGATCAGCGTGAAGTTGTGCAGCACCGCGTTGGCGGCCAGCGTGACGTCGCCGGCGCGCGCGCCCTGCGCGCTGAAGAACAGGAACGCCGCCACCAGCGCCGCCGTGCGGATGAAGATGTCGCGGTTGACCGCCAGCATGCGCATCAGTTTGGCGCGGTCGAACAACGCGTGACGCGGCATGTCGAGCCGGTGGCCGAGCACATGCCATGCCAGCGCCAGCCCGGCGGCGAGCCCGGACCCTTCAGCGATCACCGCGGCCCAGGCCGCGCCGGCGACGCCGCCGTCGAGCACCAGCACGAACAGCACCGTCAGCAGGATATCGACGACGTTGATCACCATCTGCACGGCGAGCGCGAGGCGCGGATGGTTGAGCCCCACCAGCCAGCCGAGCATCACATAGTTGCCGAGCGCGAACGGCGCCGACCACAGACGGATCGCGAAATAAAGTCCGGCGGCGGCGTTGACGGCGGCGCTGCCGCCCATCAGCCACAGGACGCCGGCGGCCAGCGGGATTTGCACCGCCAGCAGCACCGCGCCGATGACAATCGCGATCAGCAGGGCGCGGCCGAGCACGGCGCGCTGTTCGGTGCGGTCGCCGGCGCCGAGCGCCTGGGCGGTCAGAGCGACGGTGCCCATGCGCAGGAAGCCGCACAGCCAGAACAGACAGTCGAACACCAGCGATGCCATCGCCACGCCACCGAGCGCGGCGGCATCGCCGAGCCGGCCGATGGCGGCGGTGGCGACGACGCCGACCAGCGGCGTCGTGATGTTGGCGAGCATCGCCGGCAGGGCGATGGCGAAGACCTGCCGGTGTCCGACGGAAAAGGTCGGCGTCACATCAGCGGCCGCGCGGCCCGTTGACGATGCGCATGATGATCCAGATTGGAATGACGATCACGGCGCCGAGCAGGAAATAGCCCCACAGCCAGCGAACCGCATCGAAGCCCATGTTCCACACGGACTCGATCAGCCGTTGCAGGCTGACCCAGATATTCCACGGGTCGAGACCGAGTGCCGACAGCACGACGCCGACCAGCACGCAGATCAGGATCAGCCGGCCGAGTACCGCGAGCGGCGAACCGCCCATCCAGCGGGTGATGTTTTGATCGGCCATATGGTTCTCCCCGAATCCAGTCCGTTATGTAGCACAACTGCGGCCGCTAGCTTCCCTCTCCCGCAAGAGGAGCGGGAAGCGTCGCATCCGCTGCTTCCGCAGGGCCACGCCCCCGCTCGATCCGCGCCAGCATGGTCTCCAGCGTCTCAAGCCGGTCCGCCTCGCGCGGCGGCTTGTCCCAGCGCAGCCGGTTGATGCGGGGAAAGCGCATGGCGAGGCCGGATTTGTGGCGGCTCGAACGCTGTAATCCCTCGAACGCGACCTCCAGCACGAGTCCGGTGTCGCCGTCATGCACCACCTCGCGCACCGGGCCGAACCGGTCGACGGTGTTGCGGCGAACGAACCGGTCGATCTGTTTCAACTCCTCGTCGGTGAAGCCGAAATAGGCCTTGCCGACCGGCACCAGTTCGTTCGCTCCGTTCCACACGCCGAAGGTGTAGTCGGAATAGAACGACGAGCGCTTGCCGTGGCCGCGCTGCGCATACATCAGCACCGCGTCGACGATCATCGGATCACGCTTCCATTTCCACCACAGGCCCTTTGGCCGGCCGGGCACGTAAGCGGCGTCGCGGCGCTTGAGCATCACGCCTTCCACCGCTTCCGCGTCGTCGCCCGCGCCGGCTTGTGCGGGATCGGCGCGCGCCGCGATCAACTCCGGCCAGTTGGCGAACGGCACCAGCGGCGAAAGGTCGATGCGCGGCGTGTCGAGCCGTTCGATGAATTGGGCGAGCTTTTCCCGTCGTTCGGCGAACGGCCTGTCGCGCAAGTCCTCGCCGTCGAGCATCAGCAGATCGTAGGCGCGGATATGCGCGGGAAAGTCGGCGATCAGCTTCGCCGTCACCGCCTTGCGGTTGAGCCTTTGCTGCAGGACGTTGAAGCTCTGGACGCGGCCGTCGCGCAGGATCAGCAGTTCGCCGTCGATGGCGGCGGGAATGCGCAGCACGTCGAGCAGTTCGGGAAAGCTCTTCGAGATGTCCTCGCCGGTGCGCGAATAGAGCCGCGCGACGTGCTGGCCGGCTTTGCCATCCGGGTTTTGGCCGACGCCGGACACCGCCTGAATGCGCGTGCCGTCCCATTTCCATTCGGCGACGAAGTCTTGTGGGTCGAGCGCGGCGAGATCGGGCTCGTCCACCGCATGCGCCAGCATCGCCGGGCGGAACGGTGCCGGATCGCGATTGGCGGGCGCGTCGGCGCGGCCTTCGAGCCAGGCGAACAAGTCCAGATAGGGCGGCGCGAGACCGGGCCAGACGATCTCGACCTCGTTCGGGTCCTTGTCGCCGAGCGCGGCGGCGGCGGTCTTCGCAAGCCGCGCGGACACGCCGACGCGCAGCCCGCCAGTGACAAGCTTCAGCAGCGCCCAGCGTCCGGTCTCGTCGAGCGCGTCGAGCCAGCGCGCGAGTTGCGCCGGCAGTTGCGCCTTGCCGAGGGTGGAAAGCGTTTCCACCACGTCGGACAAAGTGGGGATGGCGTTCGGCCGGTGGTTCGGGTCAGCCGGCCACATCAGCGCGACGGTTTCCGAAAGATCGCCGACATAGTCGTAGGAGAGTTCGAACAGCACCGGATCGGTGCGCTCGGCGATCAGCGCGCGGATCATGCCGGCCTTGGCGTGCTGGAACGATAAAGCGCCGGTGAGCGCCGCCAGCGCATAACCGCGTTCAGGGTCCTGCGTGCGACGGAAATAATCCGTCATCAGCCGCAGCTTGTTGTTGCGCGCGGGCTCGTAGGCGAGGCGGTCGAGCAGGTCGGCGAAGCGATTCATGCTTCGTCGTCCTTCGCCTCGGCCTCATGCTCCTCCTCGTCGCCATAGCCGACGATGGCGAGCGGTCGTGCCTTCAGCCCGCGCTGCGTCGCCCAGTGCACCAGCGCGTCTTCCTGTCCATGCGTCACCCAGATTTCCGATGCGCCGGTGGCGGCGATGGTTTTCGTCAGGCCGTCCCAGTCGGCGTGGTCGGAAATCACCAGTGGCAGTTCGGTGCCGCCCTGCCGCGCGCGGGCGCGCACGCGCATCCAGCCCGAGGCGAAGCAGGCGAGCGGATCGGGGAAACGGCGCGTCCACAGATCCTTGCTGGCGGAGGGCGGGCACAGCGTGATGGTGCCGGCAAGCTCCGGCTTCTTCGCGCCGCGCACCAGTTCGAGCGGGCCGAGATCGATGCCGCGCGAGACGTAATACTGCGTGATCTTCTCCATCGCGCCGTGCAGATAGATCGTCCGGTCGTAACCGGCCTGCCGCAACATGGCGATGACGCGCTGCGCCTTGCCGAGCGAATAGGCGCCGACCAGATGCGCGCGTTCGGGAAACAGCGCGACGGATTTCAAAAGCTTGCCAATCTCGTGTAGCGGCTCACTGTGGCGGAACACCGGCAGGCCGAACGTGGCCTCGGTGATGAACACGTCGCACGGCACCAGCTCGAACGGCGCGCAGGTCGGGTCGGCCACGTCCTTGTAATCGCCCGACGCAACGATGCGCAGTCCATCCTGCTCGACCTTGATCTGCGCCGAGCCGAGCACGTGCCCGGCGGGATGGAAGCTCACCGTGACATCGTCGATGGCGAGCCGCTCGCCATAGCGGATCGGTTGCATGCGTCCGGCGAAATTGTCGCCGTAGCGCAGCCGCATGATGTCGAGTGTTTCCTGCGTCGCCAGCACCTCGCCATGGCCGGCGCGGGCATGGTCGGAATGGCCGTGGGTGATCAGCGCCCGCTCCACCGGCCGGGTGGGGTCGATATGGAACCCGCCGGCCTTGCAGCAGACCCCGGACGGGGTGGGAACGAGGATGTCTTCGGGGCGCATCCCGCTTAGATAGGTGCACAACGGCCGATGGCGAGATAGAACGCGCCGGTCCCGACAACCGCAACCGATGCCAACCACATTCCAATCCTCCGGTGACCTCGCCGCCGACCGCCGCTTCGAATGGGCGCGGGAAAGCCTGGCGCAGGGGGACGCTGCCGGTGCCGCCGACCTGTTCGAGCAAACGCTCGATCTGGTGCCGGGCTATGCCGCTGGCTGGTTCCTGCTGGGCGAAGCGCGGGACAAGCTCGGCGACCGGGCCGGGGCCATCGCGGCGTTCGAGCAAGCTCGCGCCGCCGATCCGGCCGACAGCCACGGCGCGGCCTTGCATCTGATGCGGCTCGGCGCGATGCCGTCCGGCGCCATGCCGGAAGCCTATGTGCGAACGCTGTTCGACGGCTACGCCGCGCGGTTCGACCGTGCGCTGACCGAAGGGCTCGCTTATTGCGGCCCGGAGATATTGCTCGACGCCGTGAAAGCCTCGCGCGGCATCGAGCGCGCCGGCGGTGTCTTTTCCTCGATGCTCGATCTCGGCTGCGGCACGGGTCTGGCGGCGGTGACATTCCGGCCGTTCGCGGACCGAATCGTCGGCGTCGATCTGTCCGGGGCGATGCTGGCGCAGGCGCGGGCCAAGGGCCTCTATGATCGGCTGGCGGAGGCGGAGGTGGTGACGTTCCTGCGTGGCGAGGCCGCGCTGAACGAACGCTACGACCTGATCCTCGCCGCCGATGTGTTCAGCTATCTCGACGAACTCGCGCCGGTCTGTGCTGCGTCGGTGCCGATCCTGAAAGCCGGCGGCAGCTTCGCCTTCACGGTCGAAACCCACCACGGCGAGGGTGTGATCCTGCGCGATACGCTGCGCTATGCGCATAGCGAGGCGGCTGTGCGCGGGGCGCTTGCCGCTGCCGGGCTCGCGGTGCTGGTGCTTGAACCGGCCGTGACCCGCACCGAGAAAGGCCATCCGGTTCCGGGGCTGGTGTGCGTCGCCACAAACGCCAAATAACAGCGATGCTCGACACGCCCGCGCCGCTGCCTGAGGTGTTCACCCGCTGGTTCGCGGCCCGCGGCTGGCAGCCGCGCGCGCATCAGCTCGATCTCTTGGCGAAGGCGCGGGCCGGGCGTTCGGCGCTGCTGATCGCCCCGACCGGGGCCGGCAAGACGCTGGCGGGCTTCCTGCCGACGCTGGTGGAACTGAGCGAGCGGGGCGCGGCCTCGCATGCGATTGTCTCCACCGGCCGCACGCTGCGCCGCGCGCAGGGCCTGCACACGCTCTACATCTCGCCGCTGAAGGCGCTCGCCGTCGATATCGCCCGCAACCTCGAAACCCCGGTGCGCGAGATGGATCTGCCGGTGCGGCTGGAGACGCGCACCGGCGACACGCCGGCCTCGAAGCGCATGCGCCAGCGCCGCGATCCGCCGGACATCCTGCTGACGACGCCGGAGCAACTGGCGTTGCTGCTCTCCACCGCCGACGCGCCGTATCTGTTCGCGACCCTGCGCCGCGTCGTGCTCGACGAGCTGCATTCGCTGGTAACGTCGAAGCGCGGCGATCTGCTGTCGCTCGGCCTCGCGCGGCTGTTCACGCTGGCGCCCGACCTGCAAACGGTCGGTCTGTCCGCCACGGTGGCGGAGCCGGACGATCTGCGCCGCTATCTGCGGCCGCAGCCGGTGGGGGGAGAGGATTTGGCCGATCTCGTCATCGCGCAAGCGGGCGCCGCGCCGGATGTGTCGATGCTCGACACGCGGGAACATCTGCCATGGGCCGGCCACACCGCGCGCCATGCGCTCGGCGAGATGTATCAGCTCATCAAGCAGCACAAGACGGTGCTGCTGTTCGTCAATACGCGCAGTCAGGCCGAGGGCCTGTTCCAGTCGCTGTGGCAGATCAACGACGACAATCTGGCGATCGCGCTGCATCACGGCTCGCTCGATGTGGCGCAGCGTCGCCGCGTCGAGGATGCGATGTCCGCCGGCAAGCTGCGCGCGGTGGTGTGTACGTCCTCGCTCGATCTCGGCGTCGACTGGGGCGACGTCGATCTCGTCGTCAATGTCGGTGCGCCCAAGGGTTCGTCGCGGCTGTTGCAGCGGATCGGCCGCGCCAATCACCGGCTCGACGAACCGTCGAAGGCCGTTTTGGTGCCGGCCAACCGTTTCGAGGTGTTGGAATGCAGCGCCGCGCTCGCGGCGGTGCGCGACAATGCGCAGGACACGCCGCCGGCGCGTACCGGCGCGCTCGACGTCTTGGCGCAGCACATCATGGGCCGCGCCTGCGGCGAGCCGTTCCTCGCCGACGAACTCTATGACGAGGTGCGCGCCGCCGCGCCCTATACGCAACTCGCCCGCAGCGATTTCGACGCGGCGCTCGATTTCGTCGCCACCGGCGGCTATGCGCTGCGCGCCTATGAGCGTTTCGCGAAAATCCGGCAGGACAAGACCGGCCGCTGGCGCGTCACCCATCCGATGACGGCGCAGCGCTATCGCATGAATATCGGCACCATCGTCGAGGCCGACATGCTGAAGGTGCGGCTGGTGCGCTCGCGCGCGTCGAAGACGATGATCCCGCGCGGTGGACGATTGCTCGGTCAGATCGAGGAATATTTCATCGAGACGCTGTCGCCGAACGATACCTTCGTGTTCGGCGGGGAGATTTTGAAGTTCGAGGCGCTGGTGGAGGACGAGGTCTATGTCTCCCGCGCCGCGTCGCAGGACCCGAAAGTGCCGTCCTATGCCGGTGGCAAGTTTCCGCTCTCCACCTATCTCGCCGCGCGGGTGCGTGACATCCTCGCGGACCATTCGACGTGGCAGGCGCTGCCGGCGCAGGTGCGCGACTGGCTCAAGATCCAGGAATGGCGCTCGCTGCTACCGCGCGCCGGCGATCTGCTGGTCGAGACCTTTCCGCGTGCCGACAAGCATTATCTCGTCTGCTATCCGTTCGAGGGGCGCTTGGCGCATCAGACCCTCGGCATGCTGCTGACGCGGCGGCTGGAGCGGGCGCGGCTCGACCCGATGGGCTTCGTCGCCAACGAATATGCGCTGGCGGTCTGGGCCATGGGCGATGTCGCCGGCGCGATCGACGGCGGCACGCTGTCGCTGGCTGACCTCTTTGCCGAGGACATGCTGGGCGACGATCTGGAAGCCTGGCTCGCGGAATCCGCGCTGATGAAGCGCACCTTCCGGCACTGCGCCATCATCGCCGGGCTGATCGAGCGCCGGTTCCCCGCGCAGGAGAAGACCCGCCGGCAGGTGACGATCTCCACCGATCTCGTCTATGACGTGCTGCGCAAGCACCAGCCGGACCACCTGCTGCTGCGGGCTGCACATGATGATGCAGCCACCGGCCTGCTCGACATCAAGCGGCTCGGCGAAATGCTCTCGCGCGTGCGGGGGCGAATCGTTCATAAACCGCTCGATCACGTCTCGCCGCTCGCGGTTCCGGTGATGCTGGAAATCGGCAAGGAACCTGTGCAGGGCGAGGCGCCGGACATGCTGCTGGCGGAAGCCGAGGCGCTGGTGAAGGAAGCGATGCAATGAGCGAGCCGGCTTCGGCTGTACGGCAACGACCTGTTGCGCGTCCGACCCCGACCCAGAGCGAGCCGTTGCAGATCGCCGGGGTGACGCTGGTGGCCGATCCCGACGGCGCGCTGTACTGGCCGGCCGAGGGCGTGCTTGCCATCGCCGACCTGCATCTGGAAAAAGCCTCGAGCTATGCGGAGCGCGGCGTGTTCCTGCCGCCCTACGACACGGTGGCGACGCTGATGCGGCTGGCGCGGCTGATGACGCGCTACAATCCGCGCTGCGTGATCGCGCTCGGTGACAGTTTCCATGACGGCCGCGGTCCGTCGCGGCTGAGCGATCAGGATCGCGCCGGGCTACTGGCATTGCAGACCGGTCGCGACTGGATCTGGATCACCGGCAATCACGATCCCGATCCGGCGACCGGCATCGGCGGCTCGTTCGGCGGCACCTTGCAGATCGGCGCGCTGTCGTTCCGGCATGAGCCCACCGGCGGGTTCGGCGAGGTCGCCGGCCATCTGCATCCGGTGGCGCGGGTCTCGCATCGCGGTCAGACCATCGGCCGCCGCTGCTTCGCCGCCGACGGCGAGCGCGTGGTGCTGCCGGCGTTTGGCGCTTTCACGGGCGGATTGAATGTGCGGCATGCGGCGTTCGACGCGGTGTTCGGCGCGCGCGGCTTCACCGCGCATATGCTCGGCGACGGCCGCATCTATGCCTTTGCGGTCGGCCACTGCCTGCCGGATTGATGAACCCGAACGCTAGTCGCGGCGGAACACGACACTGGCGAACCAGCCGGTAGCCAGCGCCATCAATGCGGCGAAGAGGCCGTACAGCAGCCCGTAATCGTGCGCCGCGCTCGCGACGAATTGCTCGAAGCCGGATTTGACCACTTCGAGCGCGGAGGTGCTGCGCACCACCATATTGCCATTGGCGAAGACCTTGACGTCGATCGCATAGTTGCCGGTCGGCGTGGTGGCCGGCAGCGGAATCGTCGCGCGGAACACGGTCGGCGTCAGGAACGTCACGCCGGCGGCATTGGCGCGATAGACGCCGTGCTCGGTCTGCAGCCGCACGAAGGCTTCGCGGAACGGATCGGTCGGCACCGTATCGGCGATGTCGGCGCCGACGCGCTGACGCAGGATCACGTTGTCGAGGCCGATTTGCAGACGGCGGCGTCGGTCCTCGTTGGTGATCTCCTGCACCGGCCGGTTCGACAGCACCGCCAGATACGACGGCACGTTGATGAACTGCCGCGCTTCCTGGTTGATCCAGATGCCGAGGGTCCGGTCCTTGCGCCGCGTCCGCACGCTGGTGGCGGGTCCGGCCACGGTGACGACGATATCGTAGGCGGCGCGCAGCGCGCCGCGCGGCGCGTCGGGTTCGATGGTGCCGAACAGCACCAGCTCCTCGCCGTCGAAGTTCGAGGTCACCAGCACGCGATGGTTCGACAGCGAGACGATCAGCTTCTCGGCGCCGGCCGGCATCGCCGTCGCGAACAGCGCCGCCGCGGCCACCGCACCGGCGATGAGGCGGGAGCGGGTCATCGCGCCTGCTCCTCGACCCGCAGCGAATAGGGCTCGTCCGGCGTGGCGACGAGATCGACCGCGAATTTCACCCCGACGGCGAACACCAGCACGCCGAGCAGCAGCCGCAGCCATTCGCCGCGCATGCGCTGCCCGAGCCGCGCGCCGAACTGCGCACCGGTGACGCCGCCGACCATCAGGATCAGGGCGAGCACGGCATCAACCTGATGGTTGGTGGTGGCGTGCATCACGGTCGCCGCCGCCATGGTGACGAGGGTGAGCATCATCGAGGTGCCGATCACCGTCGCGGTCGGCACGCGCAGCAGATAGATCAGCAGCGGCACCAGGATGAAGCCGCCGCCGATGCCCATGATCGCGCCGAGGAAGCCCATCAGCAGGCCGATGCCCCAGACCGGAATCGCCGAAACGTAGATCTTCGAGCGCTTGAACCGCACCTTGAGCGGCAGGCCGTGCACCCAGTTGTGCATGCCGGCGCGTCGCGGCGGGATCGGATTACCGCGCCGCGCTCGCGTGATCGCGCGCATGCCCTCGATGGTCATCAGGAAGCCGACGCTGGTCAGCAGCAGCAGGTAGAGAACGCTGATCACCAGATCGAGCTGGTCGAGCGAGCGCAGCGCGGTGAACAGCCAGACGCCGGCGAAGGTGCCGATCAGGCCGCCGCCGAGCAGCATGAAGCCGAGCGCCAGGTCGATCGCGTTCTTGCGCCAGTAGGACAGCGCGCCGGAGAACGACGAGGCGGCCACATGAGTCGCGACGCTCGCCACCGAGACCGCCGGCGGCACGCCGATGAAGATCAGCAGCGGTGTCATCAGGAAGCCGCCGCCGACCCCGAACATGCCGGAGATGAATCCGACCAGCATCCCCATCCCCAGGACGAGGAAGATGTTGACCGGCAGGTCGGCGATCGGAAGGTAAATCTGCAATCGGTAGTCCCGGTTCGGATCGACAATAGCCCGACACCGGCCGCCGCGACGGCGCGCGTCACCCGAAGGTAAACGGCGCGCCGGGCAGAAGCCGGGCACACAGGCCGGACGATGTTTTCAAGCCGATTGTAGCTTGCAATTTGCGCACGGCTACCCTTGCGGAGCGCCGTGCACGATGAATTGTTGTTGCTGTGTCTTTCGACGCGCTTTGGCGTGATCCGGAAAAGTGTGAAACGGTTTTCCGGAAAGATCACGCCGGGGGCGAAAAGGGCGCGATCGCGCCGATTCGGTCTAGCGCGCGGAGAGCTGGAGCGGCGCGCGGGTAGACTGCTTCACCGGCTCCTTGGTGACATCGCGGATCGGCTTGCGCGGCTCCTTTGCCGATTCTTTTGCCGGCTCCTGGGCGGCGTCCTTGGTGGCCTCGGCGCCTTGATCCCAGCCGCCGGCCGGCACGGCCACGCGGATCGCATCCTGCGGCTGCAGATGCGGCGCCCAGCTCCGCACCGCAGTCTCCGCCTTGGCGCGTCCGGCAGCGTCGAGCCGGGTCGCCACGTCGTCGCGCTTCTTGGCGGATTCCTTGTCGCCCTGCGCCGCCGCGAGGCTGAACCACTTGTAGGAGGCGATCATGTCCTTGGTGGTGCCGAGACCCCGCGCATAGAGGATGCCGAGATTGTACTGGCTGTCGGAGACGCCGAAGCCGGCGGCCTTCTCGAACCATTCGGCGGCGGTCTTGTAGTCCGGTTTGCCGTCGATGCCCTCGGCGTAGAGCACGGCAAGATTGTGCATCGCCTTGGCGTGGCCCTGGTCGGCGGCGAGGGTGTAATAGCGGCGCGCTTCCTTGAGGTCGCGGCGGACGCCCTGGCCCTTCTCGTACAGACTGCCGAGGCGGAACTGTGCCGGCGCGAGACCGCGGCGGGCCGCGCGCTCGAACCAGCGGGCCGCGTCCTCGGTGCTGCGGGCGACGCCCTGGCCTTCGGCAAAGCGGTTGCCGACCTCGTAAGCCGCGGCGGCTTCGCCACGCGCCGCCGCGTCGCGCAGGCGCGGGCCGCCGATCGCCGGCGGCAGCTTGTCGGCATAGACCGCGCGGGCATTGCCGATCGAGCCGGTGACGTCCGGCTTCTCGGGCTTCTCCTCCGGTGCCGGGGTCTGGTCCGGCGACGTCTGCATCGTGCTGTTGGGTGCGAGCAGTTTGAAGCCGGAACCGGCGCCGAGCGGTGTCGCCGGGGCGACCGGCGCGGTCGCGGGCGCGCCGGAGCGGGGCGCCGTGGCGTCGCCCTCGGCATCGGGCTCCATGTCCTCGTACAGGCCGGGAGGCGGCGGATTGGCGGCCTTGCTGCCGACCGATGCCGGCTTGGTGTTGGGTTGGCCATCCAGCATCGAGCCGACGATGTAATAGCCGCCGACGACGATGGCGACGACGCTCGACGCGATCAGCAACGATTTGAGCTTGCCGCGCAGTACGCCGAGCATCGATCCGCGCCCGGCGGTGCCGAAGGCATGGCGCGGTTCGTCCACGGGCTCGGGATCGATCAACAGATCAGTGCGCGGCTCGATCCGCGGCGCGGTCACCGGCGCTGGCGCGATCGGCTCCGCGACCATCGGACCGGGGTTCATCTGACCGGCGGTTTTCGCCGCGCGGCGGGCTGCGGTGATGAAATCCGTTTGCGTCCCGCCCGGAGCGGACATCGCGGCTGGCTGTGCCACGCCAAGCGCCGCTTCCGATGCGGCAATCCGCGCCGCCGGCGAAGCGACGACGGGTCCGGCGTTGCGCGCGGCGGCCGGGCGAGCCATGCCCGGCTCGATCGGATGGTCGGGCGGCAGATCGGGATCGATCGGCTGGCTGCGCCGCATCCCCTGTTTGACTTGCGGTCGCGCGGGCTGGGCCTGAACGGGTGCAGCCTGCACCGGGGCGGGCGGCTGCGCCGGCATGACCGGTGGCGCTTCCACCGTCGGCATCCGCTGTTCGGGCATCGCCGGTGCAAGTGGCGGTGACGGCATCTCGCCCGCGGCGGCGGCCTTCGCTTGATGGGTGGCTTGCGCCACGGCGGCAAACATCTGCGCGGCGACGGCTTCGACCGGCTGCTGCAAGGTGATCGGCGCGGCCTGCGGCAGCGCGGCGACGGGCGGCGCGGCCGGCCGCTCGCGAATGCCGTGCTCGATCGCCGCGAGGCGGTCGACCAGGATGCCGAGCGTCCCCTGCATCACTTCCAGCGAGTCCTGCGTGCGCGCCACGTCGCGGCGCAACGCATCCACATGCGCCGGCGGTTCACCGGCGGGCTCGCGGCCGCGATTGCTGCGATCGGCCTGCGCGAGAAGCTCGGTCAGGCCGCGCTCGACGGATTCGAGATTGGCAAGCCGCGAATCCGAAGCGTCGAGCTTCTCGGCGAGCTTGATGATGCGCTCTTCGAGATGGTCGGCTGCGGTGCTGTGTCCGCGTGTGGACTGGAACTGCTCGATCTTCTCGGTCAGCGAGCCGACCAGATGTTCGAGCCGCTGCGGCACCGCGGAGCCGTTCTGGTTGCGGGTGGCGATAGCATCGGCAAGCGCCGAGATACGTTGTTCGAGATGCGCCAGCGCGGCGTCGCCGGAACTCGTATAGGCGATCTGGTCGACCTTGGCGGCCAGCGTCTGCACCTGCGCGGCCAACTGGCCCACGGTCTCGTTCGAGGCGACATGGGCGGTCATCGCCCGCAGATTGTTCACCGCGTCTTCGAACTGGCGGAAGCTCGCCGGATCGCGCTGGGTGACGATCTGGTCGATGCGTTCGGCCAGGGCCGAGACGGTCTCGTTGAAACCGATCAGATGCTCGGCCGGGGTGAGCGAGCGCAGCGCCTCGTGCACCTGCGCGAGATGCTGCTCGATATTGTTGAGCACCTGTTCGCCGACACCGGCCTGGCGGCCTTCCGACAGACGCTGCGTCAGGTTCTGGATTTGCGCTTCCACCGCGTCGATGACATGGCGCGGCATCGCGTCGGTCAGCGCCTGGGCGATCTGGGCCAGCTCGTCGCGCAACGCATTGATCGCATCCTCGACGCCGGGCCGGCGCAGGGTCTCGATCTGGTTGGTGATGCTGCGCAGTTGTTTCTCGAGGCCCGACAGGTCCTGCGTCGGCAGGGGCGCCTGTTGCGGCATCGGCGGCGCCATCGCAGGGGCCGCCATGGGGGCCGGCGCGGGCTGGAACGGGGCCGGGTGCGGCAGGGTGTGCGCCGTCGGCATCGGCGCGGCGGGCATGTGGGCGTGTGTCGGATGGGCCTGCGGCGCGGCATAGCCGGCGGCATGCGCGTATTGCGGATCGACATGCGCCGCCATCGCCTGAGCGGGCAATGGTTGAGTGGGAATGGGTTGCGGCGCGGCCGGCGGGGCGGGCGTGAAATTCGCCGGGAACGGGGGCAGGTGGCCCTGCGGGGCCGGGGGTGCCCCGCGCTGGGGAGTGGCGACGGCCTCGCCGCGCAGAGCGCGTTGGCGGGCGGTGATTTCCTGCACGGCGCGGTCGACGCCGCCCGGCGCGGTCGGCGTGGTCACCACCGACGGCAGCGAATGGGCAAAGCTGACGAAGTGGTCGAGCCGGCGGTCAAGCCGTTCCACCAGCTTGGCGAGATGGTCGGTATCGGATGCGGTCGGCACCGCGGGTGCGGGGGCAGGGGCGGGAGCCGGCGCGCGCTGCCGCAGCGGCGCATAGGCGGCGGGGCCGGTGCCGGTCAGCCGGTCGATCTTGCGGGTCAGTTCGTCGAGACGCTGTTCGACGGACTCGCTGTCGTCGTCGAACAGGTCGTCATCGTCCTCGAGCTGCGCGGCCTGCTGCGCGGCGACGGTGTCGAGCCACTCCTGCACGGACTGGCCCGACCGGCGCGCAGCGGCCTTCACCGCTTCGCGCGTTTCCGGTCGCAAAGACTTCAGCCTGCCCAGTCGCATGCCGTGGACACCCACCTCCGCGAGGAGCGGTCACCATCGGACCTTTATGTCGTCGCGCTTTGGCGCGCTTCGCCATCCTCGCCGCGACTTTTGCGGCTTATGGTAAAGGGGGGGTTAACGGGCGGCGGATACGGTTGATTTTCCGTAAGCAATTGCCCGGCGGGGCGATTGCGACACACATCCTCGTGGCTCGGAAGCGGTTTACGCTCCGGCGGTGTTAAGGAAGCTTTAACGCCTGTGGTCGCGCCGGCTGTTTTGACGCGCGGGCGCGATCAATAAAAAACCTCCGCCCGGAGGCGGAGGTTTGTTTCAACGTCGGTGGATGGCGTCAGCGCACGTAGCGCCGCATCGGCCGTTCCTGATAGCCGACATACTGGCCGTTGACGCACTGGCCGTGGCTCAGATCGAACATGGCGTGGAAACCACGGCACGGCTGGATGGCCGCGTCGACCAACGCCGCTGCGCCGACGCCGATCACGCCACCGGCGACGGCCGAACTTGCCGCGGTCGCGCCGAGCGAGGTCGCGGCCGCGCTCGACCCGTACCAGCCGTTATAGAGGCCGACGCCGGCGAGCGTGCCGACCACGACGCCGGTCGCGGGCGCTGCATAAGGGATGGCTTCGTAGTTCTCGCGCACCGTCTGTGCGGATGCCGGCGTCGCCAGCGTGCCGGCCATCAGCGCGGCGGCAGCGATCGCTGCGGCACTCATGACCGCGCGGGTGTGATGCTGAATTGACTGCATGAAAGTCACTCCTTTTTTAAATCATCGCAAGGCCGATGCGTGCGCCGCATCGCGAAGCCTCGCGGGGGAAATGCCGCAGCGCGGCAAGCGTTCCGCGATTCACATGTCAAAAAAGATGTGATCGCACACATGCCGAACGCATCGTGACGAGATCGTGGCGCGCGCGATGAATCGTGTCGATGTCGTGGTCGTGCAATGACGTCACAATGACGTGGTGTTTACGCCGCAACCAGGGTTCCGCCGCGGCGTGTGCGCAACAGCAGCCAGGCGGTGATGATCACCGTGATCAGGCTGAAGCCGATCCCGTTGGTGAAGGCCATGGCATAGGAACCGGAGAGGTCGAAGATCTTGCCGGCCAGCCATCCGCCAGCCGCCATGCCGAACAGCGATGCCATGATGGCGATGCCGACGCGCATCCCGGCTTCGCGCGGCGAAAAGTATTCACGCACGATGATCGCGTAGCTCGGCACGATGCCGCCCTGGAACAGGCCGAACAGCGCGGAGATGACGTAGAGCGATCCCAGACCATCAAAGAACAGGAACAGCATCAGCGCGAGGGCCTGCAACAGTGCGCCGATCAGCAGCGTGGCGACGCCGCCGATCCGGTCGGCGGCATAACCGGACGCGATGCGGCTGATGACGCCGAAGCTGAACATCAGTGCCAGCATTTCCGTGCCGCGCGCGACGCCGTAGCCGAGCTGGCCGCAATAGGCAACGATATGCACCTGCGGCATCGCCATGGCGATGCAGCAACAGACCGCCGAAACGGAGAGAAGGATTTGCAGCGCATTCGGCGAGATGCCGAGCGACGCGCGTGCTTCGCTGGCGTCCGTCTCGACCGCGGCGGTGCGTTGCACCGCTGCGCGTCGCCGCAGCAGCAAGGCCAGCGGCACCATGGTGATCAGACAGAACACGCCGACGCCGATATGCGCCGCGCGCCAGCCGGAGGTCTCGATGAAGTGTTGCACCACCGGCGGCCAGATCGCCCCACTGAGGTAATTGCCGGCAGCGCAGATCGCCACGGCGGTGCCGCGGTTGCGCGTGAACCATTGCGAGACGTCGGCCATCAGCGGCCCGAACATGGTCGCGGTGCCGACCATGCCGATCAGCAGGCCGTGCGCCAGCACGAACTGCCAGTATTCGGTGGCGATACCGGCGATGCCGTAGCCGAGACCGAGCGCCACGGCCGCCATCAGCGACGGCAGCATCAGGCCGAAGCGGTCGACCAGCGAACCCATCATCACGCCGCCGAAGGCAATGCCGATCATGGCAAGCGTATACGGCAGCGCCGCGCTGGCGCGTGTCAGACCGAAATCGGCTTCCACCGCAGGCAGCGCCACCACCGCCGACCACATTCCGACATTGCCGATCGTGCCGATCAGCACGCAGACGACCAGCCGCCGCCACGCATAGGGCGTTTCGGTCTCGTCGTCCGGCTGGGAGGCGGCAGAGGGGGAAGAGGTCACGCGATGATCCGGTGTTGCCGGTCCGGTGTAACACCGGGCGGCACCGGCAACCAGTCAATCCGATTGCTGGTATCCATTCGACGATGTGATTGCCGAACAAGCCGCTTGCACTAGCCGGTGGCGGGAGCGCGGCTTAAGCTTGCCGGCGCTGATTTGGAGAAGCGCCCGTGACCGATCCTTTGCAATTGCCGCGTCCGGCCTGGATGACCGAGGATCTCGTCCTGCTGGAAGAACAGGCCCAGCGTTTCGTCAATGCCGAGTTCACGCCGCATGTGGACGCCTGGAACGAGGCCGGCATGTATCCGCGCGAGGTCTGGGACCAGGCCGGTGCGGCCGGACTGCTGTGCGCGGCGATGCCGGAGGACTATGGCGGCGCCGGCGGCACGTTTGCTCACGAAGCGGCGATCATCCGCGCGTTCAGCGGCGGCGGTTTCGACTCGTTCGGCGCGCCGCTGCATTCGGCGATCGTCGCGCCCTATATCCTGCATTACGGCACCGAGGAGCAGAAGAAACGCTGGCTGCCGAAGCTCGCGAGCGGCGAACTGGTCGGCGCCATCGCCATGACCGAGCCCGGCACCGGGTCCGACCTGCAGGGCGTCAAGACCACCGCGCGCAAATCCGGCAACGGCTATGTGCTCAACGGCGCCAAGACCTTCATCACCAATGGTCAGCACGCCAACCTCATCGTCGTCGTCGCCAAGACCGATCAGTCGCAGGGCGCCAAGGGCGTGTCGCTGATGGTGCTGGAGACGGAGGGTGCGTCGGGCTTCCGGCGCGGCCGCAAGCTGAAGAAACTCGGCCTCGATGCCGCCGACACGTCGGAACTGTTTTTCGACGACGTGCCGCTGCCGGCCGACAGTCTGCTCGGCACGCAGGAAGGGCAGGGCTTCTATCAGTTGATGCAGGAATTGCCGCAGGAGCGCCTGCTGGTCGCGACCCATGCGCAGGCGATGACCGAGCGCGGTCTTGCGCTGACCATCGACTACGTCAAGGAGCGCAAGGCGTTCGGCAAGCCGATCCTCGACTTCCAGAACACGCAGTTCGTGCTGGCCGAATGCAAGACCGAGGCGACGGTGGCGCGCGTGTTCGTCGACAACTGCATCGAGCGTCACATCAAGGGAGAGCTCGACGCGGTCGGCGCATCGATGGCGAAATACTGGGTGACGGACATGCAGGCCAAGGTGGTCGACCGCTGTCTGCAATTGTTCGGCGGCTACGGCTTCATGGACGAATACCCGATCTCGCGGCTTTACCGCGACGCGCGGGTCATGCGCATCTATGCCGGCACCAACGAGATCATGAAGCTGTTGATCGCGCGCAGCCTGTAAGGCGAGACGCAACCTGGAAGATGCCATGCCGAGGATCGATATCGACGCCATTCCGCTCGACACCCGCACCGGCTATCCGCCGCAATTCGCGGTGGCGGTCGAGGGCCGCATGCGCAAGCGTCTTGGCAATGCCGTTGGGCTGACGCAGTTCGGCGTCAATCTCTGCACCCTCAAGCCCGGCGCGGCGTCGTCGCAGCGCCATTGGCACGCGAGCGAGGATGAACTGGTCTACGTGCTCGCGGGTGAGGTGACGCTGTGCGAGGACGGCGGCGAGACGGTGCTGAAGCCGGGCGATTGCGCGGGCTGGAAGGCCGGTGTCGCCAACGGCCATTGCCTGATCAACCGCACGCAGCAGGATGCGGTGTTTCTCGAAGTCGGCTCGCGCATGCCGACCGAGACCGCGACCTATCCGGACATCGACATGCTGGCGCACAAGGATGCGTCGGGCATGCGCTATACCCGCAAGAACGGCGAATCTTATTGAGGCAGATAAAATCGGGCAGGGACACGGAAATGGCCGGGCATCATGTCGATGCCCGGCTGTTCTTCATCAGCCTTGTTAGTTGACCTTCAGTCCGAGAGACTTGATCAGCGAACCCCAGCGGTCGGATTCGCTTTTCTGGAACGCGGTGAATTCCGCGATGCTCATCGGCCGCGGCTCGGCCCCGAGCTTGTGCAGATACTCCACCACGTCCGGTGCCTTGAGGATGCTCACCACGGTTTCGTTCAACTTATGCGTGATGGCGTCGGGTGTCTTGGCCGGTGCGAACAGGCCGTACCAGGCCGAGGCGCGATAGCCCTTGACCCCTGATTCATCCAGCGTCGGCACGTCCGGCATCGCCGTTGACCGCTTGTCGCCGGCAAAGCCTATGGCGCGCAGCTTGCCGGCATGCACCTGCGACAGAACCAGCGGCATGTCCGCGAACATCACCTGCACGCGCCCGCTCAACAGATCGGCGATCGATCCGGCGCTGCCGCGATACGGCACATGCGTCATCTTTGTGCCGGTCATGTGCATGAACAGCTCGCCGGCGAGATGTTGCGATGCGCCGATTCCGCCCGAGGCGAAGTTGAGTTCGCCGGGATGCGCCTTGGCATAGGCGATGAGGTCCTGAACCGATTTGATCGGCAGGCTCGGATGCACGACCAGCAGTAGACCGACCTCGGCCACCAAGGTGATCGGCACGAAGTCCTTCATCGTGTCATATGGCATCTTCGCATAGAGATGCTGATTGACCGCATGCGTGCCGATCGAGCCGACGATCAAAGTCTGGCCGTCCGGCGCGGCTTTGGCTGCGGCGGTCGCGCCGACATTGCCGCCGGCGCCGGTGATGTTTTCCACCACGTTCTCCGGGCCGCCCCAGCGTTTGGTGAGTTCGCGGGCGATCAGGCGCCCCATTGCGTCGTTCGACGCTCCGGCAGCGAACGGCACGATGATCTTGATCGGTCCCGACGGATAGGGGTCGGCATGGACGGCGCCCGCGACGAGCGACGTCAGCGCGATCGCGGTGAGCCGGGTGATCCATCGTTTCAGCATGGACGTGTTCCTCCTAATGTTATTGTTGTGAACCGGTCGTCTAGTGCGTCCCGTCGAGCACCGCGCCTTGTTCGCGCAGGCGACCCTGCAGCGCGGACACGGCCAACTTGCGCACGTCGTCGTGGCCTGCAGCGATGCACATCGCGGCGGCCGCGCCGGCGGCGTGACCGGTCCCCATGCATTGGCCCATCATCCGCGTCGTGCCGTTGGCGATACGGTCGGTCGAGATGCAGCGGCCGGCGGTCAGCAGGTTGCGGACGTTCTTGGGAATGAGGCAGCCGAACGGAATGTCGTAGGAGCCGCCGTCGGCGATCGGGATACGCACCTGCCGAGTGCCGTCCTGATGGATGTCGATGTGATGCGCGCCCTTGGTGATGACGTCGCGCTGCTTCACTGCTTTCGCTGCTTCGTCGCCGGACAACACATATTCGCCCATCACGCGGCGGGTTTCGCGGATGCCGACACGGGGCGCCATGCCGGCGAAGCTGGCATTCTCGAATCCGGGGCACCGCTCCTTCAGGAAGTTGACGGTCGACCACACCTGCTCCATCAGCCGCGACACAACGCGGCTGACATCGAGCGCGTTGACGCCGTTGATGTTCTCGGCAACGCGCGTGGCGTTGACGCAGACTTCCTTGCGCGCTTTCGAGGTCGGCATGATCATGATCAGCGCGGTCGGCGCCACTTCGCCGCGCTGGATGGCGCCGCCGAGGAACGGGCCGTTACCGCGGAAGAACACGGTCGGCTCACCCTGGTCATAGATGGCTTGCGCCAATTCCTCGTCGGTGCGGCCCGCGCGCACCGCCTCGCTCTCGCCGACGGCAAGCGACGCGGCGTTGTCGCGCACGAAGCGCAGAAACGGCTCGTTCTCCACACCCGACATCCGGAACATCAGCGACAACGGCTGCAGATCGCCGCTCGCATCCGATAGTTCGGTCGGCGCGCCCGCCATCATCGCCACGTCACCGTCGCCGGAGGCGTCGATGAAGTATTTGGCGGAGAGCACGGTGCGCTGGTTCTTGTGGGTCAGTACCACGGAGCGGACGGTGTCGCCGTCAGTGACAACGTCGCTCACCTGCGTGTACAGCGCCGGTGTCACGTTGTAGCGATCAAGCACGCGCATGATCGCGATCTTCATGATTTCCGGATCGACGCAGACGTAGCAGATCAAGCGGAAGTCATGGAGCGGGCCGATCAGGGCATCCATCTTCCGGCATTCCTCGAAGATTTCCTCGGCGACACCGCGGATGATCCATTCGCCGCGGCCGTTGAGGACACCGTCGATCGACATGCCGCTCAATAGTTCGCCGCCGAAGATCGGCCCGGCTTCGACCAGGATGGTGCGCGAGCCGTTCTTGGCGGCGGCAATCGCCGCGGCGATGCCGGCCGCGCCGCCGCCGATCACCGCGACGTCGTAATTCAGATACTTGAGCGTCATTGTTTGCCTCGTATGCAGGTCGACAGAATGGGCAGGAGCAAAATGTCTATATTGCGGACTATTTGGCTTTCGGCTATCAGCATAGAGATCGAAGAAATTTGTTTTCAAGTTTCAGCAAGCAGTTTCTGCAAATTCAATGGTCCGTAATATGGACATACCGAAAGTTTACGCGCCGCGCGCTGATGCGGCTGGCACGCAGAGCCTCAGCCGCGCTGCCGCGCTGCTGCGCGTCATCGCCACTCGCAATTCGGTGGGGTTGCGGCTTTCCGAACTGGTGACGGCGACTGGTCTCGAACGCCCCACGGTGCGGCGTTTGTTGCAGGGATTGATGCGTGAAGGCTTCGTCCGGCAGGCGGATACTACTCGCCGCTATTTTCTCGGCCGGGCGTTGTTCGAACTGGGGCTGGCGGCCTCGCCGGAATTCGACGTGCGCGGCCTCTGTGCGCCGTCATTGGAGCGGATCGCGGCGAAGACCGGCGACACGACCTTCCTCACCATGCGCAGTGCCTTCGATTCCGTTTGCATTGATCGCTATGAGGGATCGTATCCGATCCGTACGCTCACGGTGGAAATCGGCGCGCGCCGCGCGCTCGGCTCCACCGCGGGCGGTCTCGCCCTGCTAGCGAAGCTTGGCGACAGCGAAGTCGAGACTATCGTCACCGCCAACGCGCAGCGTTTGAGCCGCTACGGCGCGCTCGACTCGGCCAAGCTCCGGATGATGGTGCGGCGCGCCCGCAAACTCGGCTATGCGCTGAACCACAACGACATCATCGACGGCGTCACCGGCGTCGGCTTCGCGCTGACCGGCCGCCCGGATTTGCCGGACCTTGCACTGGGTGTCGCTGCGATTTCTTCCCGGCTCGACGCGGAACGGCAGTTGGAGGCGGTCGAAGTAATGCGCGCGGAAGCCGCGATCATCATGAGGCGGCTGGCCCAGTGGAGCGAAACCTCACACCAGCCGCGATAATCGGCTGGCGTCCGTATTCCGGCGGTT
This sequence comes from Pseudolabrys sp., assembly GCA_019635575.1. Lineage (GTDB taxonomy): Bacteria > Pseudomonadota > Alphaproteobacteria > Rhizobiales > Xanthobacteraceae > Pseudolabrys. The sequence continues at coordinate 14,245 of JAHBZF010000011.1, read as the reverse complement.
GTCGCGCGCGATGTCGCAAATAAAAATGGCCGGGCTGACGGGCCCGGCCATTGTCGTGAATGCATGCCGTGGGATCAGGCCTTGATCAGCCCTTCGGCCACCATCGCTTCCTTCACCTTCGCGCGCGCGGCGACGCGTTCGACATAGGCCGAGAGATTCTTGAACTCGGCGATCTCGAGATTCTGGAATTTGCGCCAGTTCATCACCACGAACAGATAGGCGTCGGCGACGCTGAACGTCTTGCCGAGCAGAAAATCCTTTCCGGCGAGCTGCTTGTCGAGATAGGCGAACTGCTTCATCAGGTTCGCCTTGGCGATCGGCTTGTAATCGGCCGGCGTGTCGGGCTTGAACAGCGGCGTGAACCCTTTGTGCAGTTCGCTGGTGATGTAGTTCAGCCACTCCTGCAGCTTCGTGCGTTCCTTGGTGCCGGCGGCCGGCGCGAGATCGGTCTTGCCGGCCTTGTCGGCGAGATACTGGACGATCGCCGGGCCTTCGGTGATGACGTCGCCATCGTCGAGCTTCAGCGCCGGCACCGAACCCTTCGGGTTGACCGCCCAGTAATCGTCGCCGTTCTCGGTCTTCTTCGTTTTAGTGTCGACACGCACGAGATCGAACGGCAGGCCGGCCTCGCGCAGCACGATATGCGGCGACAGCGAGCAGGCGCCCGGCGAGTAGTAGAGCTTCATGGCGATATCTCTCCGTTTGTGGGGTTCGGGGAGTTAGATGCAGTTGCATCCACCTGTCAAGCTTGATGCAGATGCATCTAACGACTAGATTGACGGGCATGTCCAGCACTCCCGGCGGAAAATCGCGGCACGCCAAGCGGAAAAGGCCGGCCGCAAAGGCTCCGAACGTGGCGGCAGCCGCGTCCGCCTGCTCCGAGGCGGCGATTTCCGCCTGGGCGCGGCTCGTGCGCGTCCAACACGATCTTGTGAACGCGGTTGAGGGCGAGTTGAAGCAAGCGGGTTTTCCGCCGCTCGCCTGGTACGACGCGCTGCTGGAATTGTCGCGCTCCGAGCAGGGCTATCTGCGGCCGCTCGAACTCGAGCGCGCGATGCTGTTTCCGCAATACGCGATGTCGCGGCTGATCGACCGGCTGGTCGAGGCCGGGTATGTCGAGCGACGGACCTGCCCGATCGACGGGCGCGGCCAATTCGTGGCGATCACGGCGTCCGGCCGCGCGCTCCGCAAGAAGATGTGGGACGCCTATGCGGCGGCGATCGAACGCCATGTCGGCGTCAAGCTGACGCGCGCCGAGGCCGTGCAGCTCTATCACTTGCTCGGCAAGTTGACGCCGTCGCGGGACGCTACATCACCAGTGTAAGCGTCTTCGCCGCGCGGGTGACGCCGGTATAGAGCCAGCGATCGCGACTGTCGGAAAACGCAAAACTTTCGTCGAATAGCACCACGTCGTCCCATTGCGAGCCCTGCGCCTTGTGTACGGTGAGCACATAGCCGTAGTCGAACTCGTCGTAGGGTTTGCGGCGCTGCCAGTCGAGTTGCTCGATGCCACCGGAGAAGCATTCCGGCCGCACCGACACCTTGACGCCGCGCGTCGCGGTCTCGTCGTCGGGCATCAGCCGCATGGTCATGATGCCGGAGTTGCGGCCGCTGCGCTCGCGCACCGTCCACAGCCCGCCGTTGAACAGGCCCTTCTTGCGGTTGTTGCGCAGGCAGACCAGCTTGTCGCCCGCGGATGGCAGCGTCCCCTCGAAGCCGCGCCGCTCGCGCATGCGCTGGTTGTAGGCGCGCCGCGTCGCGTTGCGGCCGACCAGCACCTGATCGGCCTTGAGCACGCGCGCCGGATCGAGCCTGCCTTTCTCCACCACCTGCGTGTCGCCGTATTCGCCGGGTTCGAGCGAGCGGCCTTCGCGGATATCCATGGATAGCCGCACGATCGGATTGTCGCGCGCCTGGCGATGCACCTCGGTCAGCATCGCGTCCGGGTCCTGTTCGGTGAAGAAGCCGGCGCCGCTGCTGTTGCCGGTCTGGATCGGCGGCAGTTGCGCCGGATCGCCGAGCACCAGGATCGGCACGCCGAACGACATCAGGTCGCGGCCGAGTTCCTGATCGACCATGGAGCATTCGTCGATGATCAGCAGGTCGGCCTTGGAGGCGGGTGCTTCGTCCCACAGATCGAAGCTCGGCACCTCTTCGCCGCTCTCGCGCGTGCGGTAGATCAGCGAATGGATGGTGGAGGCCTTGTAGCAGCCCTTGCTGCGCATCACCGAGGCGGCCTTGCCGGTGAAGGCGGCGAACATCGCCGTGCCGTCGATGGCGTCGGCGACATGACGGGCAAGCGTGGTCTTGCCGGTGCCGGCATAGCCGAAAAGCCGGAACACCTGCGGTGTCCCCTTGCGGCCCGGCTTGGCTTTCAGCCAGTCGCCGACGGCGCTCAACGCGGCGTCCTGATGGGGGGTAAAGACGGTCATGGCGGGTACATAGCGTTTTCGAGCGACGTGGGGACGGGTTCGCGTGAAGAAAACGCGATAAATCAACAACCTGGGATGTTCCGCCGGCTCGGCGAAGCGGTGCAGGATGTTAGGACGGTGGCGCGACTGGGAAAAGAACAAAAAAAGAACCCTGAGCCGGTGCGGGGCGTTTGCGATTGGTCAACCTTGACGGCGGGTTGCGGCGCTCGGCGCAATTTCACGGATTGTGCGGGGCTTTTCTCAACGGCTGCCCTCTACACCTGTCGCCTGGAATGCGGGGGCGTTCCAAGGGATTGGGTTCAAGGGACTGGGGAGACGGCGGAATGCCGGCCATTCGTCAATCGTTGCGCAAATCGGGCGCCCGGTCGGGGACGATGCGCGCGCTCATCGCGATCGGCGCCGTGGTGACCGTCGGCATCTCGCTGATCGGCTGGATGTCGCTGAGCGAGATCGCGCGCCGCGACCGCGCCCAGGCGGAAATGGCGGCACGTAACCTGATCACGTCGCTCGGCAGCGATATCTCCCGCAACATCGAACTGTTCGATCTGTCGTTGCAGGCGGTGGCCGACGGCTTGCAGAATCCGGAGGTCCAGGGAGTTTCGGCGGAACTGCGCCAGCTTGTCCTGTTCGACCGCTCGACCACCGCCAAGAATATCGGCTCGCTGATGGTGCTCGATCCTGACGGCAATGTCGTGGTGGAATCACGGTCGCTGACGCCGCGCGACACCAACTACGCCCGACGGCCTTATTTCCAGTTTCATCGCGAGCATCCCAAGGCCGGCCTGCATATCAGCGCGCCCTATGCGACCAAGCGCGGCGAATATGTGCTGGCGATCAGCCGCCGGATCGATGCCGAGGATGGCGTGTTCGGCGGTGTCGTCGTCGGTATGCTCAAGCTCAGTTATTTCCACGACCTGTTCCGCCATGTGACGGTGGGCGAGGGCGATGCGCTGATGCTGATGAATACGGACGGCATTGCGCTGATGCGCTCGCCGTTCAACAACGGTCTTATCGGCGCCGATATCAGCCAGACCACGGTCACGCAGGCGATGCTGTCGGAACCTGCCGGCGTGTTCGAGGCGCAAGCCGGCATCGACGGCATCCAGCGGTATTATGTTCACCAGGCCGTGCCGGGGTTGCCGCTGAAGATCAGTTACGGCACGGCAATCAACCGGATCTATGCCGGCTGGCGGCAGGAGGCGTGGCGGATCGGTACGCTGGTGGCGAGCCTGTGCTGCATCAATCTCGCGCTGCTGATCGGTCTGACCCGTTCGCTGCGTCGGCGCGACGAAGCCGAGGAGCAGTTGCAGCGGCTGGCGACCACCGATGCGCTCACCGGCCTCTATAACCGCCGCCATTTCGACCAGACCATCGCGCGGGAATGGAATCGCGCGCGCCGCGTGTCGGCGCCGATGTCGGTGCTGATGATCGATGCCGATCACTTCAAGGCGTTCAACGATACCTTCGGCCATCAGATGGGCGACGACGTTCTGGCGGCGCTCGGCGACTGCATCGCCAGTGTCACCCAGCGCAGCAGCGATTGCAGCGCGCGCTACGGCGGCGAGGAATTCGCGGTGATCCTGCCGGGCATCGGCGCCGACGAGGCGCTGTGTGTCGCCGAGGCGATCCGCAGCAAGATCGGCGCGCTGCGCGAGTTGCAGCAGGGCCGGCCGGATCGTCTGCCCACCGTGAGCATCGGCACCGCGACGCTGGTGCCGCAAGCGGGCCTGACCCCGCGCGATCTGATCAAGGCCGCCGACGCGGCGCTCTACGCCGCCAAGGAGGCCGGTCGCGACCGCGTCATGGTCGCCGCCATACCGCGCGACTTGCCGCGTGAAAAGCCGGTGGAAAAACTGGCTGCTTGAGGCGGCGATCCCCTCCCGTCCTGCGGCTCATGGGGAGCTGCCCCCCGTCTGTCAATCCATTGCCCTTTGCCGGGACGCATGTTTAAGGTCGCCGCCTCATAAGGCTGCCAGGATAGTGCATGGCTCGCGACCAGATCGATATGACGCCCATCGAATCGCGCGACGAACTCGTCGCCTGGTTCGAGAAGGGCTGTAAGCCGGCCTCGCAATTCCGCGTCGGCACCGAGCACGAGAAGTTCGCGTTCACCCTCGATGGCCATCGTCCGGTGCCCTATGAGGGACCGAAGGGTATCCGCGCGCTGCTCGACGGCATGCAGGGGCTGCTCGGCTGGGAGCCGATCCTCGAGCGCGACAACATCATCGGCATGTTCGACGTCACCGGCGGTGGGGCGATCTCGCTCGAGCCGGGCGGTCAGTTCGAACTGTCCGGCGCGCCACTCGACAATGTGCATCAGACCCACAGCGAACTGATGGCGCATCTGGCGCAGGTGCGCGAGGTGGCGGCGCCGCTCGGCATCGGTTTTCTCGGCATCGGCATGACGCCGGAATGGACGCGGGCGGAGATGCCGCGCATGCCCAAGGGCCGCTATCGCATTATGACCGAATATATGCCGAAGGTCGGCACGCTCGGCCTCGACATGATGTACCGGACCTGCACGGTGCAGACCAACCACGACTTCTCCACCGAAGCCGACATGGTGAAGAAGCTGCGGGTCGCGCTCGCGCTGCAACCGGTCGGCACCGCGCTGTTCGCCAATTCGCCGTTCACCGAAGGCAAGCCCAACGGTTTCCTGTCGTTTCGCTCGCAGATCTGGACCGACACCGACAAGGACCGCTCCGGCATGTTGCCGTTCGCGTTCGAGGACGGCATGGGCTTCGAGCGGTACACCGACTACGCGCTCGACGTGCCGATGTATTTCTTGAAGCGCGGCGATCAGTATATCGACGTGTCGGGCCTGTCGTTCCGCGATCTGATGGCGGGCAAGCTGCCCGGCCACCCGAACGAACGCGCCACCATGTCGGACTGGGCCAACCATCTCAGCACGATCTTCCCCGAGGTGCGGCTCAAGCGTTATCTGGAGATGCGCGGCTCCGACGGCGGCCCGTGGAAGCGGCTCGCCTCGCTCGCCGCGCTGTGGTGCGGCGTGCTGTACGACACGGCCTCGCTCGATGCGGCGTGGGACATCGTCAAGGACTGGACCGCGGCGGAACGGCAGAAATTGCGCGACGACGTGCCGAAGCTCGGCTTCGCCGCGTCGATCCGCGGCCGCACGCTGTTCGAGATTTCCGGCGAGGTGCTCGCTCTGTCGCGCAACGGCCTGGTGCGCCGCAAGCGTTTCGATCCCGGCGGGCAGGACGAGACGCGCTATCTCGAGCCGCTCGAGGATTTGCACGATCGCGGCATCACGCCGGCCGAGGAACTGCTCGAGAAATTCAACGGTCCGTGGCAGCGCTCGATCGTGCCGATTTATAAAGAATACGCCTACTAGGCGCCGTCATGGCCAAAGGCACACCCGCGACCACGGCGCTGGAGAAGGCGGGTGTCGCCTTCACCCTGCACGAATACGACTACGATCCGAACGCGGACAAGATCGGCCTGCAGGCGGCGGAAGCGCTCGGCATCGCGCCGGAGCGGCTCCTGAAATCGCTAATGGCGAAAGCGGGTACGCAGGTGGTGTGCGTGCTGGTGCCGTCGGATCGCGAGGTCAGCCTGAAGAAACTCGCCGCCGCCGCGGGCACGAAGGATGCGGCGATGCTGCCGGCGGCGGAAGCCGAGCGCATCACCGGCTATCGCGTCGGCGGCATCTCGCCGTTCGGCCAGCGCAAGCCGCCGCGTGTCTTTATCGATGACAGCGTGATGGTGCATACCACCATTTTACTTAATGGAGGCCGTCGCGGCCTGCAGATCGAGATCGCGCCGGCCGATCTGGTGCGGTTGCTCGGCGCGACGCCGGTGGCCTTGTAGCGCTTCACTCCGCTGCCTGGCTCGCGTCCGACAGGTTGTCGAGCGAGGAGATGATGTGCTCGGCGAGTGCATCGGCGAGCGGTGACGACTCGCGCGGATTGCGAACGAGGCCGATCCGGCACGATGGCAATTCCGGGAAACCGTCGGCGGCGGTGAGCACGCGCATACCCGGCCGCAAACCGGATTCCGCGAGCACCGACACCGCAAGGCCCGCCAGCACCGCGGCGGCGACCGCGCCGGCATTGGAGCTGGTGTAGAGAATGCGGTGCGGCTTGTTGATTTTCTCCATCTCGTCGATCGCGGTACGCCGCCAGGCACAGCTCGGCCGGCCGAGCGCCAGCGGCAGCGGATCCTCGGTGTGGGTGGCGTGCCGGTTCGATGTCACCCACAGCAGCCGCTCGCGGCGGAATGTCTCGGCGACACGCCGCGCCTCGCAATTGGTGACGATGGCGAGATCGAGCTCGCTCGAATCGATGCGATCGAGCAGGTCGACCGATGGCTCGCAGATTACCGAGAGTTCGACGCCGGGATAGGCGCGCGAGAACCGCGCCATGATCTCGGGCAGATAGCGGTCGGCGTAGTCGTCGGGGACGCCCAGCCGCACGCGGCCGAACAATTCCTTGGCCGAGAACGCGGCGATGGTTTCCATGTTCAGCTTGACGATGCGGCGCGCGTAATCGAGCAGCCGCATTCCGTCTTCGGTGAGCTTCGACGCGCGCCCGTCGCGCACGAAGATCGGCCGCTCGATGCGTTCCTCCAGCCGCTTCATCTGCATCGAAACGGCGGACTGGGTCTTGTTCACCATCTCCGCGGCGCGGGTGAAGCTGCCGGTTTCGGAAATCGCGATGAAGGTGCGGAGCTGGTCGATGTCGATCAGCGCGGTCATGCCGGCCTCGTCGGTTGAGCCGGGGGGAAGGGCCCGGCGGGGTACGGACTGCGGGTCGTCAGCAAGTCATCAGTGAAGTTCATCAGTCAGATTAAAAACATTCGTTTCACTTATCAATCCCGCAGGCGCATAGATCATGCCCGTAAGCGCATTTCGGGCGGAGTTTTCGGGTGGGCGGCCGACACGGCTGTCCGCCAGGGTGAGGCTGCGTCCCGAAATCCGGAAGGCTCAGAAGCACAGTACAGGAGGCAACCATGACTGCTCAAAGCCTCGAAACATCATCGACTCAGCGGCAGATTTCCTCACGTTTCGCCGCCCCGCGCCTGATTTTGCCGATTGCGTTCGGCGCTGTGGTGCAGGCTTCGCTGGTGCTGATCGCCATGCTGCTCCGCTTCGCCAAACGCGTGGTGCGCGGCGTGCAGAATCGCCGGGCGGCGGCCGTGCTCGCGCATCTCGACGCGCGCATGCTCGCCGATATCGGTCTGACGCGCTCCGACGTGCGTGACGCCACCACGGCGCCGATGTGGGACGATCCGACCACGCTGCTGCGCACCCGCGCGCTCGAGCGTCGACTGCGCCGGCATCGCCTCAACCTCGGTTTTCACGACGCGCCGTCGCCGAAGGCGTGATCCCTCAAGCCTTGCGGCCGGTGCCTCTCGCCGGCCGCTGATCCCCGCGAAGCCCCTCTCGCGCGGATCGCAACGCCCGCCGGATGCCCGTCCGGCGGGCGTCTATTTTCCGGTGTCCGTTTCCGTCTCGCGCCGTTGCGTCAGCCACAGCGCGACGACGAGCGGTGCCAGCCAGACGATGCGCGCGCCGTACCGGTCGTGCGGATTGGACAGCGGACCGAGGATCGCCGCATTGACGAGAATCGCCAGCGTCACGCTGGCCGCGAGCGGCGTGATCGAATCCGTGCGGCGTCGCCAGAGCGCCAGCAGCAGCGGCGCCAGCAGCATCAGCATCGAGAGCAGCGCCACCGGCACATGGAGCCGGTTGATGCCCTCGAAATGCAGCACGCCGTGTTGCTGCCGCGCCGCGCGCATCGCCGGCACGTTCCACGGTGTGTGATCCTCGATCATGCCGTAAGTGTGCCAGATCGAATCGAGCACGCCTTCGCCGGTGCGGACGCTGACCGTCTGCCGTGCGGCGGCGCGGATCGCCAGCCAGATGTTCTCCAGCGGATAGTCGGCGAGGCTTTCCAGCACGATGGTGCGCATCTCCGCGCCGAGGCCGTCGAAGCGGCCGAGCCGGTTGAACGTCTCGTCGCCCCACAGGAATACGTCGGCGTTGCGCGGCAGCGTGTTGCGCACCGCGCACAGTTTGAACTGCCGCTGGCCGCAATGGTCGTCGAGATAGCGGTTGACGACGCCATCCTCCAGCAACCGTCCGAATACGATGCCGTAGCCGCCGGGCGTCCAGGCAAGCCGCTTGGTGACGACGAAATTGCCGGCGAGCAGGATGACGAAGCCAAGCACGATGGCGCTCGTCACCGGCTTCAATGCCGCACGCGGTACGAGCGCCGGCCACAGCCAAGCGCCGGCGGCGGCGAGGGTGCCAAGCGCGATCACCAGCAGCAGGCTGGCGCTGTGGGTGGCGGCGGCAAGCGCGATGATGACGATCAACGCGGTGCGCTCGATCCGGTCGAGATCGCCGGCGCGAAAGATCATCAGATACAAGCCGAGCACGGCGAGGCCGATGAAGATGTCGGTCAGCAGCACGCTGGCGATCCACGGCAGCGTGGTCGCGAGCGCGAGCATGATGAAGATCGCCAGCCGGGTGAGGGGACGCGGCTGCAAACCGTGGCTGCGCATCGTCAGCGTCACGACCCACACCGTCAGCGCGCATTGCAGCGCGACCACCGGCCAGAAATCCAGCAGCGAGCCGAGATTGAGCAGCAGGCCATAGGGCGCCGGCCGGCTCGGCACCAGATAGCCCTCGTACCAGCGGGCGAGGTAGCCGCCGGTGTCATATTCCAGCAGCGGAAAGCCGTTCCACAGCGCCGGCAGCGCCAGCAGCATGGTCGCGGCCACCGCGAGGACCGCCTCGGTCAGGCGGGCGGCACTGCGGGGCGCCGCGACTGTGAATTTCAACGCGCCATCGGGCATCGGCACTCGCATCGGTTGGTCGGCTTCTTTAACATGCCGAATATGAACGGGGGCCGCCAAACCAAAGTCCGGACGATGAGGTCCCTGCTCCTTCTGCTGCTACCCCTGCTGTTTGGACTGGCGGTCCTGTCACCGGGATCGGCCAATGCCCAGACCGGCTTCGACCGCCGCGGCGGCGATTACACCAGCTTCGCGGTTCGCTCCGGCGATCCGGCGGTCTGCTCCGCCCGCTGCGAGCGCGACAGCAAGTGCCGTGCCTGGAGCTTCTCCTATCCGCGTACGGCAGCAGTCCAGGCGATGTGCTGGCTGAAAAATGACGTGCCGCCGCGGGTCGAGGACAAATGCTGCTCGTCCGGCGTCAAGGGTGCGGGCGTGATCGAGCCGCGCACCGGCCCCGAGGAATATTCCACCGACCGGATCGGCGGCGATTACCGAACCTACGAGATGGCGGTCGGCGCCGCCGAGGCGCAATGCCGGGCGAGTTGCGAGGCCGACCGTCGCTGTCGCGCCTGGACCTATCTGCGCCCCGGCTATGGCTCGACCACGCCGCGCTGTTATCTCAAGGAGCGTGTGACGCGCCCGCGCGCCAAGCCCTGCTGCATTTCCGGCGTGGTGCGCTGAGGGCGCGCTGCAAACGCCACTCAAAATAAAGACGCTCGCGGTGTGGCCGCGAGCGTCTCATAACATCATGTCGTCTGTCGGCGTTACGCCGTGCCGCCGACGGTGATGCGATCCATACGCAGCGACGGCTGACCGACGCCGACCGGCACGCCCTGACCATTCTTGCCGCAGGTGCCGATGCCCGGATCGAGCGCGAAATCGTTGCCGATCATCGAGATGCGATGCAGGTCGGTCGGGCCGTTGCCGATCAGCATCGCGCCCTTCACCGGCGCGGTGACCTTGCCGTTCTCGATCTTGTACGCCTCGGTGCACTGGAACACATATTTGCCCGAGGTGATGTCGACCTGCCCGCCGCCGAAATTCACGGCGTAGAGGCCGTTCTTCACCGACGCGATGATCTCCTCGCGCGGCTTGTCGCCGTCGAGCATGTAGGTGTTGGTCATGCGCGGCATCGGCACATGCGCGTGGCTTTCGCGCCGGCCGTTGCCGGTCGGCTTCATGTTCATCAGCCGCGCGTTCTGCCGGTCCTGCATGTAGCCGACCAGGATGCCGTCCTCGATCAGTACGGTGCGGCTGGTCGGCGTGCCTTCGTCGTCGATCGACAGCGAGCCGCGCCGCACGGCGATGGTGCCGTCGTCGACCACGGTGACGCCTTTCGCCGCGACCTGCTGGCCCATCAGGCCGGCGAAGGCCGAGGTCTGCTTGCGGTTGAAATCGCCTTCGAGGCCGTGGCCGACCGCTTCGTGCAGCATCACGCCGGGCCAGCCGGCGCCGAGCACCACGTCCATCTCGCCGGCGGGCGCGGGGACGGCGTCGAGATTGACCAGCGCCTGCCGCACCGCTTCATCGACCGCGCCCTGCCAGGCATGGGTCTCGATGAAACGCTGATAGCCCTCGCGGCCGCCGAACCCGTGGCTGCCAGTTTCCTGGCGCGTGCCGTCGCCGACGACCACCGACACGTTGAGCCGCACCAGCGGGCGGATGTCGCGATAGGCCTCGCCGTCGGGCCGTAAAATCTCCACCACCTGCCAGGTGGCGGCGATGCTGGCCGACACCTGCCGCACGCGCGGGTCTTTGGCGCGCGCATAGGCGTCGATGGTTTCCAGCAGCGCGACCTTGGCGTCGAACGCCGGCGTGCCGAGCGGATTGTCGTCGCCGTAGAGACGGACATTGGTACGGGTAGGGGGCGCCGCGAACTGGCCGGCATAGCCGGTCTTGACCGCGCGCACCGCGTCGGCGGCGCGAGCGATCGCGCCTTCCGACATGTCGGAGGCATGCGCGTAGCCGACCGCGTCGTCCTTGACGGCGCGCAGGCCGAAACCCTGGGCGGTGTCGTAGGTCGCCTGCTTCAGCCGGCCGTTGTCGTAAGCAAGTGCTTCGCTCTGGCGGTATTCGAGGAACAGTTCCCCGTCGTCGGCGCCTTCGAGGCCATGGCCGATGAGCCTGGTGACGCGGCCGCGGTCGAGGCCGGCGCGATCGATCAGGGAGGAGAGGGACTTATCCGACGTGTCCATAAGGGGCGTGCTCCGGTGTTCGTCCCCCAAGATAAGACCGGAGCATCGCTCCCGCGAGGTCCGTGGCGTGACATTTTCAGGACGGCAATTTCACCGGGACAATTTGACCGACACCGATCCGATCGGGTCGAGCCAGTAGGTCAGTTCGGTCTCGTCCGGTTCGAGCGCGATCGGCGGCGTGATCGAACCGCAGATGACGACGTCGCCGGCGGCGAGCTTCTCGCCATGAGCGGCCAGCGTTCCGGCCACATGGCGCACCAGATCGACGATCTTGCCGGTCAGCGCCTCGGGCGTGTCGCTGCGCGCCGATTCCACGCTGCGGCGGATCACCCGCGCCGTCAGGTCCGTCGTGTCGCCGCCGGGACGGGAGGCGGTGCCGAACACCACATGGCGGTGGAAGATATTGTCGGCGAGGATCGCGGTGATATCGGCCGGGGGCGGCGTCATGTCGGCGATCTCGATCGCTGGCGCCAGCGAGCGGATGGCGGCCAGCGCCGTCGTCGCGTCGGCATCGGGGGCGAGATCGGTCCCCATGGTCACGGCGATTTCCGGTTCGGCGATCGGCTTGCCGTAGCCCTTCAGCGAGGCGGTGTCGCCGGCGGCCAGCGTGCCGGCCTGAAACAGATGGCCGATCAGCGGTGCCTTGAGCGCGAATTTCTCCAGCATGGCCGGTGCGCCGAGCCCGAGCTTCCAGCCGATCGGGCGTTCGCCGGCGGCGATGCGGGCGCGCCGCCGCGCCAGTTGCGTGGTCAGGCCGCTGACGATGCGCGGGTCGTCCCAAGCCTGCATGGTCAAGCCCGCATGTTACGGCAGCTTGTCGAAGCCTTCGCCGAAGCCCTTCAGGCTCAACGGAAAGCCGATGCCTTCTTCCGGCGTCTGGAAGATGATGAAGGTCGCGGTGGTGCCGGTGCGTAACTGCTTGATCAGGTTATCGTCCATGATCACCTCGGCGATGCAGCCGTTCGGCAGGCAGCGCACGAAGCCGGCCCGGCCGACATCCTTGTTGTCGATCTTGAGGCCGAGTCCGCTCGGCAGCAGCACGCTCAGCGGCGCGACCACCCGCAGCATGGTGCTCTTGTGGTCGGCGGTTTTGAGCACCAGCACGGTGAGGGAGACGTTGGCGCGGGTCTCGTCGACCACCGTCTGCATCAGGGCACATTGCTCGGCCTGCGCACCGGGCGGCGTATCGCAGCGAATCTGCCACTCCTGATGCACCGAGCGCACCGCACCCTGCGCGAAGGCGGAGGCAGGGAGCGCCGCGACAGCAAGGAGCAGGAGGGGCGCCAGCGTGAAGAGGCGCGGAAAAAGGGGGAGAATACGCATCAGCCGTCCGAATCTTGCGTCGCCCCGCTGCGACGCCCGTTTGGGCCATGGCATGGCAAGCATGTCAAGCAAGCAGGGCTTCCCGCAATTTGACTGTAAATAAGGCGGTGGCTGGGCCGGAGGTTCGCCTTTCGGTGCAGAAGCGGCCCGGCCGGCCTTGCGCGGGCGGTCTGCCGCGGTGTCCACAAACAAGACCTTCCGCCGCATTAGACCCATAACAAGGTGCATTGCGGCACGGCTGGAATTATGGTTTGAGAAACCGGGATTCCCCCTGTCCCGCCGCATGTCCCGCTCATCGCCACGCCCGTGGCCCTGCGTGTCAGCGGCGCTGAACCGTACAAGGAAAAGTGCGGGACGCCGGGGCCGGCCGAAAGAGCTTCGGCCGGATTCTATGGAGCGAACACGACAATGCGGTTGTTCAAGCGGTTGATCGGTCTCTCGGTCGCGATTTCGACGATTTTGGCGGGTGGGGCGGCATTCGCCGAATACGGCCATCCCACGCCGTGGCAGCTCGGGCTTCAAAGCTCGGCCAGCCCGGTGATGACCGACATCATCTGGTTCCACGATTATCTGCTGTGGCTGATCGCGGCGATCGTGCTGTTCGTGCTGGTCCTGCTGATCGTTGTGCTGATCAAGTTCAACGCCAAGGCCAATCCGGTGCCCTCGCGCACCACCCACAACACCTTCATCGAGGTGATCTGGACCGTCGTCCCGGTGCTGATCCTCACCGCCGTGGCGGTGCCCTCGTTCCGGCTGCTGTTCCTGCAGCTCAACGTCCCGCCGGCCGAGGTCACCATCAAGGCGACCGGCAAGCAGTGGTTCTGGACCTACAGCTATCCGGACGCGAAATTCGAGTTCGACTCGCTGATGGTCGCCGAGAAGGATCTCAAGCCCGGCCAGCCGCGGCTGCTCACCGTCGACAACGAGATCGTCGTCCCGGTCAACAAGGTGGTGCGCGTCCTCACCACCGGCGCCGACGTGATCCACGCCTTCGCGGTGCCGTCTTTCGGCATCAAGATCGACGCGATCCCCGGCCGCATCAACGAGACCTGGTTCAAGGCCACCCGCGAGGGCATGTACTACGGCCAGTGCTCGGAACTGTGCGGCAAGGACCACGCCTTCATGCCGATCGCCGTGCGTGTCGTGAACGACGGCGAATACAACGCCTGGCTCGAACAGGCGAAGAAGAAGTATGCGAGCACCGACGCTCCGCAGAAGACGGCGTCGCTCGCGGCTTCCGAATAACCAGACTTCTTGACGATCGAGGATCCGATCATGGCTACTGCATCTCACGCCCACGACGCTCATGACGATCACGCGCACGGTCATCCGACCGGTTGGCGCCGCTTCGTCTATTCGACCAACCACAAGGACATCGGCACGATGTACTTGGTGTTTGCGATGATGGCCGGCGTGGTCGGCGGCGTGCTGTCGATCGCGATGCGCGCCGAGCTGATGCATCCGGGGGTGCAGTTCTTCCACGAAGCGCACCAGTTCAACGTGTTCACCACCGCGCACGGTCTGATCATGATC
>JAHBZF010000109.1 GCA_019635575.1 Pseudolabrys sp. | reverse complement strand
ACCCTCGATACGGTTTCCCGTATACACGCTTTCCAAGCGTGCGCCTTCAGCCACTCGGCCACCTCTCCGGAGGGCCCTCGGTCCGCGCCGGCGAAGCGGCGGGTCGGGCGGCGCGGACTATAGCGAAGGCGGCCCGCCTGACAACCCACGGATCACGCCGCAAACCGGTCTTTTCCGGGGTCAGGCGGCGAACCGGACCGCCCCCGACTGGTCCACGTCATAACCGCCCAGTTCTTGCGCCCGATCGCGGAACGCCGCCGAGCGGATGAAGGCAAACAGCGCCTGCGGGCCGGCGCGGAAATAGTCGCGCTGGCGCAACACCAGATCGAACCGCTCCCAGGCAAGCGGCACGAAATCGAGCCCCGTCGCCACCGCCACGGCCCGCGGCGCGATCCCGCAATCGGCGCGGCCGGAGCGCACGGCCTGCGCAAGGTCCGAGCCGGTCGCGTGTTCGGTCACGGCGCGCGGCAGAGCGTCCGCAGGCAATCCGGCCCGCGCCAACAAGCCCAACAACAGCAGTTGCGCGCCCGCGCCCGCCTGACGCTGCGCCAGCCGCGCCTTGCGGCCGACCACTGCGGCGATATCGGTCAACCCGAGCGGATTGCCGGGCGCGACCAGCAAGCCCTGCTCGCGGCGGACAAACGCGATCACCACGGCATCGTGCAAACCGGGAGCGACGGCGACGGTATCCGGATTGGCGTTCTCATCATCGCCGGACATCCGGTGAAGATGGATCGCGGCCATCATCACCTCGCCGCGACCGAGCCGCCGCAACCCGTTTTCGCTGCCTTCCGGCAAGGAGGCCAATCCGCTGCCGCTATCGCGCAGCGCCCATTCCAGCAGCGGATCCTGGCTGCCCCCGACGATCGGCGGCGCATCAGCCTGTCCGAAGGCAGGAACGGCCAACCCCGCCATCACCCATCGGTCGAGCGCGGCCCGCGGAAACAACCAGCGGCCAGTCACCTTGCTGCACGGCACGGCGCCGGCGGCAACAAGGTCGTAGAGCTTGCGTTCGGACAACCTCAGATAGGTCGCTGCCTCGTCGGTCGTCAATAAATCTGCCTGCATAAACCTGCACTAAGCTGCGCTTGATACGAGAATTGACCATTTTCGTTCGATTTGAACAAGTGCCGACACTGCCTGCAACACGGTTCCAACGAGGCCCCCTTGGAGACGCCCCTCAGCGCGCTCGACCTGGTGCTGACCGGCGACCCGGCCCTGTTCGCCATCGTCCGGCTGTCGCTGCTGGTCAGCCTCAGCGCCGTCGCCATCGCCGCGCTGATCGGCATCCCGCTCGGCGCACTGATCGCGCTGACCCGTTTTCACGGGCGAGAGGCGGTGATCGTGCTGCTCAACGCGCTGATGGGACTGCCGCCGGTGGTCGCGGGCCTCGTCATCTTTCTCTTGCTGTCGCGCAGCGGCCCGCTTGGCGCACTCGGCTGGCTGTTCACGCCGCAGGCGATGATCATCGCGCAGGTGCTGCTGGTGACGCCGATCATCGCCGCCCTCACGCGCCAGACCATCGAGGATCTGTGGATCGAATACCGTGACGAACTCACGGCGATGAATATCGGCCCGTTCGGCCGCGTGCTGACGCTGATCCGCGATGCCCGTTTCAGCCTCGTCACCATCCTGCTCGCCGGCTTCGGTCGCGCCGCCGCGGAAGTCGGCGCGATCATCATCGTCGGCGGCAATATCGACGGCTTCACCCGGACGATGACAACAGCCATCGCGCTGGAAACGTCGAAGGGCGACCTGCCGCTGGCGATCGGTCTCGGTGGAATCCTGATCGCCATCGTCGTTATCATCAACGCGCTGGCCTGGGCCGTACGCCGCACCGGCGAAGCGATCGCGGGGTGACGATGCGCAGCCCCGACAGCGAACTGCCGATCGCGTTCGAGGACGTCAGCATTTCCGCCGGCGGCGTGACGATCCTCGATCACGTCTCGCTGGCAATCGAGGCGGGGCCGCCCACCGCTATCATCGGCCCGAACGGCTCCGGCAAGACCACGCTGCTGCGCGCCGCCATGGGCCTGATCGCGCCGACGCTAGGTCGGGTCACCTATGGCGGCCGCATCGATGTGGCGCCGGTCAAGCGCGCGCTGGTGTTCCAGCGTCCGGTGATGCTCCGGCGCAGCGTCGCCGGCAATCTGCGCTATGCGCTGCGCGCCGCCAATGTGCCGCGCGCGCAGCACGACGCGCGCATCGCCGATCTGCTGGCGCTGGTCGGCCTCGCGACCATGGCGGACCGGCCCGCCCGGCGCCTGTCCGGTGGCGAACAGCAGCGGCTGGCGCTTGCCCGCGCGCTGGCGCGCGATCCTGCCGTGCTGCTGCTCGACGAGCCGACCGCGAGCCTCGATCCCGCCGCCAGTAAAAACATCGAGGACCTGATCCGCGCCGTCGCGGCACGCGGCATCAAGGTGGTGATGACCACCCACGATCTCGGCGCGGCGCGGCGGCTCGCCGGCGACGTGGTGCTGATCCATCGCGGCCGCATCGTCGAGCGCGCGGCAACCGACGCTTTCTTTCATTCACCCCAAACCGGCGAGGCCAAGACATTCATCGCCGGCGATCTGCTGATCTGACCACGGAGGATTCCATGTATCCCACACGCCGTCTTCTGCTCGCGCTCGCCGGATTTGCCGCGCTCGCGCCGCTGTCGCCCGCACCCGCGCTGGCACAGGACAAATCCATCGTCGTCGCCTCGACGACATCGACGCAGGATTCCGGCCTGTTCGGCCATATCCTGCCGCTGTTCAAACAGAAAACCGGGATCGACGTGAAAGTCGTCGCGCAAGGGACCGGCCAGGCGCTCGACACCGCGCGACGTGGCGACGCCGACGTGGTGTTCGTGCATGCCAAATCCGCCGAGCAGAAATTCCTCGATGAAGGCTTCGGCGTGAAGCGTTATCCGGTCATGTACAACGACTTCGTCCTGATCGGACCGAAAAGCGATCCCGCCGGGATCAAAGGCGGCAAGGATATCGTCAAGGCGCTGACCACCATCAAGGAGAAGGCCGCGCCGTTCATCTCGCGCGGCGACCGCTCCGGCACGCATGTGGCCGAACTGAACCTCTGGAAAGTCGCCGGGATCGACATCGCCAAGGAGAAAGAGAGCAAGCAGCTCGGCCCGTGGTATCGCGATATCGGCCAGGGCATGGGTGCCGCGCTCAACACCGCGTCCGCGTCGAACGCCTATGTGCTGTCCGATCGTGGCACGTGGCTTTCGTTCAAGAATCGCGGCGACCTCGGCATCGTCGTCGAGGGCGACAAGCGCCTGTTCAACCAATATGGCGTGATGCTGGTCAATCCGGCGAAGCACGCCACGGTGAAAAAAGACCTCGGCCAGCAGTTCATCGACTGGCTGATCTCGCCGGAAGGACAGAAAGCGATCGCCGATTACAAGATCAACGGCGAGCAGCTGTTCTATCCGAACGCCAGCGACCCGAACGCATGAGCGACCAAGTGGCTGCCGACACCGTTATCCTCCATGCCGCCGGCAGCCTGCGCGCGGCGCTGACCGACGTGACGGCGGCATTCGAGGCCGGCACCGGCCACACGGTGCGCGCGGCATTCCGTCCGTCCGGCACGTTGAAGGACGCGATTATGTCCGGCACGCCGGCGCATGTCTTCGCGTCGGCGAATATGGAGCACCCGCGCGCACTTGCCTCAGCCAGGCGGAGCGGACCGGTCGCTTTGTTCGCCCGCAATGAACTGTGTGCGCTGGTGCGGCCCGGACTCACCGTGACACCGGCGACATTGTTCGACTGCCTGGTCGATCCGCGGATTTCGGTCGGTACCTCCACGCCGAACGCCGATCCGTCCGGCGACTATGCCTTTGCCGCCTTCAAACGCGCCGACTCCGCTCATCCGGGCACAACGGCTATTCTGGAGCGCAAGGCAAAACGTCTGACCGGCGCGGCGGACAGCGCAACGCCGCCCGTGGGCCGCAACGTCTATGGCTGGCATGTGGCGGAAGGCCGCGCCGATATTTTCCTCACCTACCGCACCAACGCGATGATTGCCGTCGCTGACAACCCCGGCCAGCAGATCGTTGCGCTGCCGGATAGTCTTGCGATCGGCGCCGATTTTGGCCTGACGGTTCTGACCGGCGCGCCGGTCGCGGCTCACCAACTCGCCTTCTTTATTTTGTCCGAAACCGGACAAACAATTCTTGCGCGGCATGGCTTCGCCGCTCCCGGCCTCACCCACGAAGGAGAACAACCATGAAGATCAGCGCTCGCAACCGCCTGAAAGGAAAGGTCGTGTCGGTCACCAAGGGAGCCACCACGTCGCATGTGAAGATCGATGTCGGCGGCCAGACCATCACTGCCGCGATCACCAATGAAGCGGTCGACGAGTTGAAGCTCGCGACGGGCCAGGAAGCCTATGCGGTGATCAAGGCCAGCGACGTGATGATCGGTCTGGACTAGACTCCGTCATCACTCCCAGACGGAGCCCTCCGATGCTGACGCGCCGCCGTGTTTCCGCGGGACTGTCCGCGGCCTTGCTGGCTCCGGCGCTGCCGCGCGCCGCGCGGGCGGCGACGATCAAGGATGCGGCGGGCCGAACGGTCGAGATTCCGGCCACGGTCCGGCGCGTCTTTCCCGCCGGACCACCGGCGGCGATCATGCTCTATACGCTGGCGCCCGACCTGCTCCTCGGCTGGCCGCGCGCCAACCGCGCCGAGGAATGCGCCTTCATGCTGCCGGACGTGTGTGCGCGCCCGGAACTGGGGCGCATCACCGGGCGCGGCAACACCGCCAATCTCGAAGTGGTGTTGAACGCCAAGCCTGATTTGATCGTCGACATCGGCTCCACCAGTGAGACCTATGTATCGCTGGCCGAGCGCGTGCAGCAGCAGACCGGCATTCCCTATGCGCTGCTCGACGGCCGTTTCGTCTTCATGCCCGACAGCTACAAGCTGCTCGGCCGGTTGCTGCACCGGGACCGCGACGGCGACGACTTCGCCGATTATTGCAACATGACGCTGACGGTCATCACCGAGCGCATTGCCAATATCGTGCGCGAGGATCGGCCGCGGCTTTACTACGCACGCGGGCCGCGCGGCCTGCAGACCGGCGGACGCGGCTCGATCAATGTCGAGACCGCCGAACTGCTGGCGCGCAACGCAGCGGAAGGATTGCCGGCCGGGCTGGTCAATGTCTCGCTCGAACAGGTGCTGGCGTGGGACCCCGACGTCATCGTCACCATCGAGCGCGATTTCGCGGCGAGCGTACGCAAGGATCCGGCCTGGGCTTCGGTTCGCGCCGTGCGTGAAGGCCGCGTGCATCTGTCGCCCATGCTGCCGTTCGGCTGGATCGATTTTCCGCCGGCGGCAAACCGCTTGATCGGGCTGTGGTGGCTCGCCAAACTGCTCTATCCGCAACGCTTCCCGGAAGACATGGCGGTGCTGGCACGCGACTTCTATACGAAATTCTATCATGTCACCCCGACCGACGCGCAGATCGCGCAACTGCTGAACAACAACCCCTGACAGCCGCCGGCAGACGCTCCTCATGACCCGCTCCGCGCTTCCGGGATTTCTGATCGCGACCGGCGTGTTGCTGCTCGGCATCGTCGTCGCCTTCAGCGTCGGCCGTTATCCGGTGAGCGTGATCGATCTGCTGCGCTCGCTGCTCGGCAAACTCACCGGCGAGCCGTCCGGTCTCGCGCCGGCGGTCGAGACGGTGATTTGGCAAATCCGCGGACCGCGTGTCCTCGCTGCCGTGGTCGTCGGCGCGGCACTCGCCGTCGCCGGCACGGCGTTTCAAGGCCTGTTCCGCAATCCGCTGGTGTCGCCGGATATTCTCGGCGCGTCGTCCGGCGCGGCGCTCGGCGCCGTGTTCGGCATCTTCCTCTCGCTCGGCGTATTCGCGATCCAGGCGCTCGCGTTCGTCGGTGGACTGATCGCCGTCGGCGCGGTCTACGCAGTCGGCTCCGCGGTGCGCTCGCGCGATCCGATCCTGGTGCTGGTCCTCACCGGCGTGGTGATCGGCTCGCTGCTCGGCGCCGGCGTCGGCCTGCTCAAATATCTCGCCGACCCCTACAACCAGTTGCCGGCGATGACGTTCTGGCTGCTCGGCAGCCTCGCCGCCGCGCATGCCGCCGACCTCGTGCCGGTGATCGCGCCGGTTGCCGCCGGCGCACTCGTGCTGTTCGCGCTGCGCTGGCGCATGAATGCGATGTCGCTGCCGGACGAGGAAGCGCGCGCGCTCGGCATCGCCACCGGGCCGCTGCGCATCGCCATCGTCGCCGCAGCGACCCTGACCACGTCCGCCAGCGTCGCGGTCGCCGGCATTGTCGGCTGGGTCGGCCTGGTCGTGCCGCATCTCGCCCGTGCGCTGGTCGGCCCCGATTTCGCGCGGCTCATACCCGCCTCGACCATTCTCGGCGCCGGCTATCTGCTGCTGATCGATACGCTGGCCCGCACCATCGCGCCGGTGGAAGTGCCGCTCGGCATCCTCACTGCCGTGATCGGCACGCCGTTCTTCATCTGGCTGCTCGCGCGCGTGCAGAATACGTGGTCGTGATGATCCTCTCCGGACACGATCTCACCATCGGCTATACCGACCGCGTCGTCGGCACCGATATCGACGTGTCCGTGGCGACCGGCAGCGTGCTTGCTCTGCTCGGGCCGAACGGCGGCGGCAAGACAACACTCCTGAAAACATTGCTCGGCCTGATCCCGCCGAAAGCGGGCGAGGTGCGCCTCGACGGACAGATCCTGTCGACGCGCTCGATCCGCGAGCGGGCGCGCGCCATCGCCTACGTGCCGCAGACGCATATTGCGACCTTCGCCTTCCCGGTCGAATCCGTGGTGCTGATGGGCCGTACCGCGCACGGCACGATGTTCAGTCGGCCCGGCACGCGCGACCGCGCGGTGGCGGCCGCCGCGTTGCAACGGCTCGGCATCGAACATCTGGCGACGCGACCCTATACGATGATCTCCGGCGGCGAGCGGCAACTCGTCCTGCTGGCGCGCGCGCTGGCGCAGGAACCCGCCTTCATCGTCCTCGACGAGCCGACCGCGAGCCTCGACTTCGGCAACCAGGGCAAGGTAATGGCGGAAATCCGCGCGCTCGCGGCGGCCGGCCTCGGCGTGCTGTTCACCACCCACGACCCCAACCACGCGCTGCGGATCGCCGACCGCGCGCTGCTGCTGCGCGACGGAAAGCGCATCGGCGAAGGCACGGTGCGCGACGTGCTGACCCGGCCGGAGCTGGAGCGGCTTTACGGCGCGCCGGTCGAGGAGATTTACGATAAGCACAACACGGCGTTCCTCCCCGGCGCGGTGACGCTTCCGCCACGGGCGATTCCGGATTAGGGTCGGGCCATGCTGGCCGGGCGCTGTTTCATCGTTGCTTTAAGCGGTCTCGCGTTGCTGTCCGTCGGGTCGTCGGCGGACGCGCGCTCGCGCAAACCGGTCTACGACTACAACCAGCCCAAAGGCGGCTGCGGCAAGTTCGGCTGGCCGCTGACCCGCGAATTGCAATGGTTCGGCGGCGGCAATCTGCCGACCTACGATTCCGGCGCGAAGCGCGAGACACCCCCGGACAACGCCTTCACCCTCGATCTCGACGCCGACAACGACGCGACGCTGGTGATGCCGCTCGAACGCAAGTCCCGCAACGACAACGGCTATGGCGGTTCGATCAGCTTCGGCGCTCTGCCGCGCGGCGGGCTGTACCAGATCACCCTGTCCGAGGACGGGCTGGTGGACATCATCCAGGACGGTCACTATCTCAAGAAGAAGGCGAGCCATATGCGCCGCGATTGCCCGGCGGTGCGGCGCGCGATCCGTGTCGAACTCACCGCCGCGCCGCTGGTGCTGCAGTTCGGCGGCGTCGAAATGCCGAGTGTGACCATCGCGGTCGCCCCGGCGGAATGAACGTGTTAGAGGTCGGCGCATGATCGACCCGAAAACCACCAGCCTGCCGGACAGCTACATCATCCGGCCCGATCCGCAGGATCGACGCCTGACCGAGCGCGTCACCGGCATCGACCAGACCGGCGCGCGGATCGAAACCTCGGTGACGGTCGAGCGGCCGCTGACGATCTATCTCAACAGTCAGGAGATCGTCACCGCGATGACGATCGGCGACTATCCCGACTATCTGGCGATCGGCTACCTGCTCAACCAGCACATGCTGCTGCCGGACGACGTCGTCACCGGTGTCGATTACGACGAGGACCTCGCCGTCGTCGTGGTCCGCACGCAGCGCAAGACCAATTACGAGAAGAAGCTCAAGAAGAAGGTGCAGACCTCCGGCTGCGCACAGGGCACCGTGTTCGGCGACCTAATGCAGTCGCTCGACAATGTGTCGCTGCCGGCGACGCCGCTGAAAACCTCGTGGCTCTATCGGCTCGCGCACGTGATCAACACCACGCCGTCGCTCTATCTCGAAGCCGGCGCGATCCATGGCTGCGTACTGGCGCAGGAAGACCGTCCGCTTGTTTATATGGAAGACGTCGGCCGCCATAACGCGGTCGACAAGATCGCCGGATGGATGTTCCGCGAGAACGTCGCCGCCGGCGACAAGATTTTCTACACCACCGGCCGGCTGACCTCCGAGATGGTGCTCAAGACCGTGCGCATGGGCATCCCGATCCTGGTGTCTCGCTCCGGCTTCACCGCCTGGGGCGTCGAACTGGCGCGCAAGGCCAATCTCACGCTGATCGGCCGGATGCGCGGCAAACGCTTCATCGCCCTTGCCGGCGAGGAGCGGATCGTGTTCGACCAGGATCTCGATTATGTCGAGGAAGAAAGCAGCAGGCACCGACGCAAGGCGGCGGCGCATGAGGACTGATGTGATCGCCGTGTCGGGTGGAATGCCGCAATGACCGAAGCCGCAGGAACGCTCGGCCTCGTGCTCGCCGGCGGCCTCGCGCGCCGCATGGGCGGCGGCGACAAGGCGATGATCGCGATCGGCGGCACGTCGATCCTCGATCGCGTGCTGGAACGTCTGCGATTGCAGACCGCCGGCATCATCATCAATGCCAATGGCGATCCGGCGCGATTTGCCGCGACCGGCCTGCCGGTGATCGCCGACAGCGTGCCGGGTTTTGCGGGACCGCTTGCCGGCGTCCTCGCCGGCCTCGACTGGGCGGCGGCGAACAAGCCGGACATCACGTATATCGCGAGCGTCCCCGGCGACTGCCCGTTCCTGCCGCGCGATCTGGTTGGCCGGCTGCATGCGGCGCGCATCAGCGACGACCTGCCGCTCGCCTGCGCGCGCTCCGGCGCATGGCGCCATCCCGTCGTCGGCCTGTGGCCGGTGACGTTGCGCGACGATCTGCGCCGGGCACTGGTGGACGAGGATTTGCGCAAGATCGAGGTGTGGACCGCGCGGCACGGCATCGCCATCGCCGACTGGCCGGACAAGCCGGTCGATCCGTTCTTCAACGTCAATACGCCGGACGATGCCGCGCGCGCCAATGCGCTGGCCGCGCAATATCCCGACGCCTGATCGGAATCAGCCCAACAGAGCGGCGTAAGACAGAAAGCCGACGCGCATCCCCGGCTTGAGTTCGGTCATCTCGTCGGGCAATTCCAGCAGGCCATCGGTCTGCGTCAGCGACGTGATGATGCCGGCGCCATCCTGCGGATGCTTGACGGCATCGTGGTCGCCGTCGGCACGGCGGCGCAGCGACACCCGCACATATTCGCGGCGGCCTTTCTTCTTGCGATAGGAAAAAGCAGCGACCACCGGCATCGGCTCAGGCGCTGGGCTTTGCGCACCGGCGAGTTGCAGCAGCAACGGCCGCACCACGCGGGCAAAGGTGACGAACGCGGCCACCGGATTACCCGGCAGGCCGACGAACGCCGCCTGCTGGCCACCGGCAGATTGAATGATGCCCATCGCCACCGGTCGCCCCGGCTTGATGCCGAGCCGCCAGAATGTCAGCGCGCCGACGCCGCCAAGCGCGTCGCGCATGTGATCGGCCTCGCCGGTCGACACGCCGCCCGAGGTAAGCACGAGATCGTGCCGCGAGGCAGCCTCGCGCAGCGCCGCAGCGAGCACGGCGGGATCGTCGCGCAGAATGCCGAGATCGCTGACGGTGCAGCCGAACCGCGCCAGCATTTCCCGCAACAGGTAACGGTTGGCATCGAAGATCGCCGCCGGGCCGCGCGCGGCGCCGGGTTCGACCACCTCGTCGCCGGTGGAGAAGATCGCAACGCGCAGCCGGCGCCGCACCGGCAACGACGTCAGACCGACGGCCGCGGCCAGCGCGATGTGCTGCGCGCCGAGCATGGTGCCTGCCGGAAGCGCCACCTCGCCCGAGGCAATGTCTTCCCCGGCGAGCCGCAGGTTCGCTCCCAGCTTGAGACCGGGCGGCACGACCACGCGCGCACCGTCGACGCGCACATCTTCCTGCATGAACACCGTATCGGCGCCGGCCGGCATCGGCGCGCCGGTGAAGATGCGTACCGCCGCGCCCGGCGCAAGTGTAACGGCGCTGCCATGGCCGGCGAGCACACGCTCCGTCACGGTCAGCGCGGTCTCAGCGTCGGCAGCGAGGTCGGCATGGCGCACCGCGTAACCGTCCACCGCCGAATTGTCGAACGGCGGCAACGAGACCGGCGCGCGCACATCGGCGGCGATCACGCGATCGCGCGCTTCGATCAGCGCCACGGTTTCGGTTTCCGCGATCGGCGACACCCGCTCGCGGATCAGCCGCTCCGCCTCTTCGAGCGGCATCAACGGACCGGAGAACGCGAAGCAATCGTCGGTCAGTTGCGCCATTCAGGCGTCCCGCATCCGCGCCACCGCCGACGCCACCGGGATCGCGCGCGCGAGCAGCAGATCGGCGATGGCGGCGATGTCGTCGAGATCGACCACCGGCACCGGCGCATCCGGCAACGCGATATCCGAGGCGATGGCGATGATATGCGGGTCCTCCGGCTGCAGCAGCGGCTTGCCGTTGGCAGTGCGATGAATCTCGATCTTCGGGAACGGGTCGCGTTTGAAGCCTTCGACCAGAACCAGATCGACCGGCGTCAGCTTGCCGAGCAGTTGAGGCAAGTCCCATTCCGCCTCGTCGCGCAGCTCGTGCAGCAGCGCGAAGCGCTTGCCCGACGAGATCAGCACTTCGGCGGCGCCCGCCTCGCGATGCATGAAGGAATCCTTGCCCGGCTTGTCGAGGTCGAAGCCGTGATGGGCGTGCTTGACCGTCGAGACCTTGAGGCCCCGCGCCGTCAGCAGCGGAATCAGCCGCGTGATCAACGTGGTCTTGCCGGAGCCGCTCCAGCCGGCCATGCCGATGATGCGCATCACGCCGGCGGCAACGCCGGCAATTTTCTCGGGTCTGTTCATGGCCGCGGACTATATCAGAAACCACACGCGCCACCGAAGCTGATGCTGCATTCGCTTTTGGTCGGGGGCCGTTCGGCGCCGCGACCAGATAGCGCATCCCGCGCCGCGACAATCCCGGCCGTGACCGGACATTCATGTTCCATCACATTTGCGCGCCAGAGATGGCTTTGCCGCTGGTGTCGCCGAACCGAACACCCCATGTCGCATTAACAATCGTGCGGTCGCGACACGGCCGGCGTCACGGTAGGGCTTGGCGGGGATTGGGAATGACGGGATTTGGATCATGATGGACCGGCCGACAGGATGGTGCGGCGTCATTGTCGCAGGCTGCGTCGCTCTTGCAGCGGCGGCGTTACCAGCGCAGGCGCAAAGCATATTCAAACGCGCGCCCGGCGCCGCGCCGGCTGCACGTCCCGCGCCCGCCGCACGCCCGGCGCCTGCTTTCAGAGCGGCTCCCGCAGCACGGCCCGCACCCGCATTTCGTCCGGCGCCGATGGCGCGCCCCGCGCCGGCCTTCCGGCAAGCTCCTGCCTTCCGACAGGCACCCGCCGCGCGACAAGTCCCGCATCCCGCGCCGATGCTGCGCCAGCGCCCGTCTTTCGCGCGTCCCGCACCGGCAGCGCGGCCAGCGATGCGTCCGCCAGCATCCGCATTCCGGCAAAACCCGGCGGCACAACCGAATGCAACGCGCCAGCAGCAACGTCTGCTGCAGCAGCAGAATCGCGCCGAACGCCGCCTGCAGCGGCAGGAGAACCGCACGCTCCGCGCCTTGCCGCCGGCCCAGCGCGCGCAACGTTTGCAGGATATCCGCCAGCAGCGGGCGCTGCGCGCCCAGCAGCGTCAGAACGGTGCCGCCGGCATCGCCAACGGCAATGCCCTGCGGCCGAATGCGAGACCGAACAATGCAGCGCGCATCAGCAATCCTGCCATCCGTCAGGGCCTTGCGACGGGGCGTTTTGCGCGAGGACGGTTCGCGCAAGGACGCCAGGCACTGCTCGGGCAAAACGCCAACGGCGCACGTCTCGCGCGGGCCAATGCGAGCGCGTTCAACCGCTTCGCCGTCCCGCGCCATTCGTGGCATCGCGGACGCCGCGCCGCGTTCGTCGCCTGGATCGGCGCGACGTACTGGCCTTACGCCTATTCCGATCTGTTCGATTACACCTTCTTCCCCTACGCCTATGAGGATGATTACTGGGGCGTCGCCTATGACGACTTGTTCGACGGCGTGTTCTGGGCCGACGGCGGTCCTTATGCCGGAGGCGACTATGCCTATGCGGCCGCGCCGAGTGGTGGTCGCGCGCCGACGACGCAAATGCGCAGTGCCGTGCAGAACGCCAGTCAGGCGTGCCGGACGCCGGGACAAGGCATCACCGCATGGCCGTTCGCGCAAATCCGCCGCGCGGTCAAACTCACCGACAACCAGCAAGATCTGCTGCGCGATCTCGAAACCGCCGCGAAGCGCGCCGCCGATACCTTCAAGTCGGCCTGCCCGGCCGATGCGCCGCTGACGCCGCCCGGCCGTCTCGACGCGGTGATCGCGCGGCTGCAGGCGACGCTCGATGCCGTCGAGATCGTGCGGCCGCCGCTCGACGCGTTCTATACGTCGCTGAGTGACGAGCAGAAGGCACGCTTCAATCGGATCGGGCCGACGCTCGGCCAGAGCACCGATGACAAGACCGCGCGCCAGGAAACCCTCGAGGCAAGCGGCAAGGTCTGCAAGGAGCAGAAACCCGGCCTGGTCGATCTGCCGGTCGACAGCATCGAGGCGACGGTGAAGCCGACCGACGCGCAGCGCCCGGCGCTGGAGAAGCTGCAGCAGGCGACGCGCGACGCCGTCGGCAAACTGAGCGCCGCCTGCCCCGACGAGATCGCGCAGACACCGCCCGGACGGCTGGAGCAGGCGTCGGGCCGGCTGAAAGCGATGATCGACGCGGCCAACACGGTGAAGCCGGCGCTCGATGATTTCTTCGCCGGTTTGTCGGACGAGCAGAAGTCGCGCTTCAACACCATGCAGGCCGCATCGCTGGCCGACAGCGGCGCCGACAACAACTAGATCACGCCCCGCGATGCAAAGAAAAAGGGCGGCCATCAGGCCGCCCTTTCCTATTCGATCGATCGTCGCGCGTTACTCGGCGGCGATTCGCACTTCCGGCGCCGCGGCGCGCACATCCGCCGTGACGTGCTTCTCGAACTTGGTGAAGTTCTCCTGGAACATGCGCACGAGATCGCGCGCCGTCTTGTCGAACTCGGCCTTGTCCTTCCACGTCTTGATCGGGTTGAGCAAATGCGGCTCGACGCCCGGCACCGAGTTCGGCACCGAGAAGCCGAAATAAGGATCGGTGTGGAAGTCGGCGCTCTTGAGCGAGCCGTTGAGCGCCGCGGTGACCAGCGCGCGGGTCGCCTTGATCGGCATGCGGCGGCCGACGCCGTACTTGCCGCCGGTCCAGCCCGAGTTCACCAGCCAGCAATCGACATTGTGCT